>DASXKD010000550.1:0-23794 GCA_036497045.1 Streptosporangiaceae bacterium | reverse complement strand
CTGGCCGCCGAGGCGGGCCTCAGCCTGGTCGGCTTCCTGCGCGGCCCGACGATGAACGTCTACGCCGGAGCACACCGGCTGGCGGTCCGGGCAGAGAACCTGGCGCAATGACGGGCAATGGCCGCCCTCACCAGAGCCCGGGCCGCAGATGGGCTGGCCGGGTCCTGCCATTGCAACGGGCTGCCGGCGCGGAGATGCGCACCGACAGCCCGTCCAGCTTTCAATGAGCCGCTACCACCTGTACCAGCGGCGTCGTCGCCCGCCGCCTTCGGCCGTCCGGAACAGGAACCCGAGCAGCCATAGGGCAAGCACGATGAGCGCGATCCACCACAGCACGTGGACCGCGAACCCGACACCGAACAGGATCAGGGCGAGCAGCAGGACCGCGATGATGAGCAGCACGGCAAGCTCCTTTCGATTGGCACATCTCTTCTGCCCTTCCTGCGGAAAACAAACGCTGTCCCCAAGCCGAGGTTTATCCCCCCAGGCTGGGGAAGCCGCACGGGGAAACAACCAACCGCTAACAGACGGGGAAGAAAACATGCCAAGCGCTTTCGATGTACTAGCCAGCGATCACGAGCAGGTCAAGCAGCTGCTATCCAAATTCGAGATGGCGCCTGCGGCGTCAGGCACCAATGACAGCCTCCTCGCGGCTCGCAAGAAGATGGCCGAGACGCTCGTCATCGAGGAGTCCAAGCACGAGGCCATCGAGGAGATGTACTTCTGGCCAGCGGTGCGCAAGCTTCTCCCGGACGGCGACAAGCTCGCCGACCAGGCCATCAGCCAGGAGCAGGAAGGCAAGGAGCTGCTCGCCAAACTGGACAAGCTCGACTCCGGCAACCCCGAGTTCGACAGGCTGCTCGGCGAGTTCATCAAGGCCGCCCGGCAGCACATCGCGTTCGAGGAAACGCAGGTGTGGCCGGGCCTGCGCGCCGCCATGACCGAGACGGAAGCCTTTGATCTCGGGGACAGCCTGGAGCAGGCCCGCAAGAGCGCACCGACCCGGCCGCACCCGCACACCCCGTCCGTGCCGGGCGTGCTGAAGACGGCAGGCCCCGCCGCGGCCGCGGCTGACCGGGCCAGGGACGCCGCGACCGGCCGGGGCCGGGCATGACGGCTGGCTGACGTCGAAGGACCGCGTCGGCTGGGCCAGCACCCACCCGGCCGGCGTAGCTGCCGCGGGGCTCCTGATTCCTAGATGACCCCCAGGGATCGCGGGCCCCGCTGGCGGCGGCAGGGGCTTCCCGCACAGGCAGACGGCACGCGATACCCGGCCGCGGGATGTGAGCGCGGCGAAGCCGGGGGTAGTGGTAACAGCCATTGCCAGCCATCCGCGGGCGGTGCGTAGTGGGAGCACGCCGCCAGCGCAGTGAAAGGGTGTCGGGAAATGAACCGGACGCAGGGACGGGGAGACGGCGAGCGTCACGGCGCGGAAACCGACGAACGAGGCGGGCATGACGAGCGCCTTGACGCCGAACGCGAGGCACGGGACCACGCCGACCAGACAGGGTACCGGCCGAGCGTCAACCAGCGGCAGCACGAGCCGATGCCCGCCAGCCGCCATGACGACCTCCGGCAGGACGCGATCGTCCGGAACGAAGAGCACGCGCGCGGCGACGAACAGGCCCGGCCCTCGCCGCGGGCGCCGTCCCGGCGGGCGGCCAGACGTGACCGGGGATAGCCCCGGACGGGTGAGCGAGGCAGCGCACGACACCCGCCAGCCCCGCGTCGGCCGTTTGGCATCCGATACCGAGTCATCAGGGGGAAATGAAGTGGTCAGCGAACTGCTGGAAGCCGCTGGGGAAGGCGGCGACGGCAGGCCCGAGCCGGGCATGGAGCGGATGCGCGAAGCAGCCCGGGTGGCCGCCGTGCAGGCCGAGGAGACCGGTGGGCTGGGACGGCTCGGGCGGCCGATGGACCGGCGCTCGCCGTTCTTCATCGGGATGGCCGGTGCCGCCGGCGTGGTGGTCACGATCGCCCTGGTGGAGCTGGTCATCAGGGCGCGCGCGGTGCTGGTGCTGATCGGGCTCGCCCTGTTCATCGCGGCCGGCCTGGACCCGGTGGTGACCTGGCTGACCAGGCACCGGATGCCCCGATGGGCAGCCGTGATCGCCGTGCTGCTTGGCGTGCTCGCCGTGATCGCCGGATTCCTGGCGGCGGCGATCCCCCCGCTCGCCGCGCAGACAACCAATCTGATCGCCGAACTGCCGCACTACGCACACGCGCTGCAGGATCACAACTCGCAGCTCGGCCGGCTGAACATGAAATACCACCTCGAGCAGCGTCTTTCCCACCTGCTCGCTACCCGGGGCAGTTCGCTGGTCGGGGGAGTCCTGGGCGCTGGGGCGCTGGTGCTGGGCGCGCTCGCCTCGACGCTCGCGGTGATCGTCCTGGTGGTCTACTTCCTGGCCGGGATGCCGCGGATCAAGCTGTTCGCCTACCGGCTAGCGCCACACTCCCGCCGGGCCCGGGTGATCCTGATCGGGGACGAGATCTTCACCAAGGTGGGCGGGTTCGTCCTCGGCAACATGGTCACCTCGGTGATCGCCGGGCTGGGCACCTACCTGTGGATGCTCGCGTTGGGCATCCCCTACCCGATCCTGCTTGGGCTGTTCGTGGCGATCATGGACCTGATCCCGGTGATCGGCTCTACGATCGGCGGTGCCGTGGTGTCCCTGGTGGCGCTGACCGTGTCCCTTCCCGTCGCGATCGCTACGCTCGCCTTCTACATTGCCTACCGGCTCGCCGAGGACTATCTGCTCGTGCCACGGATCATGGGCAGCACTGTCAAGGTGCCAGCGGTGGTGTCGCTGGTGGCCGTGCTGGTCGGCGGCACGCTCATGGGCATCGTCGGCGCACTGGTGGCGATTCCGGCGGCCGCCGCCCTGCGGCTGTTGCTGCACGAGGTGACGTTCCGCCGCCTGGATGGGAGCTGAGCGCGCGGCAGGCCGGTCGCTGCCGCTGAGGTGATACGCGGCCGCCGCGGTTGGCGGTTTACCCCGGCGGCCGCGTGCTTACCCAGGCGGCCGCGCGCTTGCGACAGCCGCGCTGGCGGCGCCAGCACCAGCGCCCGTCAGTGCGCCGGTGGCCATGAAGGCCGCGGCGGTGGCCGCGTCGGCGATCCCGGCGCGGCGCATTCGCGGATCGGCCACGGCCAGGGCGAGCATCGACGCACTGTGACAGGCGTCGATGCCCGCTCCGGTCAGCAACACCGCCGGGCGGGGCCGCCAGAGCGTGAGCACCGCCTGGGCCAGATGGCGCGCCCCGAGAATCCGGGCGACCGCGCGGGCCCGCTGGCTGGGGGCCTGGCCGGTGGCCAGGCCCAGCGCCACGCCGGGCGCACACAGCAGCGCTGCCCCGTAACAGGCCCGGACCGCCGGGAACAGCACCCGGGGCACCAGGGCGGGGCTCAGCAGCGCCGCGGGGACCGCTTCCGGCACAGCGGCGGCCGGTGGCAGGCCCGTGGTGGTCACCGGCGCTGCCCCAGCCTTCCGGCGAGGAACCCGCCGAGCACCGCCGCACCGCCGAGGAACGCCGACGACAGGCCCACATGCCGGGACAGCCAGGCCTGCGAGCTGTGGTCATGGGAACGGCCGTCGAAGGCGCCGTGCGCGCCGAAATCGTGGCCGTTGACCCCGTCGACCGGCTGGAGCAGGTTGTCCGGCTGGCCCGGGTCGGCGGGCTCGGAGGTCTGCTGTGCGTCGTAGCCGGTTCGCGCCAGATACCTGTCCAGCAGGGCAGGCGCCACCCGGTTGGCGAGGATGGTGGCCGTCGTGCTTGCCCCCACCCAGTACTGCTTGCGGCGGGGATGGTCGGCGGCGTAGACGACGCCCCGCGCGGCCACCTCGGGCTGGTAGATCGGCGGCACCGGCTGCGGGTGCCTGGGCAGCCGGGACCGCACCCAGGAGAACTGGGGGGTGTTGACCGCCGGCATCTGCACCACGGTCACATGCACGCCGGAGTGCTCATGCAGCAGTTCGCAGCGCAGCGAGGAGGTGAAGCCGTTGATCGCGTGCTTGGCCCCGCAGTAGGCCGACTGCAGCGGGATGCTGCGGTCCCCGAGCGCGGAGCCGACCTGCACGATCGTGCCCTGGTTCCGCGGCCGCATCCGGCCCAGCGCCGCCATCGTCCCGTACACGAAACCCAGGTAACTGACCTCGGTCACCCGGCGGAACTCATCCGCCGTGATCTCAGCGAACGGCGAGAAGACCGAGGTGAACGCCACGTTGATCCAGACGTCGATCGGCCCGAGGTGCTCCTCGATCTGCCGTGCGGCAGCCGTGACCTGCTCATAGTCGGCGACGTCAGCGCTGACCGCCAGTGCCTTCCCGCCGGCTTCCTCGACCTCGCGGGCCGCGCCTTCCAGGCCCGCCTGGCCGCGGGCGATCAGGCCGACGCGGTCGCCGCGCTCACCGAACAGCCGGGCCGTGGCCCGTCCGATTCCCGCGCTCGCCCCGGTGACCACCACTGTCTGGCTTTCCATGAATGTCCGCCTCCGCTGCTTATAGGTCGGAGTTGTCGCTACCCCCGCCCCGGGCGGCAAACCTCGCCGTTTAGGGCAACCCGGCGCGGGCAGTGTGGGGGGGTCTTCAAGGAGGCGACAGTGGTTACACCAACTGCCAGGCGACGCACCCGTGATACTAAATATGCCGCCCGCAAGGCCGGCAACAGCAAGTATGTGGATTGGCTGGCGCGGGCCGGGTTCTGTGCCCGGGGCGTCATGTACATCATCATCGGCATCCTGGCCATCCAGATCGCCTTCAGTAACGGCGGTCACAAGGCCGACCAGAGCGGCGCTGTCCGGGTGGTGGGGAGCACGCCGTTCGGCGCCTTCCTACTGTGGCTGCTTGTTATCGGCTTCGCCGGGATGACGCTATGGCGGCTGTCCGAAGCCCTGTACGGCGGGCCAGGCGCGGACGGCAGGAAAGCAAGCAACCGGCTGATCGCCGGATTCAAGGCGGTGCTGTACGCCTTTATCGCCTACGGCATCACCAAGTACGCACTCGGCCTGGGCGCGCCCAAGTCGTCGAACACGCAGTCGGTGGACCTCACCTCGACCGCGATGCGCCAGCCCGGCGGCAGGATCCTGGTCGGGATCGTCGGCCTGGTGCTCATCGGGGTCGGCGCGTGGCTGGCCTGGCGGGCATTCGAGCGCAAGTTCCTCGCCGACCTCAGGACCGGTGAAATGAGCCCGCAGACGCGCAAGGTGGTGACCTTCCTCGGCCGGTTCGGTGGCATCGCGCGCGGCATCGTGTTCGCCGCCGCCGGGCTGTTCCTGCTGATCGCCGCGTTCACTGCCAACGCCCACAAGGCCAAGGGCATCGACGCCACGTTGCGGGCGTTCACCAAGACCCCGGCCGGTCCCTGGCTGCTGGTCCTGGTGGCCATCGGGCTGATCCTGTTCGGCTGCTACTCGTGGGCGGAGTCCCGCTGGCGCAAGGTGTAACATCGGCGCCGCGCCGCACCAGCATCCGGAGGGCACATGGGCGTTCGCACCTGGATCGAGGGCTGGCCGGTGTACCGGCAACTGACCGGGGACGACGTGCTGGGCCGCGGGGCCGCGGCGAAGAGCCCGGCCTCGGCCCGGCGGGTGCCGCGCACCGCGACCGCCGACAAGGTGGTCAAATCGGTCTGCCCTTACTGCGCGGTCGGCTGTGGCCAGAACGTGTACGTCTCCGGGGGCAAGGTCACCCAGATCGAGGGTGACCCGGACTCTCCGGTGAGCCGGGGCAGGCTGTGCCCCAAGGGCTCGGCCAGCCTGCAGCTGACCACCGGCCCGGCCCGCCAGCACCAGGTGCTGTACCGCAGGCCGTTCGGCGCCGACTGGGAACACCTGGACCTGGACACGGCGATGGACATGATTGCTGACCGGGTGATCCAGGCCAGGAACCAGGGCTGGCAATGGGAGCAGGACGGGGCCCGCACCCGGCGCACCCTGGGATTCGCCAGCCTTGGCGGGGCGACGCTGGACAACGAAGAGAACTACCTGATCAAGAAGCTGTTCACGGCGCTGGGCGCGATCCAGATCGAGAACCAGGCCCGGATATGACACTCCGCCACCGTTCCCGGTCTGGGAACGAGCTTTGGGCGCGGCGGCGCGACCAACTTCCAGCAGGACCTGCAGAACGCTGACTGCATCCTGATCCAGGGCTCGAACATGGCCGAGTGCCATCCGGTCGGGTTCCAGTGGGTGATGGAGGCGAAGGCGCGCGGGGCGAAGCTGATCCACGTCGACCCGCGGTTCACCCGCACCAGTGCACTGGCCGACCTGCACGTGCCGCTGCGCGCGGGCAGCGACATCGTCTTCCTCGGCGCGATCATCAACCACGTCCTGAGCAAGGAGAAGTTCTTCCGCGACTACTTGCTCGCCTACACCAACGCCGCGACGATCCTGACCGAGGACTATGCCGGCCCAGAGGATCTCGACGGGGTCTTCTCCGGGCTGGACCGCCAGGGGCGGTTCTACGACTTCCACACCTGGCAGTACGAGGGCCTGGAGGTACAGGCGGCCTCGGGGGAGCGAGACCGGGAGTACGGGGACCAGGACGGGACGCGGGGCGGCTCCGCGGCGGTCCGCCAGGCCGGCCGCGGTGAGGCGCACGGCTCGGGCGGCGCGGCCGTGCCGCCGGGCACCCCGGAGCGGGACGAGACACTGACCCATCCGCGGTGCGTGTTCCAGGTGCTCAAGCGGCACTTCGCCCGGTACACCCCGGAGGCCGTGGAGCGGGCCTGCGGTGTCCCGCCGGAAGCCTTCGCGCAGGTCTGCGAATGGCTCACCGAGAACTCCGGCCGCGACCGGACCACCGCATTCGTCTACAGCGTCGGCTGGACCCAGCACACCGTCGGGGTGCAGTACATCCGCACCGCGTCGATCCTCCAGACGCTGCTCGGCAACATTGGCCGGCCTGGCGGCGGCATCCTGGCGCTGCGGGGCCACGCCTCGATCCAGGGCTCTACCGACATCCCGACCCTGTTCGACCTGCTGCCCGGCTACATCCCTATGCCGCACGCCCACTCCAGCGAGGACCTGGACTCGTTCGTCGCGGCCGAGCAGACGCAAAAGGGCTACTGGGCCGGGATGCGCGGCTACACGGTGAGCCTGCTCAAGTCCTGGTGGGGCGATGCCGCGCGGGCGGACAACGACTTCTGCTTCGACTACCTGCCCAGGCTCACCGGCAGCCACGGCACCTACGAAACCGTGATGGCCCAGCTCGCCGGGCAGTGCAAGGGCTACTTCGTGCTGGGTGAGAACCCGGCGGTGGGCTCGGCCAACGGCCGGCTGCAGCGGCTGGGCATGGCGAACCTGGACTGGCTGGTGGTGCGGGACTTCTCACTCATCGAAAGCGCCACCTGGTGGAAGGACGGCCCGGAGATCGAGTCCGGTGAGCTGCGAACCGCCGACATCGGCACCGAGGTATTCTTCATGCCTGCCGCCGCGCACACCGAGAAGGTGGGCAGCTTCACCAACACCCAGCGGATGCTGCAATGGCACCACCAGGCGGTCGAGCCACCCGGTGCAGCGCGCAGCGACCTGTGGTTCACCTATCACCTCGGCCGCCTGATCCGGGAAAAGCTGGCCCGGGGGGGTCTGGTGGGTGTCCCCCCAGATAGCGCCCCCGGGGATGTGGGGGGTGTCGCCCCAGATAGCACCCCGGGGGATGTGGGGGGTGTCCCCCCAGATAGCACCGTCACCGACGAGAGGGACCGTCCCGTCCTGGACCTCACCTGGGACTACCCGGTCCGCGGCGAAATCGCCGAGCCCGACGCGGAGGCGGTGCTCGCCGAGATCAACGGCCGCGACGCCGAGGGGAAGCCGCTCTCCTCCTACCTGCAGCTCGCCGATGACGGGTCCACCACCTGCGGCTGCTGGATCTACTGCGGCGTCTACGCCGACGGGGTCAACCAGGCGGCCCGGCGCAAGCCGGGCGGCCAGCAGGACTGGGTGGCCGCCGGATGGGGCTGGGCCTGGCCGGCCAACCGGCGGATCCTCTACAACCGGGCCTCCGCCGATCCGGACGGCAAGCCGTGGAGCGAGCGCAAGGCCCTGGTCTGGTGGGACCCGGACAAGGGGCGGTGGACCGGGCACGACATCCCCGATTTCGTTCCGGACAAGGCACCCGGCTACCAGCCGCCGGACGGCGCCACAGGCCCGGACGGGCTGTCCGGGACCGACCCGTTCATCATGCAGGCCGACGGCAAGGCGTGGCTGTTCGCCCCGGCCGGGCTGGTGGACGGCCCGCTGCCGGCGCACTACGAGCCGCAGGAATCCCCGTTCCGCAACGTGCTCTACGGCCAGCAGCGCAATCCGGTCCGCCAGGTGACCGGGTTCGGCCACCCCAGCAACCGGCTGCAGCCCAGCGGCGGGGAGCCGGGCGCCGAGGTGTTCCCCTACGTGGCGACGACCTACCGGCTGACCGAGCATCACACCGCCGGCGGGATGAGCCGCTGGCTGCCCTACCTCGCCGAACTCCAGCCGGAGTTCTTCTGCGAGGTGTCACCCGAGCTTGCCGCCGAGCGGGGCCTGGAGCATCTGGCCTGGGCCACGATCGTCACCGCCCGCGCCGCGATCGAAGCACGGGTGCTGGTGACCGAGCGGATGATCACGCTCACCGTGGACGGCCGCCGGTTGCACCAGATCGGGCTGCCCTACCACTGGGGCAGCAACGGGCTCAGCCCCGGTGACTCGGCCAACGACCTGATCGGCCTGAGCCTGGATCCCAACGTGCACATTCAGGAAGACAAGGCCTTCGCGTGCGACATCCGCCCGGGCCGCCGCCCGCGCGGGCCGGCCCGGCTGGACCTGGTCCGCGACTACCAGCGCCGGGCGGGCATCACCGGGCAGACCGGCATGGAGGTGTGATCATGACCGACCCGGCCGCCGCCAGCGGCTACCGCGACCCGTCACCACGGATGGGCTTCTTCACCGACACCTCCGTGTGCATCGGCTGCAAGGCGTGCGAAGTGGCCTGCAAGACCTGGAACGCGGTCCCCGACGACGGCCTCGTGCTCACCGGGATGTCCTACGACAACACCGCCGGACTTAGCGCCGACACATGGCGGCACGTGGCGTTCATCGAGCAACGCCGGCCGGTCGCCGCGGGGACGGCGCCAGATGGCGAGGCAGCCGAAGCAGCGGACGGCGTCCGCTGGCTGATGGCCTCCGATGTGTGCAAACACTGCACCCACGCCGCCTGCCTGGACGTCTGCCCCACCGGTGCGCTGTTCCGCACCGAGTTCGGCACGGTCGTGGTGCAGGAAGACATCTGCAACGGCTGCGGGTACTGCATCCCCGCCTGCCCGTACGGGGTGATCGATCAGCGCAAGGGCGACGGCCGGGCGTGGAAGTGCACGCTGTGCTACGACCGGCTGGGTGCTGGCATGACGCCGGCCTGCGCGCAGGCCTGCCCGACCGAATCGATCCAGTTCGGGCCGCTGGACGAGCTGCGTGAGCGCGCCGCGGCCCGGCTGGACCAGCTGCACGGCGAGGGCACCGCTGAGGCGCGGCTGTACGGCGAGGATCCCGGTGACGGGGTAGGCGGCGACGGCGCGTTCTTCCTCCTGCTCGACGAGCCGGAGGTGTACGGGCTGCCCCCGGACCCGGTGGTGACCACCCGGGACCTGCCGTCCATGTGGCGGCACGCGGCCGCGGCGGCCACCGGGCTGATGGCCGCCGCCGCCGCCGCGTTCGCCGCGGAGTGGCTGGGGAGGCGCGGATGAGCAGCTCGGGGGTCACCCGTCAGGGCCAGCAGGGCACCCGGCCCGGCTGGCAGGCGAGACCGGAACGGGCGGCGCGGCGCCGGGGCCGCCGCGGCGAGCAGGCCATGGTGCCGCCGGCCGAGTTCACCTCCTACTACGGCAAGCCGGTGATCAACTCCCCGGTCTGGCACTCGCCGGACATCCCCGGCTATTTCTTCCTTGGCGGGCTCGCGGGTGCCTCGTCGTTGCTCGGCGCGGGCGCCCAGGCCATGGGCCGGCCCGCCTTGGCCCGCGCGGCCAAGGCCGGTGCACTCGGCGCGATAAGCCTGTCCATGGCCGGGCTGGTGCATGACCTCGGCCGGCCCGCCAGGTTCGTGAACATGCTGCGCGTGGTCAAGGTGACCTCACCGATGAACGTGGGGTCATGGATACTGGCCGGCTACGTACCGGCGACCGGCGTGGCCGCGGCGGCCGCGCTGACCGGCCGGGTGCCCCGGCTCGGCGCGACGGCCAGCGCGGCGGCGGCGCTGCTGGGCCCCGCCGTCGCTGCCTACACCGCGGTGCTGGTGAGCGACACGGCGGTGCCTGCCTGGCACGAAGGCCACCGGGAACTGCCGTTCATCTTCACCAGCTCGGCCGCCATGGCGGCCGGCGGGCTCGGCCTGCTCGCCGCCCCGGCCGGTCAGAACGCCCCGGCGCGGAACCTGGCGCTGCTCGGCGCTGCCGCCGAGGCGGCCGCGTTCGAGCTGATGACCAGGCGCATGGGGATGGTCGCCGAGCCGTACTCCGCGGGCCGGTCCGGAGCCTACCTGCGGGCCAGCCGGGTGCTGTCGGCCGCCGGGGCCGCCGGGGCGCTGCTCGGCCGGCGTCACCGGGCGGTCGCCGCCCTGTCCGGAGCCGCGCTGCTCGGCGCTTCGGCGGCCACCCGCTGGGGGGTGTTCCACGCCGGTCTCGCCTCGGCCGCCGATCCCAAATACACGGTGGTCCCGCAACGGCAGCGCCGTGCGGACGGCGGCCCGGCGTCGGCGGAAGCCGGCTGAAGAGCAGGCCTACGGGCCGTGCCCGTAGCCTTTGGCCACCGGGACCGCCGGGCAGTTCCGGACGTGGCTCGTGCCGATCAGCGGGCCGCGGAGCATGATCGGCGCGTTGCAGCCGGCCGGTGACTGGCTCATGCCGATGAAGACCGCAGAAACCACCAGGCCCGCGGCCAGCGTGAGCAGCACGAACGCACGAATCCTGGCCGAGGGATGGTAGCGCTTCAGCGACCACCACGGCACCGGGTCCAGCGCCTCGATGCGCGGCGGTCCCTCGTGGACGGTCAACCGGGTGAACATCGCGAACATCGACGCCAGCCGGGGTTCGCGTCTCTTCAGCGCCTCCTCGATCCGATCGAGAACGCGCTGCTGGCTGGCAGGCAAACTCATACCGCTCCCTACGATGTCCCGGCCTCACCGTATGCGACTACCCCGCCTGCCCGACTCATGCGCCAGGGGTGAAACTCACCCGGGAATGGCCTCCATCGGGGCACGGAGGCTGCCCATCCGGTCCGGGGGCGGGACGAGAGCGGGCCTGAGTCAGACTTCGATGACGGCGAAGGCGGCGGGGGGCATGGCGACGGTGTCGCCGTCCACAGCGATGGCGGGGGAGGAGCCGGCGAGTACCCCGATGGCCGGCGCGCCCAGGGGGAGCCGCCGGGAGGAAGACCCGAGGTTCGCGGCGATGCGCAGCCGGCCGCGATGCACCACGAGCCAGCGGTCCTGGTCGTCGTAGTCGGCGCGGACCCGGTCCAGCCGGGGGTCGGTCAGCTCCGGCCGGGACCGGCGCAGCGCGATCAGCTCGCGGTACCAGGCCAGCACGCCGGCGTGCGGCTCCCCGCACAGCTGTGACCAGTCCAGCTTGGAACGGGTGAACGTCGCGGCATCCTGCGGGTCCGGCACATCGGTGGCGGCCCAGCCGTGCCGGGCGAACTCCTCCCTGCGGCCCCGCGCCACCGCCGCGGCCAGCCCCGGATCCACGTGGTCGGTGAAGTACTGCCAGGGGGTGTCCGCGCCCCACTCCTCGCCCATGAACAGCATCGGCGTGTACGGGGCGGTGAGCACCAGGCCCGCCCCGGCCTTGACCAGGTCCGGCTCCAGGCTGGCGGCGATACGGTCCCCGGTGGCCCGGTTGCCGATCTGGTCGTGGTTCTGCAGGTAACTCAGGAACCGGTGGGCGGGCACCCGGAAGATGTCCACCTGCCGCCCGTGGGTCTGCCCGCGGAACGCCGACCAGTGCCCGTCGTGGAAGAACACCCGGGTCATCGTGTGCGCCAGCACGCTCATCGAGCCGAAGTCGCAGTAGTACCCCTGCCGCTCCCCGGTGATCGCCGCGTGCACCGCGTGGTGGAAGTCGTCGCTCCACTGGGCGGTCAGCCCATACCCGCCCGCCTCCCGCGAGGTGACCAGCCGAGGGTCGTTGAGGTCGGACTCGGCGATCAGCACGAGGTCCCGGTTCAGCCGCGCGGCCAGCGCCAGCACCTCGGAGGCGAGCTGTTCGAGGAAATGCAGCGCCCGGCGGTCCTCGAACGCGTGCACCGCGTCCAGGCGCAGCCCGTCGAGGTGGTAGTCGCGCAGCCACATCAGCGCGTTCTCGATCAGGAACGCGCGCACCTCGTCAGAACCTGGCTGGTCCAGGTTCACCGCCGGGCCCCACGGCGTCACGTGCGCCTCGGTGAAGTAAGGGCCGAACGCGCCGAGCCGGTTGCCGATGCCGACGTGGTTGTACACCACGTCGAGCAGCACGGCCAGGCGCCGGGCGTGGCAGGCGTCCACGAACCGCTTCAGCGCGTCCGGCCCGCCGTAGGGCTCGTGCACGGCCCACAGGTGAATCGCGTCGTACACCCACCCGTGCTCACCGGGGAACGCGGCGACCGGCATCAGCTCCACGGTGTCCACGCCGAGGCCGGTCAGGTGCCCGAGCCGGTCAATCGCGGCGTCCAGGGTGCCATCCGGCGTGAACGTGCCGATGTGCAGCTCGTAGATCACCGAGCCGTGCAGCGGGCCGCCACGCCAGCCGCGGTCGGTCCAGGCGAACGCGGAATGGTCGTACGTGCGGCTCACGCCATTGATGCCATACGCCTGCCGCGGCGACCGGGGATCCGCAAGCGCATCCCCGCCATCCAGCCGGAACGCGTAGTCGGTGCCATCGCCGGCCGCCGTCACCTCGGCCCGCCACCAGCCGGGGACGGCGTCAGCCGTCATCGGGTGCCGATGCCCCGAGGTGTCCACTTCCGCACGTGCAGCCTCGGGGGCCCACACCCGGAACACCGTCACCAGGCAACTCTATGCATCGGCCGGGATCAGGATCGCCACGGGGAGGCGTAGCGCAATGTCGGACAGCAGCGGGCCCGGACCGGCGTGCGCCGCGCCGGTCAGCACGTCCCGCCAGCGCCCCGGCGGGACAGGCAGCGCCGTGCCCGCCCAGCCGCCGCGCCTGGCCAGGCCGACCGGCAGCCGGGTGGCCACGATGATCGCGTGACCGCGGCGGAACGCGGCCGCGTGGCCGGCCGCCGGGCCGTCGCCGGCCACCGTGGCGTAACCGCCGGCGAACCAGCCCGGGTGGTCGCGCCGCAGCCGGAGCGCCCGCGCGGTCACCAGCAGCTTCTCGGTGTCCAGATCCGTGGTGCACGCGCCCGCGTCCTGCGCGGCGAGCAGGGCGCGCCGCCTGGCGTAGTCCACCGGCCGCCGGTTGTCCGGGTCCACCAGGGCGAAGGCGGCCAGTTCGCAGCCCTGGTACACGTCGGCCGCGCCCGGCATGGTGAGCTGCACCAGCTTGGCGCCGAGCGAGTTCACCCTGGCTGCCGCGGCGATGCGATCGGCGAAGGCCGCGATCTGCCCGGTGAGCGCGGGGTCGGCCAGCGCGGCGGCGGCGAACGCGAGCACGCCGGCCTCGTATTCGGGGTCCGGTCGCCGCCACGACGTGGCGGTCTTCGCCTCGCGCATCGCCTTGGTCAGGTAACCGGCGGCCCGCTCATAGCCGACCGGCCAGGCACCCGCCAGGGTCTGCCAGAGCAGGTACTCGGTGCCGGGCTCGGGCGCCCGGCCGCTGGCCAGCGCAATTGCCCGGCCGTGCCAGCGGGCCGCCTCCGCCGCCCATTCGCCGGGGATCTCGGCGAGCACGGCCAGCCGGGCCCGGACATCCTCCTGGCGCTTGGTGTCGTGGGTGGACAGGGTGGTCATGGTGGCCGGCCAGTCCCGGGCGAGCCTGGCCGCGAACGCGTGGAACTGCGCGGGCTCGATGCCGAGCCGGTCCGGTTCGCCGCCGACCTCGTTCAGCGCGGCCAGCCGGGGCCAGCGGTAGAACGCGGTGTCCTCCACGCCCTTGGCCATCACCGGACCGCAGGTCTGGCCGAACCGCACGGCGAACTCGTCCTGGCACGGCCCCCTGCCGGATTCGCCCAGCGCGAGCGCGGCCACGGCGGCGAGGGCGCCGTGCAGCCGCTCGGGCAACCGGTCCGCCGCGGCTGCTGCGGCGGCGGCCACGATCCCCGCGGACGTGGCCGGCGCGGGCTCACCGGGCACCACGTAGGCCCGGTATACCGGAAACGCGGTGAGCAGTTCGGTCAGCACGGTGGCCAGTTCACCCTCGCCCAGGCCGCGCAGCGCGGGGTCGCCCGCGCGGGCCAGCAGCCGGGCCAGCAGCCGGGCCAGCCGCCGCACCTCGGCGCCGAGGCTGACCGTGGCCGCCTCCCGCTTGGCGGCCTCCGCCACCGCGGCGAACACCCTCGTGTCCCCGGTGAACGCCGCATACGCGGCGGTCAGCGGGTCCGCCCCGGCCGGGTCAAGGAACAGGCCGCCGGCCATGCGCAGCGCGTCATAGCCCGTGGTGCCCGCGCATTTCCAGTCCGGCGGTAGTTCCTCGGCCCCGGTGAGGATCTTCTCGGTGACCACCCAGGCGCCGCCGGTGGCCCTGGCCAGCCGGTCCAGGTAGCCGCGCGGATCGGCGAGCCCGTCGGGGTGGTCCACCCGCAGGCCGTCGATGAGCCCGTCTGCCACCAGGCGAAGCAGCAGGCCGTGGGTCGCGGCGAACACGTCCTCGTCCTCCACCCGTACCGCGATGAGCGAGGTGATGTCGAAGAACCGCCGCCAGTTCAGTTCGGTCGCGGCGGCCCGCCAGTCCGCGAGCCGGTAGTGCTGGGCAGCGGCCAGGTCCGGCAGCGGCAGGTGCTCGGTACCCGGGCGCACCGGCAGCACGTGCTCGTGGTAGCGCAGCACCGGCCCGTCCGGCCCGTCGGTGTCCACCACGAGATCACCGAGCCGGTCGCCGAGCGGCCCGGCCAAAATCGGCAGTAGCAGCCGCCCGCCGCCCGCTGGCCAGTCGATATCGAACCAGTGCGCGAACGGCGACCCGGCCCCGTCCCGCAGCACCGACCAGAACTGGCGGTTCAGCGATTCCGGGGCGCCAATGGCCATGTGGTTGGGCACGATGTCGGCGATCACACCGAGCCCGTGCCGCCGGAACTGCGCCACCATGTCCCTGAATGCGCCCTCGCCGCCGAGGTCGGCGGACACCCGCGAGTGGTCGACCACGTCATAGCCGTGCATCGACCCGGGCGCGGCCTGCAGGATCGGCGAGAGGTAGGCGTGGGTGACGCCGAGGGATGCCAGATAGGGGGCGATCCCGGCGGCGGCGGCGAAGCCGAAACCGGGCTGAAGCTGGAGCCGGTAGCTGGACTGCGGTGCGGGCGCGGCGGGCACTGCTGAGGGCTGCCCCCGGTGGGCCGTCACCAAACCGGCGGTGCGTGATCGAGCGGACCGACCCGCTCGGCTCAGCGGCTCACCTGCGGCGGAGGATCTGCACGGAACGGTCGCGCACCGGGACTTGGCCGCCCGCCTTGACCACGGGGGTGTCGTCGAACGGCTCGGCAGGCCGTGCCGTGTCGAGCACCGCCTCCCACACGTCGCCGTACCGGGCCGGGGGCACGGCGAACTCCAGTTCATCCGGGCTGGCGTTGAACAGCAGCAGGAAGCTGTCGTCGCGGATGGGCTGGCCGCGGCGGTCCGACTCGGTGATCGCGCCGCCGTTCAGGAAGACCGCGAGCGACTGGGTGGAGCCCGCGTCCCAGTCCTGCTCGGTCATCTCCTCCCCGCCCGGGGTGAACCACGCGACGTCGCCGAGCTGGTCGTCCGCACCGGGCACCGGCCTGCCCTGCAGGTAGCGGCGGCGCCGGAGGACCGGATGGTCGCGGCGCAGCCGGATCAGCCGCCGGGTGAAGTCAAGCAGCACGGCGGCGGTGCCCGGCGCGAGCACAGACTGGGCATCGCCGGCCGACGTGGTGTCCTGGCCAAGCGCGGCCGGTGGCCAGTGCACCCAGGAGATCTCGCTGTCCTGGCAGTAGGCGTTGTTGTTGCCCCGCTGGCTGCGGCCCATCTCGTCGCCGGCGGCCAGCATCGGCACTCCCTGGGACAGCAGCAGCGTGAGTAGAAAGTTGCAGGCCTGCCGCTCGCGCAGGGCAAGGATCCCGGGGGCGTCGGCCGGGCCCTCGGCGCCGCAGTTCCACGACCGGTTGTCGTCGGTGCCGTCCCTGTTGTCCTCGCCGTTGGCCTCGTTGTGCTTGGTGTTGTAGGACACCAGGTCGGCCAGGGTGAAGCCGTCGTGGCAGGTGGCGAAGTTGACCGAGGCCACCGGGTGCCTGCCGTCGCTGGCGTACAGGTCGCTGGAGCCGGTGAACCGGGAGGCGAACTCGGGCACGGTCGCGGGCTCGCCGCGCCACAAGTCGCGCACGGTGTCCCGGTACTTGCCGTTCCACTCACTCCACAGCGGCGGGAAGTTGCCGACCTGATAGCCCCCCTCACCCACGTCCCAGGGCTCGGCGATGAGCTTCACCTGGGACACGACCGGGTCCTGCTGGACCAGGTCGAAGAACACCGACAGCCGGTCCACCTCGTGGAACTGCCGGGCGAGCGCCGCGGCCAGGTCGAACCGGAATCCGTCCACGTGCATCTCGGTCACCCAGTACCGGAGCGAGTCCATGATCAGTTGCAGTACGTGCGGGTGCCGCATGAGCAGGCCGTTGCCGGTTCCGGTGGTGTCGTAGTAGTACCGGGGATCCTCGTCGACCAGCCGGTAGTAGGCGGCGTTGTCGATACCGCGGAAAGACAGCGTCGGCCCCAGGTGGTTGCCTTCGGCGGTGTGGTTGTAAACCACGTCGAGTATTACCTCGATCCCTGCTTGATGCAGGGCCCGCACCATCGACTTGAATTCCTGCACCTGCTCGCCGCGGCTTCCCGCGAAGGCGTAGGCGTTGTGCGGCGCGAAGAAACCGATGGTGTTGTAACCCCAGTAGTTCGCCAGCCCGCGCTCGGCGAGGAAGGCGTCGGTGACGAACTGGTGCGCAGGCATCAGTTCCACCGCCGTGACACCAAGGCCCTGCAGGTGCTCGATCACCGCGGGATGGGACATGCCCAGGTAGGTCCCCCGCTCGGCTTCTGGTACCGCGGGGTGCGTCCTGGTCAGGCCGCGCACGTGCGCCTCGTAGATGACGCTCTCGTGGTACGGCGTCCCCGGCGGGCGGTCGGCTGCCCAGTCGAAATACGGGTTCACCACCACCGAGCGCGGCACATGCGGCGCCGAGTCCTCGTCGTTGCGCTTGTCGTGGTCCGCGAACTGGTAGCTGAACACCGCGGGACCCCAGTCCACCTGTCCCTCGATCGCTTTGGCGTACGGGTCGAGCAGCAGCTTGGCCGGGTTGCAGCGGTGCCCGGCGGCGGGCTCGAACGGACCGTGCACCCGGTAGCCGTAGCGCTGGCCGGGGCCGACGCCGGGCAGGTAACCGTGCCAGACGAAGCCGTCCGTCTCCCGCAGCGTGACCCGGTGCTCGGTGCCGCCGGAATCGAACAGGCACAGGTCCACCCGTTCGGCGACGCTGGAGAACAGCGCGAAGTTCGTGCCGACCCCGTCGTGGGTCGCCCCCAGTGGATACGCGCTGCCCGGCCACACGGCCATCTGTTCCGCCATTGCCTCCCCGTCCGTTCCGGCCTACCCGGGCATGTCCTCGTGCTGGTCCCTGCGCGCAGACCGCACGACCACGCCGGGCGCCCGCGCCCGTGCGGGTGGAAGGACCTCGGCGGGCGGCGCGGCCTCAGTGGGTGGTGCGCCTGTGCCGGGCGCCTGTGCGGGCGGGGTGACCTCGCCGGGTGTCCGTGGCGTTCGTACCGGTGCCGCCGTGCCCGGCGGGCGGTCGGTGAACGACACCTCCACGTTCTGTTCCTCGCGCCGCTGGTTCTGCAGGGCCTGCAGCGCCATCGACGCCCGGTCCGCCTCCGCCAGTGGCGGCTGAACGATCGTACGCGGCCACAGCCGCCGGGTCAGCACGACATTCACCTCGGCGGCGTACACGGTGACCTGAACGCCGAGGTAGATCCAGGCCACCAGGACCAGCACGGTGGCGAAGATCCCGTACGCCGAGGCGGTATGCAGGTCGCGGTGGACGATGTAGGCGCCCACGGCGAGCAGCACGGTCCAGGCGATGCCCCCGGCGATGGCCCCGGCCACCAGGTCCCTGGTCGGCACTCCCTTGGGTGTGAGCACCCGGAAGCTGGCCAGGTACAGACCGATATTGGCCATGACGGCCAGAGCCTGGGCGAGCACCCGGAAGGCCAGCGCGTGATGGCCATAGGTGACCAGCCCGGCGAGCACCGTGCTGATGGCCAGGCCCACCGCGAGCACGCCCAGGAACAGGACACAGCGGCCAAGCCTCTGCACGTAGCCGGGCCGGGCCGGGCCGGGCAGGTTCCACACCTGCTCCATGGTGAACAGGCCGGCCTGCGCCAGGCCGGTCGCTCCCCACACCAGCACCAGCAGACCCACGGCCAGGCCGGTCACGCTGGCCCGGTGCATGGCGGTGATCTGGCCGACGAGCGTCTTGCCGATCGCCGGGAACTGGGTGCTGACGGCGTTCAGCACCTGGTGCTGCAGGGCCGGGGAACTGGACGCCACCTGGACCAGCACGGTCACCAGGATGAGCAGCAGTGGGAACACCGACACGAACGCGGAGTGGGCGAGGTTGGAGGCGAGCACGCCCCCGTTGTCGTCGCCGTACTTCTTGATCACGCCGAAGATGAACGCGGATACCCGGTTCCGTTGCTGTGCGTTGTCCACCCGGCGGATCACTCGCTCGACCGGGTTCATGCGCAGGGTGCTGCCCGGCAAAGCGGGCCCCAAACTCTCCCGGTGCGCGTGTAGGGCATGGTCCGGCGGGGTAGTCGGCGCCGGGTTAGCACAATCGATCGCAACTGGGTCTGGGCAGGGAGGCCGGCCGCGTTTTAACCTGAACGCGAGGGAGACTGACTGCGACGCAGCCCCGGCACGGGGGAGAACGGCGGATGCAGTGCCCAAGGGTTACTTCGACTGGGTGCGCCAGGCGCGCGTGTTCCCAGGGCCGCCTGGGTCCAGGCCCGCGCGGACGCTGATCTATACCCACAGCGGCGACACCTACAAGGCCACCATCGGCCGGCCCCGCAGACGGTATACGCGCGGCCCGCGGCCCGGCTCCGCGACTGCCAAGGCCGGCCGCGCCGAGGGCGAGGAGAGCGGCAGCACGGTCATCGCGATCGTGGTCACCGACCGGCTGGTCGAGATCTGGTCCCGAGAGCCCGCACACGGCTGGGCCAACCCGTCGCTCGTCCCGCACGACGAGATCACGAGCATCCAGTACCTCAAGTAGGGATGCGTGGACCGGCCCGGGCCCTGCGGGCGGTCGGCCCAGGTCCCAGGCGCGGGCGGAGCGGCGGGATCACGACGGATCGGGGTCAGCGCGGATCCGGGAGGGCCGCGGCGAGCAGGGCCCACTTGCCCGCGGCGCTGGTGAGCTGGTGGCTCCCCCGGGCGGCAAAGGCGATCCCGGATCCGGTGAGCAGGTCCCTGACCGTGCGCGAAACGAGGATCTCGGCAGGTGCCTAGCCGGCCTCCGGCACCACCAGGACCGGGCAGGGTGCCTTGCGCAGCACGTACTGGCTCACCGTCCCGAGCAGCATGGACGTACTGCCCCGGCCGGCCAGGACGATCAGCTGCGCGTTGACCCGGCGAGCGGTGTCGACCAGGTTGCGCCCCGCCAGTCCGAGTGCGGCGCGCAGCTCGACCCGGTCCGCCTCCTCGCCGAGGGCGTCGACGACCGCGTCCCGCAGCGCCGACTCCGTGACCAGGCGCTCCTCGCCCGCCGTCCGCAAGCTGGCCGCTGGGCGGCCAGCCGGGGCCATCGCGCGATCGCCGCTGTAGGCCATCACCGCGATCAGCGGTGCGTGCCGGTAGCGCGCTTCCTGCGCGGCCATCTTGATGGCGGTCCGGGAGCCACGGTCCTCGACTCCCACCAGGACGGTGCCCGGCTCCGGTTCGGTTGTCATGTCTCCTCCCCTCCCGGGCGGCGTGCACCCACGCCGCCCTCTGGGTCAGTGGGCCGTCCGTGCCACATGCACCGTTCCGGTCTGGACGTCACTCACTGTCAGCTCCCCTCCTACGACACGGCAAAGGGCTCGACTGCCCGGGATGGGCAGCGCCAAACGCAGGCGCCCTGCGGGGTGGCGGGGATCAGCGGCGGTGTTTCGCCGACGGTCCTCGGGACAGGAGCACCGGCGTGAACAGACCGTTCCGGCCACACGTGCTACGTGAATACGCCCTGATCGCCGATGGTGAGCGGGGTGCCCTGATCGGCCCGGACGGGGCGATCGCCTGGCTGTGCGCACCGCGCTGGGACAGCCCCGCCGTCTTCAGCGGGCTGCTCGGCGGCCAGGGCAGGTACGCGGTCACCCCATCGGATCCGTGGAATGTCTGGGGCGGCTACTACGAGACCGGCAGCCTCATATGGCGGAGCCGGTGGGGCGGCGGCTCCTCGCACACCGAATGCCGGGAGGCGCTGGCCCGCCCCGCCGACCCGCACAAGGCAGTGATCCTGCGCCGGATCGAGGCGGTCGACGGCCCGGCCCGGGTGGACGTGCTGCTGGACGTCCGGGCCGGTTTCGGGCGCAGCCAGATGACCGGCCTGTCCCGCTCCGGCGGGTGCTGGGCCGGGCGGAGCGGGGCGATCAGGTTCCGCTGGTCCGGTGCCGCCAGGGCCCGGCGCACCGCAGACGGCCTCGCCTTCACCGTGTCGCTGCCCGCCGGCGGGCACCACGACCTGGTCCTGGAGCTTTCTGACCGGCCGCTGGACGGGCCGCCGCCCGGGCCGGACGACGCCTGGGCGGCCACCGAGGAGTCCTGGTCCGCCGTGGTACCGGACTGCGCTGACCTATCGCCGTGCGGGACGCCCGCCACGCCTACGCCGTCCTGCAGGGGCTTACCTCGGGCAGCGGCGCGATGGTCGCCGCCGCGACCACCTCGCTGCCCGAACGGCTGGAAGGCGGGCGGAACTACGACTACAGGTACGCCTGGATCCGTGACCAGTGCTACGCGGGCCTGGCGGTCGCCGCGCACGGCCCCCACCCGCTGCTGGAGGGAACCGTCCGGTTCCTCACCGAGCGGATCCTCGCCGACGGGCCCGGGCTGTTGCCCGCCTACACGGTCGGCGGCGAGCGCATCCCGGACGAGCGGGCGCTGCGGCTGCGCGGATACCCCGGCGGCACGGCCCGGGCGGGGAACCGGGTGATCGGCCAGTTCCAGTTGGACGGGCTGGGGGAGACGCTGGAACTGCTTGCCGCCGCCGCGCGGCTTGACCTGCTGGCCGAGGAGAACTGGCGGGCCGCGGCCGTGGCGGCCGACGCGATAGGCCAGCGCTGGACCGAGGCCGATGCGGGCATCTGGGAACTGGACGACCAGCACTGGGCACATTCCCGGCTCACGTGCGTGTCCGGGCTGCGCTCGCTGGCCGCCGCGGCGGAAGGGCCGCCGGGCGGCCACGGGCACCGGCAGGCCGCCAGGTGGAGCGCGCTGGCCGACAAGATCCTGGCCAGCCTCGGCGACTGCGTGCACCCGGCCGGCCGGTGGCAGCGCTCACCCGCCGACCCGCGGGTCGATGCGGCGCTGCTGCTGCCGGTGATCCGTGGTGCCCTGCCGGCCGACGACCCGCGCGCCCGGGCGACGGTCCGCGCGGTCCGCGAGGAACTGGTCGAAGACGGATATGTGTACCGGTTCCGCCACGACGCCAGGCCCCTGCATAAGGCCGAGGGCGCGTTCCTGCTCTGCGGGTTCTGGCTGGCGCAGGTCGCGCAGGCATACGGGCAGGACACGGAGGCGGCGCACTGGTTCGAGCGCAACCGCGCGGCCTGCGGCCCCGCCGGGCTGTACACCGAGGAGTACGACGTGCACCAGCGCCAGTTGCGGGGCAACCTGCCGCAGGCCTTCGTACACGCGGGCATGCTGGAGACGGCGGCCCGGCTCTCCGCGCCGGCCAAGGCGGCCTCGCCGTCCTAGCGCGGGCTCAGCCGGGCCTGGCCCACCCGGATGGCCGACGGTGCCTGGGTGGGATCCAGGAACACGTGCGGGACCAGTGGCAGCCGGTCGGCGAGCCGTTTGTCGATGTCGTCGGCCACATCCTCGGCGCGGTCCGCGCTGATGTCGTCGCTGAAGGCCACCCGGGCGGCCACGATCAGATGCTCCGGGCCGAGATACATGGTGAGCAGGTCGAGCAGTTCGTCCACGCCGGGTGTCTTTTCGATCTCCTGCCGGATGGTGCGCAGTTCCCTGGGGTCGGCCGCCCGGCCGATGAGGAAGTCCTTGTTGTCCATGCCGAGCCGGATCGCGACCACGATGAGCAGGCAGCCGATGGCGATCGAGGCGGCACCGTCCCATACCGGCGATCCGGTCACCTGCCGCAGGATCAGCCCGAGCGCGGCCAGTACCAGGCCGACCATCGCTGCCGAGTCCTCGAACAGGGTGGTCCTGACCGTGGTGTCCGGGCTGCTCCGCACCTGGTCGAGCAATTCTGTGTTGCTGTGGCGGGCCTCGCGCCGGTACTGCACCAGCACCCGGACCAGGGATGTCCCCTCGGCAACGGCGGCCGCTGCAAGGACCAGATAGGCCAGCAGCGGGCTGCCGCTGCTTTCGTTCCCGAGCGCGAGCAGTCCCTCGAAGATCGAAAACCCGGCGCCGGCGATGAAGATGCCGAACGCCGCGAGCAGCGACCAGAAATACCGCTCCTGACCGTAGCCGAACGGGTGGCGGGCGTCCGCGGGCCGCGCGCCGCGGCGCAGCGACGTCCACAGGAACACCTGGTTGAGCGTGTCCGCCGCGGAATGCGCGGCCTCGGCGAGCATGGCGCTTGAGCCCACCAGGATCCCCGCCGCTAGCTTGATCACAGCGACGAAGATGTTCGCCGCACCCGCGATCAGCACGGTACGGCCCGTGGCCGACTTTTCCGCCATGCCTGCCTTCCTCCCGCTCACCTGGGCGCCGTCCAGCGCCCCGAGGTTCCTGCCCCCGCGCAGCGGCGCAAACATCGCGGGGCCGGCAGATTGCCCGGTTTTGTGGTTCCGCGGCGATTAGACTCCGCCTGCGCGGGCAGGCGGAGATCTTGTGGCTGGACCGGCCGGGCGGCCGGCCCGGCCGCGCCCAGGTCAGCACAGGACGAGAAATCCGAGGTCCGGATGACTGAGATGGACAACCGCGCCGGCTGGTGGTCACGTGCCGCCTGTGCCACCGCCGACCCTGAACTCTTCTTTCCGATCTCTTACTCGGGCCCCGCGGTCCGGCAGGTCATGCGGGCCAAGGCGGTTTGCGCGCGCTGCGATATCCAGCGGGAGTGCCTCCGTTACGCGCTCGACGCTGGCTCCATCCAGGGGGTGTGGGGCGGGATGACCGAGGAGGAACGCCGGCGGCTGCTGCGGCGCAACCAGAAAGCCCGCGTCCCTGCGCTGCCCGGCGCCCCCCTTCGTGTTCCTGAAGCAGCCCGAGCGCGGTGAACCGCCAGGTGGGGGCCGAAGCTGGCCGCCCCGGGGAGACCGAGGCGGAGCGCGACGACCGCAACCTGATCGAACTGCTGCAGGAGCTTCGGGTGGCAGGCCTGGGCGTCCAGGTGCTTTTCGGGTTCCTGCTCTCACTGCCGTTCACCAACAAGTTCGCCCAGCTCAGCCCCGGCCAGCGTGACCTGTATCTGGCCTGCCTCGTGCTTGCTGCGCTCGCGACGGCGCTT
>DASXKD010000549.1:0-2994 GCA_036497045.1 Streptosporangiaceae bacterium | reverse complement strand
CTGCGGGCCATGGAGGCACGGTTCGCTACCCACAAGATCACCGAAGCGGCGCTCGACCGGATGGCAGTCCTGGTGGAGGCCCTGGCCAACGGACTCGAGCTGGACGTCCGCGAGCAACTGGCGATTGCCCGCGAGTTCGACATCGAGATCGAGCGCGCCGCCGCTAATCCCACGCTGAGGAGCATGATCCTTAGCCTGTCGATCATCGGGCAGGAGCGGCGGGCGCGAACGGTCGCGTCCTTGCACCTGCGCCCGGAGGTGGGCCTGCAGCGCGTCCAAGACCACCGCGACATGCTGGCGGCATTCCGCAACCGCGACCCCGACCTGGTTGAGCAGGTCTTCCGGCGACACGCCACGGCAGGGGTCGAGCTGCACCTGGAGGATCTCGACTGAGCGACCCGAAGCCCAGTTTGCCGCGGGGACCGCGGCGGAAAGGCTTTCCCATGCTGCGAGGAGCTCTAGTGCCGCCCGCGTCCACCGCGAGTACTTCGACCTGCGCTGAGCAAGGTCCGTGCCAGGGCCGAGAGCTGTCAGAAGGCCGCCGCGCGGGTCCGTCGCCGGAACGCCCTGACGGCGAACCAGAGGAGTGCTTTGCTGGAGAAATCCGATCCGGTCTTCACGGGTCCTTCATTATTGGTTTCTAGCCTTCGTCTGGTGATGGGACCCCTTGTGCGCGGAGATGGCGGTTGAGCAGGCGTTCTGGCCCTGGCCAGTGGGATTACCGCGACAGGACAGGCTCGGCCTCGGATGGCCACGGCGGGTCCGAAGATCCGGAGTCATGGCCAGAGTCCTGGCAAGAGCACCCTCGCCCCTGGCAAGAGCACCCTCGCCCCTGGCAAGAGCCCCCTCGCCCCTGGCAAGAGCCCCCTCGCCCCTGGCGAGAGACCCCTCGCCGGACCCGGCCGGACGAGACGTCAGCCGCGTCGCCTCGTACGCGTGCACCGCAGCGCCCCCCATACAGTCGCGGCGCGCACCACGCAGACCCTATGGACAGGCCGCACGGCCACCGGGCGCCAGCGCGATTGAATCCGGAGCGACAGCCTGGCACGTACTGGGAGCGGTGGTTGCGCCGTCGCGACAGGCGGCGACAGGTTCGCGCTGCCCGCCGGACCGTAGCCGGCCGCCACCCGTTCGCCGCCACGGCGCTTGCGATCGTACTGGCGCTCACCCCTGTGTGGATCTCGCTGGGATCCGCACTCGGCAACCCCGCCATGGGCTCGTCCGCTGGCGCGCGCGGTGCTGAGTGGTTCCGCACCCACGGCGGCAGTGGCATCGTCAACTGGGCGGAAAACCAGTGGTACTCCCACCATCCGCCGCCCGTCGGCGGCACGCCGCCGAAGTCCTCGATCCCCGACCTGGGTACAGCCGGGCAGCGGACTGGCCACGGCGCACGCGCGATTGCTCACCTGGCTGCCCCGGCGCGCGACCTCACCGGCGGGCGGCTCGCTGGCAGGCGAGGGGGTCTGGCACGCGGTCGGGCGGCGGGTCGGCGGTTACCCGGCGGTGTACGAGACGTGGGTACGGCCGGACGCAGTCCACACCAGCCTCGTCATCGGCGTCGCCTGGATGGACACCAAGCTGCTGCGGGCGACCCTCTACTCGGGCAGCACGATTCCCGGCGGCGGGCCGTACACGCACAGCGCGCCTGTCTCGCCAAGGGCCGCGAAGACCCTCGTCGCAGCCTTCAACGCCGGCTTCCTCATGGACAACGCTCAGGGCGGCTATTACACCGACGGCAAGACGGTCATGCCGCTGCGCCGAGGGGCCGCCTCGTTCGTCGTCTACCGCAATGGGACCGCGAATATCGCTAAGTGGGGCCGGGATGCCACCTTGACCCCGGATGTGGTGTCGGTCCGCCAGAATCTCGACCTGCTCGTCGACCACGGGAAGCCGGTGCCAGGCCTCAACCCCAAGGACACCACCCAATGGGGCTTCACGCTCGGCAACGCGGTCTACGTGTGGCGGTCCGGCGTGGGGATCACTGCGAACGGCGCCCTGGTCTACGTCGGCGGCCCAGGCCTCAACATCACTACCCTGGCGGACACCCTGGCCCGTGCTGGCGCAGTCCGCGCCATGGAACTCGACATCAACACCGACTGGGTGAGCCTGGCCACCTACTCCCCCCGTACGCCGACCGGCGCCGCCACTCCCGCCAACGGGAGAAACCTGCTGCCCAGCATGTTCGGCACGCCCGGCAGGTATTTCGAATCCTGGTGGTCTCGTGACTTCATCACCATGTCCGTCAGGGCCAGCGCGTCGAGTCCGCGCAAGGCGTCAGGCTGACCAGTGCCGCGAGCCACCAGGAGGCCGCTGGCTGCGCAGGGCGTCGATCTCCTGCGAGGACGTGCTGGGGAAACGGCGCTGATCTCGCGGCTGCCGTGCCGCCTCCAGGCATCCCCCGGGCTTCTCCTCGATGGACGGGATGGTTACATCGAATAACAGACCGAGACACACGGGGGGTCAAGATGTCAGGTCTTGTGCGCATGAGCCTCGATTCACCCGAGGAGATCCGGCCGTTCGAGGCCGGCATGGGCCAGCTTGAGCTGGTGAACACCGACGCAGGCTCCGTCGGCCGGGCCACCTTCCTGCCGGGCTGGAGGTGGTCGGAGCACGTAAAGCCGATCGCCAAGACGGACAGCTGCCAGGCTGCCCACATGGCCTACTTCGTCTCCGGCCGGATGAATGTCGTCATGGACGACGGCGAGGAGATGGAGTACGGCCCTGGGGACTTCGCCATCATGGCACCCGGTCATGACGCGTGGACCGTCGGTGACGAGCCGTGTGTCGTGATCGACTGGCAGGGGTTCGCCGACTACGCCAAGCGGTGACCTGCTGGGGCATGTCAAGGCCTCCTCTGGGCGATCGCCAGGTAGCGATGCTCGTTTGTGACGAAGCCGCGGTCATCGACGTTCCCGGCCAGGATCTGGTTGAGCATGCCGGGGCTTGCCAGCGCGGCGGACCCCTTCACGTCCGAGTGTCTAACCCCGTGAGATC
>DASXKD010000548.1:0-6251 GCA_036497045.1 Streptosporangiaceae bacterium | reverse complement strand
GCCGAAGGCTTGGATTTCGGCTTTTTCGGTTTCGGTGAGTTCGCGGGGGGTGTCGCCTTTGGCGAGTTTGGCGGATTGGACTTGGTGGCGGATGCCGTCGACGATTTCGGGGTTGGCCAGGGTGGTGACGTCGCCGATGTCGGTGAAGTTGGACACGGCGGCGATGACCCGGCGCATGATCTTCCCGGACCGGGTTTTGGGCATGTCCGGGACGATCCACACGTTCTTGGGCCGGGCGATCTTCCCGATCTCGGTCTCGATCGCCTTGGTGACCTTGGCCGTCTGCTCATCGCTGGCGCCGAACCCGGGTTTGAGGGAGACGTAGACCTCCACCATCCGGCCGCGGATGTCGTCGATCACCGGCACCGCGGCGGCCTCGGCGACCTCGGGGACGGTCAGCGAGGCGGACTCGATTTCCTTGGTGCCCAGCCGGTGCCCGGCGACGTTGATCACATCGTCGACGCGGCCCAGGATCCGGTAGTACCCGTCCGGCGCGCGGACCGCGCCGTCGCCGGCGAAATACGGCCAGTCCCGCCAGTCCTTACTATCCGGGTCCTTGTTGTATTTGGCGTAATACACCGACAGGAACCGTTCCGGCTGCCCCCACACCGTCTGCATGATCCCCGGCCACGGGTTCGTAATGCAGATGTTGCCGGCTTTGCCGTCGGGGACCTCGTGGCCGTCCTCGTCCAGGATGACCGGGAAGATCCCGATCACCGCCGGCCCGCAACTGCCGGGTTTCATCGGCTTGAGGGCCGGCAGCGAGGAGCCGAGGAACCCGCCGGTCTCGGTCTGCCACCAGGTGTCCACGATCACCGCTTCGCCTTTGCCGACGGCCTCGTGATACCACCGCCATACCTCCGGCTCGATCGGCTCCCCGACGGTGGTCATGTGCTTGAACCGGTAGTGGTACTTGGCCGGCTCGTCCGGGCCGACCTTCCTGAGCATGCGGATCGCCGTGGGGGAGGTGTGGAAAATGTTCACCCCCAGCCGCTCGGCGATCCGCCACGGCCGCCCCGCATCCGGGTAGTTCGGCGTGCCCTCATAGATCACACTCGTCGTCCCCAGGGCCAGCGGCCCATACACGATGTAGGAGTGGCCGGTGATCCACCCGATGTCCGCCATGCACCAGTACGTGTCCCCGGGGTGGATGTCCTGGTAATACTTGCTCGTCCCGGCCACGTACGACAGGTACCCGCCGGTGGAATGCTGGGCGCCCTTCGGCCGGCCGGTGGTGCCGGAGGTATACATCAAAAACAGCGGCGCCTCGGCGGGCATCGGCACCGGGTCCACCAACCGCCCCCGGTAGGCCCCGGCCACCTCATCGACGAAGAAGTCCCGGCCCTGCACCATCGGGGTCTGCGACGCGTACTGCCCGGGGTGCCGCCGCCACACCAGCACCTGATCCACCTCCTGGCCCTGATGGCGGGCCTCCGCGACGGCCTCGTCGGCCTTCACCTTGTGATCGGTAAGGGTGCCCGACCGGAAGTACCCGTCCATCGTGATCAAAACCCGGCTACCGGAGTCCGCGATCCGCGTGCCGCACGCATTCCCGCTAAACCCGCCGAACACCTGCGAATGCACCACCCCCAGCCGGGCACACGCCAGCATCGTGATGGGCAACTCCGGCACCATCGGCATGTGCAACGTCACCCGGTCCCCCGCCTTCAGCCCGCAGAACTCCGACAGCAGCGCGGCGAACTCATTCACCCGGTGAAACAGCTCCCGGTACGTCACCACCACCGGATCCACGTCTTCGGGCTCGGGCACCCAGATCAGCGCAGCCTTGTTCCCGCTGCCCGCGACATGCCGGTCCACACAGTTATAGCTGGCGTTCAGCTTCCCCCCGGTGAACCACTTCCAAAACGGCGGGTTACTACTGTCCAAGACGGTGTCCCACCGCCGGTCCCAATCCAGCAGATCCGCGTACTCGGTGAAACACTCCGGGAACTTATCCAGGGCGAACCGGCCGAAGATGGCCGGGTCATTCGCATTGGCCTGCGCGACGAACGACTCCGGCGGATAGTAGTACTCCTCCTCACGCCAATGCACCGCAATCTGCGACTCAGAAACCACCTGCTCGCCATCCCCGGAAACCTGCGGCTCGGAGTTATCGGTCATCGCTGAACCTCCTGCGGGAAGATCACTGCTCGGAGCGGCTGGGCGTTACCCGCCCTAGCCTGAGCGTTCGGGCATCGGTCGCAACCACTCGATGCGGTCCAGGGCGCGGGGCTTCCGGGGACGCGGGCGCAAACAGGCCGGGTGATGGTGAGCCAGTCCGGTGGCCCCGCTGTACGGCAACGTCATCGTTGCCGCGCGCCTGACACTGCTGTCATGCCGCCCCTCACCTGGAAGGGCTCAATCGTACCGCTGCGGGCCCAGCCGGGAACAGGGCCCAGGCCCGCGCACCGGCCCGTACCGGCCGCAGGAGCGAAGGTTGACACCGGCCGGCGCCGGCTCCTAAGTTGCTGCGGAGTCCGGCACCGGGCTGGGCCGCCGTGGGGTGTCCCTGGCAGGCGATGGCTGGACTTGGAAAGGGGCCTGGGCACCCAGTAGACAACGGGGCCGGTCTCGTGGCCGACGGGGTGGACTCCGGTCCGAAGGGCGGCCCGGGCCCTCTTTTCACCTTGTTCCGCCTGGCGCGGGCGCCTTCCCGGCCGATGCTTGCCGGGTCGCACGGTAACCTGCAGGGACGCCCACCGCCAGGCAGCAGCGGCATGTGCCCGGCACGGCAGGGATAGGCACCGGGCAGGCAGGGAGTCTTGACAGTTATGGACGGCAGCGAGCAACCCACGGGGCGTGTTGCCGTCGTCATCCCCACCTACAACGAGCGCGCCAACATCGAGGCGACGGCGGGCCGGATCCGCCGCGCCGTGCCAGACGCCGACCTGCTGGTGGTGGACGACAACAGCCCGGACGGCACCGGCGTGATCGCCGACAAGCTCGCGGCCGAGGACAGCCACGTCCATGTGCTGCACCGCACCCAGAAGACGGGCCTCGGCGCCGCCTACATCGCGGGCTTCCACCGGGCCCTGGCCGAGGGCTACGACGTGCTGGTCGAAATGGATGCCGACGGTTCGCACCAGCCGGAGGAGCTACCGCTCCTGCTCGACGCGCTCAAGACCGCGGACCTGGTGCTCGGCTCCCGCTGGGTGGCCGGCGGCACGGTGCGCAACTGGCCGAAGTCACGTGAGCTGCTTTCGCGCGGCGGTAACACCTACGCCCGGCTGATGCTCGGCATCGAGGTCAAGGACGCCACCGGCGGCTACCGCGCCTACCGGGCCGCTACGCTGCGCGCGATCGCGCTCGACGAGGTGGAGTCCCAGGGGTACTGCTTCCAGATCGACCTGGCAATGCGAACGATACAGGCCGGGCTGCGGGTGGTGGAGGTGCCGATCACGTTCGTCGAGCGGGTACACGGCACGTCCAAGATGAGCCGGGCCATCGTCGTGGAGGCGCTGTGGCGGGTCACCATCTGGGGGCTCACCGGCCGCGGCCGCCGGCTCCGCCGGCACCGGGCCGGCGGGGGTGGCATCCGGGAGATCGTCCCCCCGGACTGACTCCGGCGGGGGTTCCGGGGTCGCTGAAGCTAGGCGCTCTTACGCGCGGAGTGGCCCGAGCCGTTGCCGTCGCCGCGGATCAGCGCCAGCCGCTCGGCCAGCACCTGCTCCAGATCGGCGATGGACCTGCGCTCGCGCAGCATGTCCCAGTGGCTGCGTGGCGGCTTGACCTTCTTGGGAGTGGGCAGGTCCGCGGCAGAGGTGAACGCAACAGCGCCGCACACCCGGCATTCCCAAGTCGCGGGAACTTCGGCCTCGGCGGCGAACGGAACGCTAAAATGGTGCCCCTTGGGGCAGTCAAAAGCTATTTCCTGGCGTGGTGCCAGGTCCGTGTTACGGTCGTTCTCATAGCTCGTCGCTCCGAGCCGTGTGCCGCGTAGTGCACGTTCGGCCATGTGGCATTGCCTCCCAGGCGGTCAGCCTTCCCCGACATCAACGCTGGCTACGCGAACAAGATTCCCGCTCTGTCCCGATCCAACCGTGAGACGAGCCGGCTGATGCTGCTCGCTGGCCTTCGGCCGGCTTCACCGCAGGCCGCGATTCTGCCCAGGGGACCGAGCCTCCTCCGAACCCCCGCGATTTGAGGTTACCGCTGGCCGGCACCTCGCGGATGCCACTGGCCGCGGGCGGTGAGCACCTCGCGCAGCGCCACGGTCTCGTCGGTCATGATGCCGTCGACGCCCAGGTCGAGCAGTTGCTGCATGGTGGGCTCGTCGTTGACCGTCCAGGCGTGGACCTGCAGGCCAAGCGCGTGGGCCCGGTCGATGAACGACGGCGTGGCCATCGAGACAGGCACCTGGACGCAGCGGACCCCGCTGCGGGTGAGCCAGTCGGTCAGCGGCCACTGATTACCGGGGCCCGTACGGTCGTGGCGACCGCGCGGCCCGCCGAACCGCACCACGGCGGTGCCCAGCGGCGAGGCGGCCATGCAGACCGGCCGGCCGAGGGCACGGCGGGTGGCCCGCAGCCGGCTCGCCGAGAACGACACCACGCACACCCGGTCCCAGGCGTTGGTGCGGCGCAGCACCTCCGGCAGTGGCGCGATCGCCGGGACGTCCTTCACGTCGAGGTTGAACCGGGCGTCCGGCCAGGCGGTGAGCAGGTCCTCGAGCACCGGGATCGGCTCGGTGCCGGCGATCCGGGCGGCGGAAAGCTCGGCGTGGCTGAGCCGCCGCACCAGGTCGTCCTGGCCACAGACCCGGGTCAGGGTCTTGTCGTGGAAGGCGACGAGCACCCCGTCCGCGGTCGCCCGGAGGTCGGTCTCCAGGTACCGGTAGCCGAGCCCCACGGCATGCTCGAACGCGCGCCAGGAGTTCTCCGGCGCGTGGGCCGCGCCGCCGCGGTGGGCGAAGGCCAGCGGGCCGGGCGCGTCGAGGAAGGCGGTGGCCATACCTGGAATTATCCGCTACCGGCGCGGCTGGATTGAAAACCCGGCGTGCTCTGCCGGTAAACGCACAGTGACACCAGCCAGGGCAGGCTCGATGTAGCGGTGCCGGATCCGGGCCTCCACGATGAACGTCATCACCGGAATCGTGCCGGCCAGCAGTACCGCGATTGTCGGCCACAGCGGCAGCCGCAGCCGGCGGGTGAGCGGGTAGGAGACGATCAGGTACACGATGTACAGGAATCCGTGCACCGTGCCGATGACGTTGACGATCGCGCTGTCATCGGTGAACGCCTGGGCGATCGCGAACACGCACAGCACGATGAGAACCACACCGGTTATGTAGGCCATCACCCGGTACAGGGTGACGTTGAGGCGCACGCGCCCCACCTCCTTGGCGTTGTGCCGGGGGGTGCCGGCGGCTGCTAGCGCAGGCCGTGCCACTTGCCGTGGCCCTTCACTTCCCGGTGCAGGCGGGCGAGGTAGGCGTTGTACGCGGCGAGTTCCGCTTCCTCCTCGGGGGTCGCCGGGTCCCCGGCAGGGACCGTGACACCCGGCCGCAGCGCCCCGGGAACCGCCCCGGGGGGCAGTTCGATGTCCGCGCCCGCGGGGCCTGTGGCCTCGGGCGGATGGAACTCGTCCCGGATCGTCTTGGCCCAGAACACCACGGCGAACACCGCGAAGATGGGCCACTCGAAGGTGTACGCCCAGCTCAGCGCGTTACCCGATTCCGCGCGATGCCACTGCCAGTCACCAAGCGCAAGCATTCCGTACACCGAGCCGACCATGATGAGATGCCAGGCGAGCCACTTGGGTGTGATCAGGAAGCGCCAGCTGCGAGCCTCGGTGCCGGGCATGGCCAGAGTGTAGCCCTCAAAGCTGGAACCGCCCGCGCCACGCCCGCGGGAACGCCCGGCAGGGACCGGGGCGGTGATAATGGAGCATGTCCTTGACGGATCTGCTCCGCCGCGGGCAGAGCGGCGCCATGGCACGGCGGCTGCCCGAGAGCCCGGACGACCTGCACGGGCCCGAGCGGGGGGTGGTCGTGCTGCCCCGGCATCTGTGCCCGCCTGGCCTGCGCGAATTCGACGTGGCCGACGACGCCCGCCGCCGCAGCCTGTACGGGATCGTGCTCACCCGGGGCCGTCGCAACGACCTGGCGCGGTTCGTCAACGCGCGACTGCTGCGCCAGGACTGGCAGGTGCTCAGCGACTCGCTCGACCCGAAGATCCGCCGGGGGTGCGAGCGCTGGCTCAACCAGGCCAGCTAAAAGCTTGGATCATGCTTTACGCGGCCCGTGGGGGACG
>DASXKD010000547.1:0-3260 GCA_036497045.1 Streptosporangiaceae bacterium | reverse complement strand
CCTCGCGGCGCTGACCGCGGTCGGCGGCAGCCTGGGCATCGTGCTGGCCGGCCCGATCGTGAACGCGCTCAACTGGCACTGGCTGTTCTGGCTGCCGGGCATCGCGACCGTGATCGCGGCGGTCGGCGCGGTGCTGTTCGTCCCCCAGTCCCCGATCCGCAGCCCGGGCACGATCAGCTGGCTGCCCGCGGTGCTGTTGTCCGGCTGGCTGGTGGCGCTGCTGGTGTCGCTGAGCGAGGCGCCGGACTGGGGCTGGGGGTCGCCGGCGGTCATCGGGCTGCTGGCTGGGGCGGTGCTCCTCGCCGGTGCCTGGGTCTGGTCCGAGCTGCGGGCGGCCACCCCGCTGATCGACATGAAGATGATGCGGCGCCCCGGGGTCTGGACGAACAACCTGGTCGCGCTGCTCATCGGCATCGGGCTGTATGCGATGTTCGCGTTCCTGCCCGAGTTCGTCCAGACCCCGTCCTCGGCCGGGTACGGGTTCGGCGCTAGCATCACCCGTTCGGGTCTGATGCTGTTGCCCTCGGGGGTCACCATGTTCGCGGTCGGCCTGTTCGTCGGGACCCTCACCCGGCGGCTCGGCGGCAAGGTCCTGGTGGTCGCGGGCTGCGTCGTCGGGTCCGTGGCGATGGCGATGTTCGCCTTCGCGCACTCCCAGGAATGGGAGATCTACGTCGCCACCGGCGTGCTGGGCGTCGGCTTCGGGCTGGCCTTCTCGGCGATGTCGGCGAATGTCGTGTCCGCGGTGCCGGCCGAGCAGACCAGCGTGGCTACCGGCATGAACGCGAACATCCGCACGATCGGCGGCAGTATCGGCGCCGCCGTGATGGCCGGCATCGTCACCGCGAAGCTGGAGCCGTCCGGCCTGCCCGCAGGGTCCGGCTACACGACCGGGTTCGGGGTCATGGCCGCCGTCTTGGCAGTGGCGGCGCTGGCCGCACTGCTGATCCCGTCGCAACGGCGGCCGGGCACGGCGGCCGCCGAGGCGGCCGCCGTCGGTACCCTGGCGATGTCCGGGGACGCGGTGACCGCGGAGAGCGCCGCCGGGGAGACGGTGGCGAGCGAACTGGGCGAGTGAGGGAGGGGCAGGTGGCCAGCGAGCCCTCGGTGAGCGACCTGGCGGGGACCCCGTCCCCGCCCGGGCGGCGCGACGCGGTCCGCAACTACCACCGGATCCTCAACGCGGCCCGCGAGGTGCTCGGCGAGTCCGGTGCCGATGCCAGCATGGAGGAGATCGCCGCCCGGGCCGGGGTCGGCATGGGCACCGTGTACCGGCGGTTCGCCAACAAGGACGCGCTGATCGACGAGCTCGTGCGGCTGTCTCTGTCCGAGGCGCTGGCCGAGGCCAGGCAGGCTCTCGCGTGCCCGGGCGGCGATGGTCTCGAGCAGTTCCTGCGCGGGCTCGGGGCGCTGTTCGCCGCGCACGCCAAGTACGCGCACCTGCTGCTCGAGCGGAGCGCCGACGGTGCCACCGCTCGCGAGATCCGCGCCGCGGTCCAGGAGCTCACCAGCCGTGCCCTGGCCGCGGGGACGCTGAACCCCGGCGTGACCGTTGGCGACGTGATGGCACTGGTCTGGGGCATGCGCGGGCTGACCGAGACAACCGGCGAGGTCGCGCCCGGCACCTGGCAGCGGTTCCTCGACGTCCACCTGGCGGGCCTGCGCACACCGGGCCCGCTCAGCGCCACGCCGTCGATGTCAGCCGGACAGCTGGCGGAGCTACTTCCCCGCCCTTAGTGGTGGTGGCTTGGCGGCACGTCGTGCGAGGGGTTGCGCCGGAGAAGCCGTAAGGCTTGAGCCAGAACAAGACGACGCCCGCGGGCATCACCGGCCAGGTGATGTGATGCAGGCCGAACACGTACCAGAGCACCACGTCGATGTTCTCGATGGACCGGTCGGCCTCGGTCCAGGCGGGCAGTCCGGTGTCGCGGGCGGCGTGGGCGGGGAAGTCGCCGCACGGCCAGCGCTCAGCGCGCCGTAAGATGCCGGTCCCTGTTCTGGCGCGGTGGCTGCTCAGCCTTGGCATCGCGGCAACCCCGGCGCCGAACGTCGCCCACGGCCTGGGCCGTGGCCTTGCCGGCGGAGTTGTGGCCGCGTGGCCCGCGGTCGCACTGGTCGGCTCCCTGCGAGTTCCTGATTATGATCATCCGCAACGCCCAGGCGCGGCCGTCACCTTCACCGCACCCCTGATGATAGGAGACCGGGGATGGAAGAGGCTGACGACGAGCCGCTGTTTCGCGAGCGGGCCGCCGGGATCGACATCGGCAAGCAGGCGGTGATGGTCACCGTCCGGGTGCCGAGCGAGACCCGCCGGGGCGGCCGGGCGCAGGAGACCCGGGAGTTCGGCACCACGCGCCGGCAGCTGCTGGAGCTGGCGGACTGGCTGCGGTCCTGGGGCGTGGAGCGGGCCGGGATGGAAAGCACCAGCGATTACTGGAAGCCGGTGTTCTTCCTGCTGGAGCAGCAGGGCTTCGACTGCGTGCTCTACCAGGCGTCCAAGGTCAAGGCGCTGCCGGGGCGGCCGAAGACCGACAAGCTGGACTCCGCCTGGCTGGCGAAGGTGACCGAGCGGGGCTCGCTGGCCGGGTCGTTCGTGCCGCCGGAGGATATCCGCCGGCTGCGCACCCATACCCGCTACGGCAGGCGGCTGACCCAGGCGCGGACAGCGGAGAAGCAGCAGGCCGGGAAGCTGCTGGAAGACGCGCACCTGAAGCTGTCGAGCGTGATCAGCGACATCCACGGCGTCTCGGGCCGGGACATGCTCCGCGCGCTCGCCGTCGGGGAGCGCAGCCCCCGGGCGCTCGCGGAGATGGCCCGCGGCGTGATGCGGCGCAAGCTCGCGGCGCTGCGGGAGGCCCTGGACTGCTCGTTCTTCACCGAACAGCACGCCTTCGTCCTTTCGATGATGCTGGACAACATCGACCACTACACCAGGCAGCTCGCCGTGCTGGACGAGAAGATCGCCGTCATGTGCGAGCCGTACGCGCGGCAGATCGCCCAGCTGGACCAGATCCCGGGCTTCGGGGTGAAGACCGCCCAGGACCTGATCGGCGAGATCGGCACCGACATGACGGTGTCCCCGACCGCGGGGCACCTGTGCTCCTGAGCCCGCGTCGCCCCCGTGTCAAGGAGCCCGGCGGCAGGCGCAAGGGCGGCAGCGCCACCGGTAAGGGGAACCCCTACATCGGCGCTACCCTCCGCGAGGCCTCCGCTGCCGTCGGCCGCACACAGACGTTCCTCGGCGCCAGGCTCCGCCGCCT
>DASXKD010000546.1:0-38454 GCA_036497045.1 Streptosporangiaceae bacterium | reverse complement strand
CCCAGCGTGGCACAGAGTGTCCACCTCCCCGGATACTGATCGCCGAATCAGGCGCGGTTATCTGAAGCCGTCCCCGTCTAGCCGCGCCTGACCAGGACGTCTGCGGCGTAGCAGGGAGGCGGCCAGGCCGGATGTTTATGCATCGCCAGCGCTGGGCTTGAATGCGGTGCTTCTGCCGCGGACCGGGAGTCCGCGGGCTGAGACATCGCTTTCTGCCCCGGTTCCGGTTCCCGGCCTCCTTAGCAGAAAGCGATCACTGCCCCGGTCGCGATCGAATACTTCGCTGCCTGGATGAGCCGCAGGCACACGTATGACTCGATGCCATAACGCTGCCAGCCTTCGGTTGCCCGTGTGCCGGTGTCACATGCGCCGGAGACCTCTTCGGAATCCGGATCGAGATCTTCGGGTAGGTCAAGGGCAGTGGCAATCCGGCGGTCTCCGCCAGCAGGCGCACCGACGAGCCTAGGTAACCTCCGGCCAGGCGCTCATCGACGATGACCTGCCCGAAATCCACCGGCACGTAGTAGCCCTCGCAATCGGAATGGTGGATCAGGTGATCAAATGGCCCTACCGGTTCCCCGGGCCACCCGGCATAGGCTTTCTTGAGCAGTGGGTCGTCCGCTGCCATGCGCGCTTCCCCAAGCGGCCCCGGCAGGGCCCCGGTTTCCGCAAGGTGAACGGCTAGTCGCCGTAGGGTGTGCAGGCCGCTGTACCCCCACATATCGCCTCCGGCAACGTCCCGCTCCTGCAGCTCAGGCTCGACCCACCGCCCGGCACCAGCCCGATCCAGCAACTCCCCCGATCACCGCGAAGGCCGCGCGGACATGGCCGTCGTCATCATCCCCCGCCCCGGCCAGAATGCCGACAACCACGTTCAAACCCATAGTGAAGATCTTGCCAGGCTAGCTCTCAGCAGGGCTAATTGAATATCCGAACATGCGGCCGGTCATGAACGGCGCGTCAGCGGAATCTGCAGCCCGCACCTCAACCCCGCCCGATCCCGCCGCACCAGTCACGGTCCTGGACCATATCCCGCACAACCCATGCCAAGGAACATGAGACCGGCCCGAACGCACTACCCTTGTCGGCGGTCTGACCGTGGCGGCCAGGCCGATCGCTGTAATTGCGCATTGGCGTCCGGGCAGGGGCTACGCGCTTACCCCGGGCGGTCCAGTGGAGCCGCGTTCACGCAGGCGCGGCGGCTGGACAGTGCGGCGGCGGTATGGCTTTCGCTCGATAGCAGCGAGGATGAGCCGGACGGCGGCCCTGACAATTCGGTCTATATTCCAGTCCATTGTGGTGAGCGCGGGTGTTAGCAGCGCAGACATCGGATGATCATCGTAGCCGGAGACTGACACTTCGTCAGGGATGCGCAGACCGAGTTGGCGGGCAGCTGCGTAGGCGCCGTAGGCGATGGAGTCGGCGAAACAGAACAGGGCCGTTGGCCGGTCTGTCTTCGAGAGCACCTCATGCGCCACCTCGGTTGCTGGCGTGAGCGCAGGCGGTGAGCTGATAATGCTCACGTCGAGGCCGAGCCGCTCAGCTTCTGCGGTGACGTAGATGTCGGCCGGGCGGTCCGGTGTGCTTGTCTGGGTCGGGGTCAGCACGCCGATTCGCTGGTGGCCGAGCTTGTGCAAATGCTCCAGGGCAAGTGTCACCCCAGAGCGGTTGTCGAACACCACCTCACCAGCCGCCAGTCCGCCATGCAATGCATCGCCGATCGACACTATGGGCAAGCTCTCCGCCAGCTGTGCCCATCCCTCATCCGACGGGTCGAGTGGTTGCACGATGAGACCGTCCACCCGCTGGTCCCTAAGCTGACGGGCAAGAAGTAGCTGCCGTCCGGGGTCGCCGGCGGCGTCCACGAGCAGGGCGTAGTGGTCACGGGCAAGCAGCGCGCTGCCGATGCCGACGCCGAGCAGTTGCTGCCACAGATCCTCCAGCGAACCAAAGAGCAACCCCACCGTGCCGGTCCGGCCGCTGGCCAGGGCACGAGCAATGCGGTCGACCTTGTATCCGAGCTCAGCTGCGGCCTGGCGCACCCGCTCCTGCGTCTCCTCGGAGGTCTGAATACCCCGCAAGGCGTACGAGACGGCAGCAGGTGACAGCCCCGTCGCCTCTGCCACCTCGCGGATTGTCGCGCGTTTGCGTTGCTGCGGCACCGTTCCAGCCTAGGATTAGCTGGCTCTCAACCAGCTTATTTGTCGCGACCGCCGTGCCGGCTCGCCACGCTGTGACAAAGCCTAGTGGCAGTCTGCGCTCAGCGGCCCGTAGCGGCCACGGCTCTTGACGCGAGCGATGCTGAAGCGGTTCACTGAAGCGGATAAGTGAACCGCTTCAGTGAATCGGATCAGTTGGCGCCAAGGCCGCCGTTCGGCCTCCTTATGACCTGCCCCGCGACCGGGCCCAGCGATCACCGGAGGAGGACTGTGCACGTCGACATCCATCAGCACGTCTGGCCGGGTGCGCTGATCGAGGAGTTGCGGCGGCGATCACAGCCACCGCAGCTGGATGGCTGGACGCTGCTTACCGCTGGCGAACCGCCCTTTGCGGTGAATCCGGCAGATCACGACGTAGGACGACGAGCAGCACAGGGCGGCCGCGATGGCGCTGGCCGCGTCGTCATCGGCTTGTCGAGCCCGCTCGGCATCGAGTACTTGGTGCCTGAGGAGGCGGAACCGCTTCTTGCCGCTTACCACCACGGAGTCATCGAGCTGGGCGCCCCATTCGCTGGCTGGGCCGCGGCTTGCCTGGCGGCAATCGACGCATCTGACCTCGCCAAGCAGCTCGACCGCGGGTTTGTCGGGCTCCAGCTGCCCGCAACCGCGGTCGCCGACGAGTCCGGCTACCGCTGGTGCAGCCCGTTGCTCGACGTGCTCGCCGAGCGGGACCTCCCGCTGTTCATCCACCCCGGGCCCGTGGCCGGGGCGAGAACGGGCAGCCCGCCGTGGTGGGCCGCCCTCGTCTCTTACGTTCAGCAACTACATGCGGCATGGTTCGCGTTCCGCGCCTACGGCCGGCCGGCCTATCCACGGCTACGGGTCTGCTTCACTGCGCTGGCAGGTCTCGCACCGTTGCATGGCGAGCGCCTGGCCTCCCGTGGCGGAGCCGACCCGCTGGCGCGGGGTGTGGTCGATCCGCACATGTTCGTCGAAACATCCAGCTATGGCAATCGTGCTGTCGACTCCATACTCCGTGTGCTCGGCGTTGACATGCTCGTATTTGGCTCCGACCGGCCATATGCGCAGCCCCATTCCGATCTTGGCCTCGGCGGCGCTGCCTGCCATGCGATCCATGTGACAAACCCGGCCCGGCTGCTTCAGGGCGGTCGGCTGCCCCAGGAAGCCGGATCTGATTGTCCACAGGAGGAGAGGAGTGACCGCAATGACCTTTTCCGCACTACCCGCCCGGTATCTCGACCAGCGCGAGCTGGCTGAACTTGTCGAGAATTTGGCTGCCCGCCCGGATTTGTGGAGCGATCAGGTTGCCTATCCGGGGGAGCGACGGCATTACGCCTCGATCCACCGCGACGAGTACGTAGACATCTGGCTCATCTGCTGGTCTCGCGGGAACGACACGGGCTGGCACGACCACGACATCTCGTCCGGAGCGGTTCACGTGGTGCGGGGCGCGCTCATAGAGTCCAACCCCCGTATCGGAGGCGTGCACGCGCAGACGGTCGTCGCCGCAGGCTCCTCGTTCTCCTTCAGGCCTGATCATATTCACCGGCTGACCGCTGAGGCTGGGCAGGCCATGTCCCTGCATGCCTATTCACCCCCGCTGTGGCGGCTCGGTCAGTACACCATCGATGACGATGGTGTGATGCGCCGCGTATCGGTCTGCTATGCCGACGAACTCCGCCCGCTCGATTCGCCGCCTAGCGTCCAGGTCGCGTAGTGCAATAAGTTCGGCCCCCGGGTGGGACGGGTGCTCGCCCCGCTCGCCTTGCAACAGGGCACCATCTACGACATCCGCCGCTTTGCACCCGCCAGGTTCGCTGACGGCAACGCAACGCGGCGAGCAAGCCAAAGATAGGAGGTGCGGATACATGAACGGGCGCTCTCCCGCGGGGATCCTGGAGCGGCTGACAACCGGCACCGTGCTCGGTGCCGAGGGTTACGTCTTCGAGCTGGAACGCCGTGGGTACATCAAGGCGGGCCCCTACGTCCCTGAGGTGGTTCTGGACTTTCCCGACGCGGTGCGCCAACTGCACCGGGAGTTCCTGCGCGCGGGCTCGGATGTGATGGTCGCGCTCACTTACTACGCGCATCGGGAGAAGCTGCGCCACGTAGGCCGCGAGGGCGATCTGGAAGCGATGAACCGCCGCGCCGTACGGATTGCCCGCGAGGTCGCGCAGGAGGGCGATGCCCTGGTGGCCGGTAACGTCTGCAACACCTGGGCCTACGACCCGGATGACCCGTCATCCCGGGAGACCGTCCGCGCCATGTACGCCGAGCAGTTGGGCTGGGCGGCAGAGGAAGGCATCGATTTCGTCATCTCCGAGACCAATGACTACCTCGGCGAGGCGCTCATCGCGCTGGAGGTCATCCAGGGGCTGGGGCTGCCCGCGATGGTAACGCTGGCACCGACGCAGCCAGATCAGACCCGTGACGGCTACCAGTATGCGGAGGCATGCCGCATCCTTGCCGCCGAGGGAGCTCAGATCGTGGGCCTGAACTGCGATCGCGGACCGCAGACAATGATGCCGTTGCTGGCGAGAATCCGGGAGACCGTCGACTGCGCGGTAGCCGCCCAGCCAGTGCCCTACCGCACCGGCGCGGCCGCTCCAACGATGCAGGCCCTCCGGTCCGAGACCACGCAGCGAGCCTTCCCGCTCGCGCTTGAGCCTTTCGGATGCACCCGCTTCGAGATGGCGCAATTCGCGCTGCAAGCGCGCGACGTCGGGGTGGACTACGTGGGCATCTGCTGCGGCGCCGGCCCGCATCATGTGCGGGCTATGGCCGAGGCACTGGGCCGCGAAGTCCCGGCCAGCAAGTACTCCCCGTCGATGAACCTGCACCCCATGTTCCGGGCAGATGTCTCGGCGAAAGATGCCATGTTCATCAGCGCCTGGAACGCGTGACCAAGACGTGACACCTGCCCAATCGGCGATCCAGTTGATTTGCAGAACGGGAAGGCTGACCGGCGCAACAGACCACCGGTAACGCCGCACACAGACTGATGACTATACGTGGCGCAGCGGCCCAAGCTCGGCCTGCCGGAGCCGCACGTATCGGCTCTTAGCGGCCGGGTGGGGGCGCTAGACCGTCAGGATGAACTTGCCCGCTGCGGCGCGGCGCTCGAACACCCGGTGGGCCTGCGCGGCCTGTTCCAGCGGGAAGACTTCGGTCACACGCACCTCGATGGCGCCCGAGGAGACCAGCCCGGCAGCTTCCAGCAGTGACGGCCTGACCAGGTCGGGGTCGCGCAGCGGAAGCTGGCCGCCGGAGAACCCGAAGTACCCGACGCAACGGGCCCGCATCCAGGCGGCGGCGGGCACCACCTCGCTCTCGCGGGAGATGTTGCTGTAGGTGACCAGCCGCCCAAACGGTGCGAGCAGCTCGAAGGACCTCGCCCGCACCTGGCCGCCCACCGGGTCGAGCACCACGTCCACCCCCCGGCCCGCCGTGGCCGCCAGCACACCGTCGGCGAAGTCGGCGTACCCGAACACGCGGCCGTAACCGTACCCGCGGGCGAACTCGGCCTTGGCCGGGCTGGAGGCGGTGCCCAGCAGCGGGCGCAGCCCCCAGTGACGCGCCAGCTGCCCGGTGACGGTGCCCACCCCGCCGGCCGCGCCGTGCAGCAGCACCGTCTCCTCCGGTGCCACCCGGGCCACCCGCCGCAGCAGCATCAGCGCCAGCGGGACGGTCACCAGCATGCCACCGGCCTCCGGACGCCCGGCCAGGTTCTCCGGCAGCGGGACGGTCAGATCCGCGGCGGCGCGCACCACCTCGGCGTACCCGTGGCCGCGGGTGAGGGCGGCCACCGGCTGCCCGGGGCGAAGGCCAGTCACCCCGTCCCCGGCCCGGCGAACCGTGCCCGCGACCTCCACACCGGGCACGAACGGCACCACGCCCAGGCCGTCGCCGATCCGGTTCCGGACGTCGGTGAAGTTGACCCCGGCGAACCGCACGGTGATCGTGACTTCACCCGGGCCCGGTTCCGGCTCCGGCACCTCGGCCAGAGTCAGCACCTCCGGGCCGCCGTATTCGGCTACCACCACCGCCCGCATGGGACTCCCCTCACACCACACCGCCACCCACCGATGATCGTGTAGTGGCAACTGCACCGGCAATGGCGTGCATTATGCCTGGGGTGCAGAAGGCGCGCCCGGCCCGCGCTCCGCAGCGGTGGCCCACGGGCGTGCAGGGTGTCCCGCATCGTGATGGTGACCGAGCCCCGCCACCGGCCGCCGGGGCAGGAGGAGCGATCTCAGGTCGTCAGCTGATCTGAGCCCGGGTCCCGATTGTGAGCCTGTGAGAGAAACGTCTCCCTAAGTTCACTGGGCCCGCGAGCGGCTCTTTTCGGCTTGTGGAGCCAGGCATATGGCAAGGGGGGTGAGCGGGATGTCGGGATAGGTCTGGCGGGCTTTACCGGCGTCGTGGCCGAGACGGAGTCGGTCCATGAGAAGCGCGGCGCGCGCCTGGCGGCCGAGTTCGGGCTTAAGACGTCCGGCGGTCTGGGCCATGAGCCGCAGCACGAGCGGGGGAACGTGGCGTGATGCGCTGGTGCGCCCGGCGGCTGCCTGGATCGCGGTGGCGAGCTGGTTGAAGGTGAGGTTTTCTGGGCCGCCTATCTCGAGTAGGCGGCCGCGGGCCGCGGGGTCGGTCACGGCATGTTCGACCAGCGCGGCGACGTCGGTCACGGAGACGAAGTTGATCGGGTTGTCCCCCCGTCCGAAGACAACGGGCCGGCCCGAGCGGGCAGCGGTGCTGCCAAGTATGTCGATCCACAGCTCGAAGAACGCGGTGGCCCGCACGATGGTCCAGCGGGCTCCGCTGGCCCGCAGGTGCTCTTCGGCGGCATGCTTCATCCGGAACAGTTCCATCGGGCTGTCCGCCGCGGCGCCGGCGACCGACATCAGCACCAGCTGAGCGCCCGTGGCTCTGGCGGCATCGATCAGGTTGATGTTGCCCTGGTAATCGACCGTGGCCGGGGACACCCCCCCGGGCCCGGTGAACCCGTGGACCGCGGACACGACCACGCCGGCACCGTCGAGGGCCGGTGCCAGGCTGGCGCGGTCGCGCACGTCGCCGGCGGCCACCTCGACGCCCAGCGCGGCGAGATGGCCGGCCCGCGCCGGGTCTCGGGTCAGGACGCGTACAGCCAGCCCGTGCCCGATCAGCCGGGTCGCCAGGACGGTGCCGAGCCGGCCGGTGCCGCCGGCGAGGAGGATCATCTCGGGCCGCCTGGCGCGACCTGCCGCCGCACGGCCGCATCGGCGTCCCCGCCACCTGCCTGGACCGGCTCCAGATAGAACCGGGCCCATTCGGCCACGCCACCGCCCACGCCGAAGATCACCACGCCGCGCATCGCCGCTATCACTCCCCCCGCCGGGCCGAGCAGGCGCAGCAGACCCGCACTGCGGTGGTCGACGCTGCCCAGAGGCTGTTCCTGCGCGACGGCTTCGCGGCGACGACGATCGCCGCGATCGCGGCGCAGGCGCAAGTCTCAGCCGAGACGATCTACAAGGCCTTCGGCGGCAAGCCCGGCCTGGTACGCGCGATCTGCGTCACGGCGCTGGCCGGCGAGGGATCCGTCCCGGCCGAAACGCGGTCCGATGAGCTGCAGGCACAGCAGCCCGATCCCCGAAAGATCATCCAAGGCTGGGGAAAGCTGACCATGGAGGTAGCCCCCCGGATCGCACCGATCCTGCTGCTCATCCGCTCCGCCGCCGCCACCGACCCCGAGATGGCCGCCCTGCGCGCCGAAATGGACACCAGCCGCCTCACCCGCATGACCAGCAACGCGCGCAACCTGGCCGACGCCGGGCACCTGCGCGACGACATCACCGCCGAGCACGCAGGCGAAGTGCTGTGGACCTACAGCTCACCCGAACTCTACGAGCTGCTCGTCCTGAGCCGCGGCTGGCCGGCCGAACGCTACGCCACCTTCATCGCCGACGCGATGATCGCTGCGCTGCTCCCACCCGCACCACCGCCGCCCCCCGTCGGCCCCCCACAATGACCGCCGCCCGGCCCCGGCCGATAAGCACAAGATCTGGTGAGACCAGGCGACGAAGAGCCGGAAGCCTCATGCCCCTCTTCTCCAGCGCCATCTCCAGCCGCCGGACCGCCGGTGTCGACGTCCAGGACACGCCCTCCGCCGATTCAGCCAGCAAAACGAGCCGCGCCGCCAGCCCACTGGACGAATAGCGGCACCGCGATCGATGCTGGCAGAAACCGCAGGCCAGGTAGCAGTTGATGGCACGGCTACTGCTGGCCAGCAAGCGGGCAAGCTCTCAGGACCAGTCACCACCTGACAATAGCTAGCCGCCTCGGCTCAGCCGTGGTTCCCCATCGGCGGCGCCGGGGTCCGCGCCCAGGCCGGTCACCTGACGCAAGTGCCCGCGATATCCCCCTGCCCCCGCAGGCCTTCCGCCAGCACTCGGCACCCTTCATCGTCCATGCCGCAGTGGAGGGGATCGCGCGGGCGTATATCCCGCAACCAGATCAGATGCTCCGTGACCTGCTCACCGGCGCCATCGCCGAATACGCTTCGCAGACTGGCCGGGACGCCGGCCGCGGCCGCCCTGCCTGACAACGCGATCACTGTGACCCCGGCCCTCCCGGCGTGCCGCCGCCACGCCGCCGGCCTCCGCACCACCCGGCGAAACCCCAGGGGCTGGCAAAAGCCGGCGCAGTTGCGGTTGATGGGAGCCCTTATCACCCGGACGAGCCGGCACCGCCGACGGCCAAGCCGAACAAGCGCGTAACCATTCAAGGCCTGGCAGCGCCACAGATGCCCGCTTCCAGCCACGGATCGTGATTCTGAAACTGCGGTTACCAGTTGCGCAGCGAGATCTTGTCAGACTCGGCGATGTGATCGGCCTCGACTGCTCGCAGTCCTTCACCGAGGCGCTCGCGAGCCTGTCGCAGCAGCTTGAGCGAGTTGGTGGAGGGATTCTGGGCAGCGCTGCGATCCGGATCGGCCCCATGCTCCTCGATGAGGTGAGCCTGAAGGGCCGCGGCCACTTCGTCGGCCGCCTTCAGCGCGTGGTAGATGGCCCGGTCCCGTGCGGTGTCGTCAACCATGTGACCAGTATTCCCCGCAGCCCCTGGCTATGAGCTGATGGAAGCGTCGCCCCTTCGCGCGTCCCCGATTGCATGGCACCCCTGCCAAGCCCATCTGGCGTCCGCCAGTGCTTCTGCCGCGACGGGCGGACTGCGGCAGACTGGGCTGATGGCAGTGCCTGACTGGGCCGCGCTGGCAGCGCTGGACGCCAGCACCCTGCGGCAGTCGTTGCTCGCGCTCGGGCTGCCTGGGGCCGGGGCGGTGTGGGCGGCGCTGGTCGTGCGCGCCGGTCAGGCCGTTCCGGTTGGCCAGCCGGTCGGGGGGTTGCCGGGTATCGCTGGGCGCTGGCCACTGTTGGCGGTCACCGGGTGGTAGCCGTGCGCCGCGCCGAGACCGATGTGATCGTGATCGGGGCCGGCCTGGCTGGGCTGACCGCGGCCAGGGGACTGGCCGCGGCGGGCTATGACGTCACCGTCCTGGAGGCGCGGGACCGGGTCGGCGGGCGGGTGCTGAACCTCACCCTGGCCGGCGGGCACGTCGCCGACGTCGGCGGGCAGTTCGTGGGTCCCGCCCAGCGGCACGTCCTGGGGCTGGCCGCCGAGCTTGGCGTGGCGACCCTTCCGATCTTCACCGGTGGCCGGACGGTGCTCGAGCTTGGCGGGCGCCGCCACGACTACCGGGCCGTGCCGCGGCTGAACCCGGTGCAGTTGGCCGATGCGGGCCGGGCGTTGTCCAGCCTCGACCGGATGGCCCGCCGGGTCCCGGTACAGGCGCCCTGGCAGGCCGCCGGGGCTGCGGCCGCCGACGCGAGGACGCTGGCGGACTGGGCTCGCCGCAACGTCAGGACCCGGCTCGGCCGGTTCGCCATCGAGGCGTTCAGCCAGGGAGTGCTCGCCTGCGAGCCCGGTGAAGTATCCCTGCTGCACGTGCTGTTCTACCTGCGCGCGGCGGGCGGGTTCCGTCAGCTCACCGGGGTGGCCGGGGCAGCGCAGCAGGACCGGTTCGCCGGCGGGTCGCAGCTGCTCGCGCTGCGGATGGCCGAGCAGCTCGGCCCGGACCGGGTCTGGCTCAGCGCCCCGGTCACCCGGATCGAGCAGGGATCGTCGAGGGTGGTGGCGCACTCGGCTGCGGGGCTGGTCACCGGGCGCCGGGCAGTGGTCGCCGCGCCGCCCGCGCTGGCGGGCCGGATCGGCTACGACCCGCCGCTGCCCGCCGACCGTGATCAGCTCACCCAGGCGGCACCCATGGGCTCGGTGATCAAGTGCCTGGCCGTCTACGACGAGCCGTTCTGGCGCGAGGCCGGCTACAACGGCCAGGCGACGTCGGACGGCCCGGCCGCCCGGGTCACCTTCGACACCGGCCCACCGGACGGCTCGCCCGGTGTCCTGCTGGGCTTCGTCACCGGCGCCGAGGCACGCCGCCTGGCGCGGGCCGGCCCGGCGCAGCGGCGCGTCGAGGTCCTGGCCTCGTTTGCCCGGTACTTCGGGCCCGCCGCGACCCGGCCGGCGGACTACGCCGAGCACGACTGGACCGCCGACCCGTGGACCCGCGGCTGTTACGGCGCGCACTTCCCGCCCGGCACCTGGACCCAGTTCGGGCCGGCGCTGCGCCGCCCGGCCGGCCTGCTGCACTGGGCGGGCACCGAGACCGCGACCGAGTGGAGCGGCTACATGGACGGCGCGGTCCAGTCCGGCAAGCGCGCGGCCGCCGAGATCCTGGACACGCTGCCACCACCGTGAGCGCCACAAGGGCAGCGGAAACCGCGAACATCCGGCTGGCTTGGGCATCGGCCAGCCCGGGGAGCGCAGCCCGGACGGTCACGGCGGCGGCCCTCGCCGAGATCGATGCGGTAATGCGGAGGTGCGCTGTGGTGTCCGTCGTCGCCGAGCACAGACTCCAGCCGTTGGCGTTCGATAGCATGCCGCTTGCTACAGCCGTGACGGGTTAACGCACCGGGCTTTCCTGTGCTCAGGGCCCGACCACGCGGCGGCTCCGGGCCGACGTCCCCGGCCGAGTCCGTGCACGCTCGGTCATGCCGCGGACGGGTCGATCTGTTTCGGCCAGTGCTGAGCCTTACCGGGTGAGTGTTTCCTTCGGGCGTATCACGCAGAACTCGTTGCCCTCGGGGTCGGCCAGGACAGTCCAGGACTCCGCGCCCGTCTGCCCGATGTCGACCCGGCGCGCCCCCAGCGCGAGAAGCCGCTCGATCTCCTGATCGCGGTCTTGTGCATTGGTGGTCAGGTCGAGGTGGACACGGTTCTTGACGGTCTTGGGATCGGTGACCGGCATGAAACACATGCCGACGGGTGCATTCTCGTCAGTCCCAATGACGATCTCGCGCTCCCGCTGGGAGAGGATCTTCCAGCCGAGCGCCTGCGTCCAGAACCGGGCCAGGCCCGGCAGGTCGTGAGTGTCAATGACGATGTGATGAAGGTGGACAGGCATGCCGCCAGTATGCGCGGGCCGCCGGGCTGCACCGCAAACCCGCCCGCTTCTAGCCGCGAACCGCACGAAGCCTCCCGCCTGGCGGAGCGGCGCCCAGGCCGGAGATAGAGGCCCTCACGTGTCACCCCCGGTGTGTTCACGGTGACCAACACCCGCGGCGGCTCAGGCTTAACTTCAGCTGTACGTTCAAGCTGTCGAGGCGCCGACATTCGTCTGTCGGCGCATCTCTCGCAAGCGGCCATCGATCAAGTCGAGCAGCGGTATGACCTTCGCGGCCCATGCGGCCGCAGCATTCTCTGTGCCTGCCTCGGTATCGGTGAGCTGGGGCACCAGGGCGTCGAGTTGATTGATGAGAGTCTCAAGGTCGGAGTCTTTCTGGGCCGACCGCCGCCGGGTGGTCTCGAGCAATCGGCGGATGTCTCCGCTCACACTACTAGCGGCCTCTCCCGGCGCCGTGTTACCCGCAGTGATGTCATCGACCACCCGGCGGATTCGTCCGATAACCGACTGCGCGTCGAGCAGCGAGGGGTCCGTCGACCGCGTCGCTTCGGCCGCGGATACATAGAGGCGGAGGCTCGGGGTGTCCAGGAGTGCGTGCGCGTCTGAGTCGATGTACTGCCGGAACGGCGCGCCGCAGTGCCGCCGACGCGCTGAGGTCTGCGCTCGGTGACGCCGCCCTGCGCGTTACCTACCCGACGCCGGATGGAACCTGGCGGGATCGTCACGGCAACGTGGTCGTCCTGCCCGGCCGGGAGGTAACCATGGTCACGGACTCGGGCGAGAACGTGGCTGCGCTCATCCACGGAAGTACGGCCCGGATCGACCCGGCCGCGGTGACACAGGCGGCCGCGGCGGCCCGGCTGCTCCTCGACACCGAACGTCTCGAGGCGGGCGCGCTGGCCCGGGTCAACGACCTGAGCACCGCCCGCCGGCTGGCGGTCGAAGCGGCCGACGCCGCGCGGGCGGATCTGGAGCGCGACCTGCATGACGGTGCACAGCAGCGCCTGGTGGCCCTGCGTTACGCGCTCGGCCTTGCCGGTGCCCATGCCGAACGCCTGCCGGAGCCTGACCACGCCGCCAGGCTGGCCGATGCCGACCAGGCCGCCGAGCTGGCGCTCGCCAGCCTGCGCGACCTGGCTCACGGCATCAGCCCCGGCACCCTGGCCACCAGCGGGCTCGCCGGTGCGGTGCGCACCTTGGCCGAGAACGCGCAGAGCGCGGTCACCGTCGTCGAACTGCCCGCCGAGCGGCTCCCGGAGAATGTCGAGCGAACCGTGTACCGGCTGATCGCGGACTTCCTGGCCGATGCTGGCCGGATGCCGCCCCCTGGGGCGTCCATCGCGGTCCGGCGCTCCGGCGGGGACGTTGTCGTAGAGATCGACTACGAGCGCGCGGGCACCGCGGGGAACCCGGTGCATCTGGCCGACCGGGTGGCTGCCGCGGGCGGGCAACTGCACCACACCGGCCACGGCGACCGCCAGCGACTGATCGCGAGCCTGCCATGCGGGTAGCGATCGTGGACGATCATGTGCTGCTGCGTGAAGGCCTTGCGCGGCTGCTCACCGAGGCGGGCATGGAGGTCGTCGCATCCGAAGGTGATATCGAGGGCTTCCTGTGCGCGGTCGGCGCATCCCGCCCCGATGTCACGGTCATCGACATCCGGCTTCCGCCGACCTTCACCGATGAAGGCCTGCGCGCCGCCGATCTGGTGCGGGAGCGTCACCCTGGCACGGCGGTCCTGGTGCTGTCGCAGTATCTCGATGCCGGGTATGCGTTCCGGCTGCTCCAGTCCTTCCCGAGCGGAGTCGGCTACCTGCTCAAGGACCGGGTCTCCCAGGTCGCGGTGCTCGTGGATGCGGTGCAGCGGGTCGTCGCGGGCGAATGTGTGGTGGACCCGAGCATCGTGAGCCGTCTGGTCAACCGAACGGGCCTCACCGAGCCGCTCAGCGTGCTCACCCCCCGCGAGCGTGAGGTCCTCGGCCTGATGGCCGAGGGGCGCACGAACACGGCCATCGGCGAGCGGCTCTACCTCAGCGAGCGAACGGTCGAGGGCAACGTCCGCCGCATCTTCGACAAGCTCGGCCTGGCCGACACCCCGCAGGACAACCGGCGCGTGCTTGCCGTGCTGGCCTTCCTGCGTGCATAGCCAGCCCAGGTCGGCGCCGACGCCATCCGCGTGGTCCGGACGGGCAGCGCGTGCTAGCCGCGCCGGGCTGACACCGGCCGGGCACCTCGGCCGTTCCCCGTGACCTCGGGGTGTGTTAGTACTGGTTGATGGCGCGCGAGCAGGGCGATGAGCGCGCACCGGCGCCGGCCGCGGACGGCGGCGGTGGCCGCGGATCGCATGACCTGCTCGGGCCGGTGCCGTTGCCGCAGGACCCTGCCGGGTCGGAGAGCTTCACGACGGTACTGGTGGCCCTCGGCGCCAATGTCCTGATCGCGGTGGCGAAGTCGGCCGCCGCCGCGGTGACCGGGTCGGCGTCGCTGGTGGCCGAGGCGGCGCATTCCTGGGCGGACACCGGTAACGAGATCTTCCTGCTGATCGCCGACCGGCGGTCGCACCGCCCGCCGGATCCCGCGCATCCGCTCGGCCACGGCCGGGAGGCTTACGTATGGTCGCTGTTCGCCGCGCTCGGGCTGTTCGTGGCCGGTGCGGCGGTGTCGGTGACACACGGCGTCCAGGAACTCATCCACCCCCAGCCGGCCGACCGGTTCGTGGTGGGATACATAGTCCTGGCGGTGTCGTTCGTGCTGGAGGCAATCTCGTTCCTGCGGTCGGTCCGGCAGGCCAAGCCCGAGGCGGAGTCGATGCAGCGGGACCTGATCGAGCACGTGCTGGCCACGTCCGATCCCACCCTGCGGGCGGTGTTCGCCGAGGACTCCGCCGCGCTGATCGGCTTGGTCATCGCGGCCGCGGGGCTCGCCGCCCACCAGCTGACCGGCTCGGCGGTCCCGGACGCGATCGGGTCGATCCTGGTCGGCGTGCTGCTCGCCGTGGTTGCCGTGGTGCTGATCAACCTCAACCGGCGGTACCTGGTCGGCATGGAGGCCGACCCCCGGGTGCGGACGGCCGCTATCCGGGCTCTGCTGGACGCGCCGGAGGTGGCCAGGGTGACCTATCTACGGCTGGAGGTCGTCGGGCCACGGATGGTCTTCGTGGTCGGCGACGTCGATCTCACCGGCGACGACACCGAGTCCCACCTGGCCGTCCGGCTGCGCGCGCTCGAGGCGAAGATCAGCGCATCGCCAGCGGTGGTCGGCGCCGTGCTGAGCCTGTCCGCCCCGGACGAGCCGGCCCTCGAGGCCTAGGCTCGGCTAGCGCAGGTGCCGTGGACGAGGTGTGCATACTGACATCGCCCCGACCGGGCGTACAACCTCGTCGGCGCACCCTTTTTCGGACGGCCCCGGCTAGACGCAGCCGGCACGGCAAGGTGGCGGGACCGGCCCCTTGGCCGGTCCCGCCATCCGCAGCGGCCTGCTCGCCGCGATCAGCCCCGCAACCAGCCCACGCGGCCGGCCCGCCAACCCATTACTTCGCGCCCGCGTGCGACGGCCAGGCCTCGCTGCGCTCCGGCACCGCGACCGGGGTGGCCGGGACTGGCCGGCCCGGCGCGCCGTGCGGGATCCGCGGCATCCAGGCCAGCCACCTCGGCACATACCAGTTGCGGTCACCGAGCAGCGCCATCACCGACGGCAGCAGCACCACCCGGATCACGGTCGCGTCTAGGGCGATGGCGACCGCGAGGCCGACCCCGAGCTGCTTGAAGTCCTGCATCGACAGCGAGCCGAAGACCGCGAACACCGCGACCATGATGACCGCGGCACTGGTCACCACCCCGGCCGTGGACCGGACGCCGGCCGACACCGCCTGCGCGGTGGTCATGCCGAGATCGCGTGCCTCGCGGATCCGGGACACCACGAACACGTGGTAGTCCATGGACAGGCCGAACAGGACCACGAACAGGAACAACGGGATCCAGGACTCGATCGCGCCCACGGCGTGCGTGCCCACCAGCGCCGCTCCCCAGCCGTGCTGGAAGACTGCGGTCATCACGCCGTAGGCGGCGCCGACCGAGAGCAGGTCAAGCAGCACACAGGTGGCGGCGATCACCACCGAGCCAAGCGCCACCAGCATCAGCACGAACGCGGCGGCCATCACGAACGCGAACGCCCTGATGGCGGCGGCGCGTAGCGCGGCGTTGTAGTCAAGCGAGGACGCCAGCTGGCCGTCGGTCAGCGCCTGAGTGCCGCGAACGTGGCCGAAGGCCTGCGGGATCAGCCGCTGCCGCAGCGTGGTCAGTGCCGCCACCGATGCCGGGCCGGTTCCGTTGCCCGGCAGCGGCGCGTGGATCTCGGCCACGTTCGCGGCCCGGTACACGGTGAGCTGGACCGGCTGGCGCAGCGCCCCGGCGTGCAGCGCCGCGGTCTCGAAGGACGCGATGGCCCGCCGCACCGGCGGCGCCTGGATGTCCCGCGCCTTGATGACGATCTCGGCCGGTGCCGGGCCGCCGGGGAACGATGCCGCGATCTGCCGCGTGGCCGATGCCTGCGCGCTGTTCCACGGCAGCAGTTGGCCGAGGTTCAGCGTCTGCGTGTGCATGCCCAGCGCGGGTGCGGCCAGGCCGAGCAGTAGGGCGGCCGATGCCACGGCGAACAGCACCGGCCGGGCCAGCACCGGGCGCAGGATGAAGTCCCACACCCGGCCGTGGCCGGCGCCGCCGCCTGCCTGGGCCGCACGCGCACGCCGCCTGCCGGGCAGCGGGATCCGGCCCAGCTCCACCCGGTCCCCGAGCAGCGAGAGCAGGGCGGGCAGTACGGTGACTGAGCCGAGCATCGCGACGAACACGACCACCATGGCCGCCAGGCCCAGGCCCTGGAACGTGGCCATGCCGGAGAGCAGCATGCCGACCATCCCGGTCATCACGATCAGGCCGGAGACCAGCACCGAACGCCCCGAGGTCGCGGCCGCCACCTGCAGCGCGCTGGCCCGGTCCCGGCCGGCCGCCCGCTCCTGACGCTCCCGGAACAGGTAGAACAGCGAATAGTCGACCCCGACGGCCAGGCCCATGAGCAGCATCACCGAGTTCGCGTAGCTGTTCATCCCGACCAGGTGGCTGAGCAGGTCGGCCAGCCCGACCGCGCCCATGAACGCGGTGAGCGCGAGCAACACGGGCATTACCGCGGCCATCAGCGCGCCGAACACGACCAGCAGCACCCCCATGGCCAGCGGCACGGCGGTCCACTCGGCGTGACCGAAGTTCGTGCTGATGTTGTTGTTGAGCGCCTGCTGGGCGCTGGCGTCGCCGGTCTCGGTCATCGTGAAGCCCGGGCTGGCCGCCTGGGCCCGGGCGACCGCGGCGAGCACGGTGCTCACCTGAGAGTCCGCGCCACGAAGCTGGAACCGGATCAGCGCGTCCCGGCCATTGGCCGAAAGCAGATGGCCGGCATAGGGATCCTGAACTTCCCGGGCCAGGCCGGTGCGGTTGATTTCGGCCAGCGCCCGGCCCACCGCGTGCCGGAAGGCCGGCGAGGCCGCGGTCACCGCCGCGGAGCCGCCGCGGACCAGGACCAGTTCGGTGGCTGGCTCGCTGACATTGGCGTTGGCAAGGATGTGCTCGGCGCGGGCGGAGTCACCGGCGCCCTGCCGCCAGCCGGACAGCCCGGCCCGGCCCGCGGCGCCGCCGAACACCGTCGCGGCGATGACGAACAGCAGCCAGACTCCGATCGCGGTCTTGCGGTGCCGCGCGCTCCAGCCGCCCAGCGCGGCCGCGACCCCCCGCCGCGGTGAACCGGATGCGCGTGCCGCACCTGTGTGTGCCATGACCAGCTCCGTAACTGTCGCTATCCGGCCGGTTTTCCGGCCTGGTCAGCGACGCTAGGCCGCCCGCCATGCGCGGGGACATACGGCTAAGTGGCGTCTTGGGGTACACCTAGATACACCCCCCATTTGGGGGCCAAGCGTCACTGCGCTCCCGCCCGGCGGGCCGCCACACTGGCCGTAGGTGGCACGCAACGCGAAGGGATTAACAGCCATGACGGGCGATACGGCAGCTCCGGGCAAGGCAATTGCGCCCCGCCAGCGCGGTTCCTGGATCGGCGCCGGCTGGCTGGGCTCGGTCCATGGGCTGGCCTTTGTGGGGCTGGCCCTGGCCGAGGCCGGACTGATACTCGCGCTGACCCTGGAGCTGAGCTTCGCGATCTTCGTATACCCGCTGCTGCTCGTCCCGCCGACCCTGCTGGCGGTGCGGCGGCTGGCCAGCGTCGTCCGGCGGCTGTCCGGCGAGTGGTGCGGGGTACCCATCCCCGAGCCGTACCGGCCGTATCGGGAGCCCGGCCCCCGCGCTGGTACCTGGCAGCGGTTCGGGGAGGCCAGCGGGCAACTGATCACCGAGCCCGCCACCTGGCGGGATCTGCTCTGGATGACCCTGGACCCGTTGCTGATCTGGTTGCTGCCCGCCATCCCGGTCACAGTCGTCGGCTGGGGCCTGTTCGGCGTGCTGATGCCGGCCTACTGGAACCCGATCGTCCAGGCGGGCGGCAACAACTGGTACGCGTTCATCCACGTCACCAACTGGCTCACCGCGCTGCTGAGCGTGCCGCTTGGACTGGCTTTCATTGCACTCGGCCTGTGGCTCGCGCCGTATTTCCTGCGCTGGTACGGTCAGGCGGCTCGGTCGATGCTGGCGCCGACCAAGCAGGTAGCGCTGGAGCAGCAGGTGGCGCACCTGTCGGAGACCCGCGCCGAGGTTGTGGACACCGGCGCCGCGGAGATCCGCCGGATCGAGCGGGACCTGCACGACGGGGCGCAGGCCCGGCTGGTCGCGATGGGCATGACGCTGAGCGCGGCCGAGCAGGTGATCGATGACAACCCGGCCGCCGCGCGGGCGCTGCTGGTGGAGGCCCGCGACTCATCGGCCAAGGCCCTCACCGAGCTGCGCGATCTGGTGCGCGGGATTCACCCGCCGGTGCTCGCCGACCGCGGCATCGGCGAGGCGGTTCGCGCGCTGGCCATGGACAGCCGGCGGAAGATCCAGGTGACCAACGAACTGCCCGGCCGGCCGGCGGCGCCGGTCGAGTCGGCGGCCTACTTCGCGGTCAGTGAACTGCTGGCCAACGTGTCCAAGCACGCCGGGGCCAGCCACGTCTGGATCGACATGCGGTACGAGCGTGGCATGCTGCGGATCGACGTCGGCGACGACGGCCAGGGCGGGGCCGACCCAAGCCAGGGCACCGGCCTGCGCGGCATCGAGCGGCGGCTGTCGGCCTTCGACGGCATACTCGCCCTGAGCAGCCCGCCGGGCGGGCCTACTGTGGCGACCTTGGAGCTGCCATGCGAGTTGTCATCGCCGAGGACCTCTTCCTTCTGAGGGACGGCCTGATCCGGATGCTCGAGGCGCACGGCTTCGAGGTCGCGGCGGCGGTGGATACCGGGGCCGGGCTGCTGGCCGCGGTGGACGAGCACCGGCCCGACGTCGCCGTCGTGGACGTCAGGCTGCCGCCGACCTTCACCGACGAGGGGCTGCGGGCTGCGCTGGAGGCCCGCCGCCGGGTGCCCGGGCTGCCGGTCCTGGTGCTGTCGCAGTACGTCGAGCAGATCTACGCACGCGAACTGCTGGCCGACGGCTCGGGCGGGGTCGGCTACCTGCTCAAGGACCGCGTTTTCGACAGCGCCCAGTTCGCCGAGGCGCTGCGCCGGGTTGCCGGGGGAGGCACCGCGATGGACCCCGAAGTCATCTCCAGGCTGCTGGCCAGCAACGCCGACGACAGCGACCTGGGCGGGCTCAGCCCGCGGGAGCGGGAGGTGATGGAACTGATGGCCGAGGGCCGGTCCAACGCCGCGATCGCCCAGCGGATGGTGATCACCGAACGGGCGGTGGCCAAGCACACCTCGTCCATCTTCACCAAGCTCGGCCTGCAGCCCTCCGACGACGACAACCGCCGCGTCCTCGCCGTCCTCGCCTACCTCGGCCGCTGAACACGGCCCGCGATTCAAGCAGCGAGTGGCGGGTCAGGCCCACCCGGCCGGCGAACGATGGGCGGGAGTGGCGGGGTCGCCGTACCCGTCGGCCTGGGTGACTTCGTCGGCGACCCGGACCCCGTACCGGTAGGTGAGCTTGCCGCCAAGGAACCCGGAGACCGCGAGCACGGCAAGGCTCACCGCTGACAGGGCGATCTGCGCGGCGGGCACCGGCGCGGGATGGACGGCCTTGTACCGCCAGGCGAATCCGGCAGCGTAGGCGGCCGTGATGATCAGGTTCAGGCTCGCGTGGATCACTGCGGTCCGCCGGGCCCTGGTCTGCTCGGACAAGGCGAACAGGTCCAAGACACCGAAGCAGGCGGCCAGGACCGCGCCGATCACTCCCACCCCGATCAGCCACAGCGATCCCTGGGCCAGGAAGCCGGCCGGATGGACGGCCTGGGAGGCGATGTCGAAGACCAGGCTGGTGACCCAGGCGCCAATGGGCACCGTCACCAGGATCGGATGCAGTGGATGCCCGTACGTCCCCGCGAGCACGGTCACCGGCCGCTTGGCCCGATACTGCTGGGGAAGCATGCGGCACCTCCTATCATGCTTTTCTCACCGGCTTCCTTGACGGGCCCGGCGCCGCGTCGGCCACCGCAGTACTCAGCCCCGCCCCCGGGCACTGCTGCGTGGAACTGCGCGCTACTGGCACAGCCCGCTAGCGGTCCGCGGGCGCCCGCGAGGGCGAAACTGCCGTCCGCTACATCACGTATCCGCAGGCGGCCGCGTTCATCCCGGAAAGGACAGCTTCTCGCCGGCCAGCTTCGCCGCCGGGCAGGCGGCCTTGTCCAGCCGGGCAGGCGGCCTTGTCCAGCCGGCAGCCCGGCTGGCCGGATAGGCTTCGGGTGAAGGGGAGTAGTCCCACTAGAACCCGTGGCTCTTGATGTCTTCCACCGGTGAAGGGGGCCGTCCCGGAGTGAACCGGCAGATCAGGTGCCATGGCTTCGTGGGACGGGTGACTTTCGAGATCACCCGTAACGGGGGGCCAGGCCGGGGCACCTGAGCCGTAGCTTCCTAGGCATACTTGGCTGACCTGTCCGGCGGGCACTGGAGGTTCCACGATGGCTATCGACACGTTCATCGCCTATGTCGGCGTGTATAACAACCCGGCCGACGCTGACGCCGACTATGAACTGGTCAAAGACCTGCATACCAAGGAAGGCCTGATCGACTCCTACGACGCCGCGGTGATCGAGCGCCGTGCCGACGGGAAGGTCAAGATCACCAAGAAGCATGAGACGCCGACCCGGGTCGGCGGCGTGCTCGGCGGCGGGGTGGGCCTGGCGAACGGCCTGGTGGTGGTGCTGTTCCCGTTCGCGGCGATCGGCGGGGGCCTGCTGCTGGCCACCACCGCTGGCGGTGCGGTGCTGGGCGCGGTGGCCGGTCACGCGGCTGCCGGGATGAGCCGCCACGACCTCAAGGAACTGGGCGAGCACCTCGACGCCGGGCAGGCGGGCCTGGTGGTGGTCGGGGTGTCCGACATGGGGGCGAAGATCGAGCGGTCGATGAAGAAGGCCCAGAAGGTGGAGTCCAGGCAACTGAAGGCGGACAACGCCGAGATCGAGGCCGACGCCAAGTCGGCCCAGGGGTGACGGCAGCCCCGGACAGCAAAACGGCGCATCCCGCCCGGCGTGCCGACCGCCCGCTGTAGGTCCGCGGGCGTAACCTGAATAGTCGTCAGCATGCGCACATCGTGACGGCGGGCGCGCTGCCGCGGCTGGCGGTCCAAGCCTTCGAAAGGTCTTGGCCTGCGGGTGCTTCGAGGAGGCCGCAGCAGCATGGGCGACAGCGACGTGCGCCCGCGGAACAGCCAGTCGCGGGCGGCCCGGCCGCGCGCCCGGGCGCAGCGGCGAACCAGCGGCACGGCCATCGTGCTCGTCACCACCAAGCTCCGGCATCCGGTGCTGCGGCCAGGGACGGTCGGCCGCCAGCGGCTGATGGACCTGCTCGCGCCCGCCGGCCTGCGCCCGGTCGTGTCGGTGGTCGCGCCGCCAGGTTTCGGCAAGACGACGCTGCTGGCGCAGTGGGCCGAGCGCGACGGCCGGGAGTTCGCGTGGGTGTCGGTGGAGGAACCGGACAACGACCCGAAGGTGCTGCTCAGCTATATCGCCGAGGCCCTCCACTCGGTGGCGCCGATCGGCAAGCAGGTGTTCGCGGCGCTCGCCTCGCCGGGAAGTTCGGCGCCAGGGACGGTCGTGCCGCGGCTGGCGGCGGCGTTCTCTGCGATGCCCTCACCGGTGGTGCTGGTCCTCGACGACGTGCACGTGCTGCACAACCGGGAATGCCATGCGGCGCTGTCGGCCCTGGCCGACCACGTCCCGCCCGGCTCACACCTGGTACTGGCGGGCCGGGCCCAGCCGCCGCTGCGGCTCGCGCGGCTGCGCGCCGGAGCCAGGCTCACCGAGATCGGCCCCGGCGACCTCGTGCTCAGCGTCGCGGAGGCAGCGTCGCTGCTGAGCGCGGCGGGCGTCCCCCTCGGCGAGTACGAGGTGGCCGAGCTGCACCGGCACACCGAAGGCTGGCCCGCGGCGCTGTACCTCGCCGCGCTGCACCTGCGCGAGGGCGGCTCGCTGCCGCGGGCGGCCGTCACCTTCGGCGGTGCCAACCGGCTGGTGAGCGACTATCTGGAAGCGGAGTTGCTCGCCCTGGTCTCACCATCGCAGCGGCTGTTCCTGACCAGGACGGCGGTGCTGGAGCGGCTGTCGGAGTCGCTGTGCGAGGCGGTTCTGGAATCCCCGGGCAGCGGTGCCACGCTGGCGGAGCTGTCCCGGTCGAACCTGCTGCTCGTGCCGCTCGGCGGCCAGGACGGCTGGTACCGCTACCACCACCTGTTCCGCGACATGCTGCTGGCCGGCCTGTACCGCGTGGAACCGGAACTGGTCCCGGTGCTGCGGCGCAGGGCCGCGCACTGGTGCGTGGAGAACGGGCTGGCGGAAGAAGCCCTGGAATACTCGATCGCGGCTGGTGATTCCGGCGCTGCCGCCCGCCTGATGCAAGAACTCGTCGTGCCAGCCAGGCGCCAGGGCCGGGCGGTGACCCTGCAACGGTGGTTCCGCTGGCTGGACGACCACGGCGCAATCGGGGATTACCCGGCGGTGGCCGCACTGGGCGCGCTCATCTTCGCGTGGGCAGGACGACCGGGCGAGGCGGAAAGGTGGGCCGACGCCGCCGAGCGCCGGCCGGACCGGAACGCGTCAGGCCCAGGCGACCCAGCCGGGGCCTGGGCCGCCCTGCTCCGGGCCTTCATGTGCCGGCACGGGATCACGCAGATGCAGGCCGACGCGCAGGAGGCCGCGCGGCGATTCGCCGCGGAAGGCATCGTCACGCCCGGGGCCGCGCTGCTGCTCGGGATGGCGCAGGTACTTTCCGGCCACCTCGAAGCCGGCGACGCCACCCTGGCGGACGCGGTCCGGATCGGCGAGGGCACCGGCGCGCACGAGGTCACCGCGGCGGCGCTGAGCGAACGGTCGCTGCTGGCGGCGACGCGGGCGCACTGGGCCAGGGCCGATGCCCTGGCCGAGCAGGCACATGACCTGCTGCACCAGGCGGGAGTCACGGAAAGCTATGCGAGCCCGCTGGTCTGCGCGGCCCAGGCCCGGGCGGCCCTGCGCCGGGGGGACGCCACACAAACCCGCAGAGAACTGGTTCATGCGCAGCGTTCGCGGCCACTGCTGACCTACACGGTGCCCCATATCGCGGTGCAGGCCCGCATCGAACTCGCCCGGGCGCACCTTGACCTCGCCGACCTGCCGGGCGCCAGGACGCTGATGCGGGAGATCGATGAGGTGCTCCGGCGGCGCCCCGGCCTTGGCACCCTGACCGGACAGGCCCGGGCGCTGCGCGCGCGGCTGCCGGGCGGGCAGGGCCCGGTCGCCTCGGGCGCCTCAGCGCTGACCGCTGCCGAGCTACGCCTGCTGCCATTGCTTGCCACGCACCTGTCGCTGGCCGAGATCGCCGCCGAACTGGCCATCTCGCACAACACCGTCAAGTCGCAGACTGCGTCGCTCTACCGCAAGCTGATGGCGACCTCCCGCGAGCAGGCGCTCACCCGGTCACGCGAGCTTTCCCTCCTGGACGGCTGACCTCCGGCCGTAGCTGGCCGTAGATGGCGAGCCCGAAGAGCACGACCATGTCCACCGCGGTGATCACCAGGAACCAGGGCGGGTACCCGGGGAGGCCGGATATCTGCCCGAACCCGTTCACCAATGCCAGCCCGGCCCCGAACCAGCGGGCCCGCAGACTGCCGGCGACCAGGCCTGCGGCCACGGCGAACTGGCCGAGCGCGATGGCCAGCGTGACAAACCCCCAGGCGCGGAGGTTGCCGAAGACGTATTGGGGGGTGGCCGTGTAGCTGGCGGAGCGTGCGATCTGGTAGACGGCGGCCCAGAAGTTGACGCAGGCAGCAAAGGCCAGCGCGCCGGCCATGAAGCGGACCAGCCCGCGGATGCGCCGGTCTGACGTGGTGTCAGAGGTGGTTGAACCCGCCGGACTCCTCCTTGGACATGGGCACGGTCACCGGGTGCTTGCTGAAGTGAGCCACCGAGTCGCGGAAGTCATCGAGCAGCAATGCGGCCATGTCCCTGCTCACCCCCAGACGGACCAGAATGCGCTGGACGGCGATATCGGACGCGGTCCCAGTAAGAGTGTAGGCGGGTACCTGCCAGCCGCGGGTGCGCAGCCGGTCGGCGAGGTCGAACAGGGTGTACCCCGGATCCTCGCCCTCGGCGATGCGCCACGTGACCGTCGGTATCCCGGTGCTCGGATTGCTGTCACAGAGCAGCTCGAACGGGCCCAGTTTGACGATCTCGCCGGCCAGGTACTGGCCTATCTCATAGGAGGCCTGGTGAATGCGCCGGTAACCGTCGAAGCCCAGGCGCAGGAAGTTGTAGTAACTGGCGACGATCTGCCCGGCCGGGCGGGAGAAGTTGATCTGGAAGACGGGCATGTCCCCGCCCAGGTAGTTGACGTGGAAGATCAGATCGTCGGGCAGTTCGGCGGCATCACGGAAGACGACCCAGCCGGCACCCAACGGAGCCAGGCCGAACTTGTGCCCCGAGGCGCTGATCGACTTCACCCGTGGCAACCGGAAGTCGAAGACCACCTCGGGCGCGCAGAACGGAGCGAGGAAGCCACCGCTGGCCCCGTCCACGTGTATGTCAATATCCAGGCCGGTATCGGCCTGCAGCTTGTCGAGGGCGGCCGCCATGTCCGCCACCGGCTCGTAGGAGCCGGTATAGGTGACGCCAAGCGTCGGCACGACCATGATCGTGTTCTCGTCCACCCGTTCCAGCATCGTCTCGGGGTCCATCATGTACCGGCCGTGCGCCATCGGGACCTCGCGCATCTCGATGTCCCAGTAGCGGGCGAACTTGTGCCACACCACCTGCACCGGGCCGCACACCATGTTCGGGTTGTCCACGCTCTTGCCCGCGGCCCGCCGCTTGGCCCGCCACCGCCACTTGGCCGCCATCCCAGCCAGCATGCACGCCTCCGACGAGCCGATGGCCGAGGCGCCGATGGTGTTGGCCGCCTCGGGCGCATTCCACAGGTCGGCCATCATGTGCACGCACCGCCGTTCTATCTCGGCGGACTGCGGGTACTCGTCTCTGTCGATCATGTTCTTGTTGACCGACAGCGCCATCAGGGCGAGAACCTCAGGTTCCTCCCACGTCTGGCAGAACGTGGCCAGGTTCTGGCGCGCGTTGCCGTCGAGCATCAGCTCATCCGCCACCACCTGGAACGCCTCCGCGGGCCGGCTCTCGTCGCGGGGGAACCTGTACTTCGGCACCGGCCTGGTCAAGTCGCGCCCGACGAACACACACTCGGCCATCTGGTCTCGGATGGTGTCCCGGTCATGCAACGGCATGGTCTGCACCCCTCGTGCTCGCGGCCCGCGCCGACGCTCACCCCGGGAGCGCCGGCGTCCGGCGCAGCACGCCATATGGGCCCCACGCTCCCATGCTTGCGGATGGCGAGCCTGGCCAGCATCCCCTGCTACGGGTGGTTGACCGGCTGCCTGGCGTCGAGTTCCACCCAGACCGCCTTGCCGATCTCCGTCTGGCGCACTCCCCATTTACCCGCCAGCGCCTCGATGAGCACGAACCCTAACCCGGACTCGTCGAGCGTGCCCGGCGTGCGCGGGCGCGGCTCGTGCGGGTCGGTGTCGTGCACCTCGATCAGCAGCGACGCCACCTCAAGGTCCAGGCACAGTGCCATGGCGAGTGCCCTGGTCCGCGCGTGCCGCAGCACGTTGCCGACAAGTTCGGAGACCAGCAGTACCGCGGTCTCCTCCAGGTGTGCCACCTGCCACACCGCCAGGGCGTCGCGGGTCGCCTGCCGCGCCAGACCTGCCGCCCGCCCGGTCGCGGGCAGGGTCACGGTCATCTGCCTGGCCACGTGTTGCCCCCATCCATAAGTCCACCTGTACCGAGGGTCGCCGTCAGAGCTGAACGAAACCTCAGGAGACGCTGATGCTCAGCCGGAGATCTTCTGGTGACTAGCTGACCATTCGCTGACCTTTCACACGGGGTGTGTCGCTGGGCTGCGGCGCATCACCGCACGTCACCCGTCCCGGGTGAACCGGCGCCCGCGCCGCGACGCGAGCCTTTGTGCATGCCACCATCCGGCGAAAAGACGCTGGGAGACACTGGTCGAGGTCGTGGAGGTCCTGGTGCTTGCGATCGTCGCCGTCGCCACGTCCTGCAGCGGCTGCGTGGCCGCCCGCGACTACCGGACCGCCTTTGACGCGTGGCTGAAGACGGACCCGTTCACCAACCCCGCGATGGCCATGCCGGCCCTGCCAAGGGCCTAGCGGCATGGCATCCGGTGAGCAAGCACCCTCGGCCCGCCCCGCGCCCGGCCGGTATGGCGCGCTGCTGATCCTGCTGATCGCCAGCTATCTGCTGTCCGCGTTCATCCACGCGCGGTGGATCGAGGCGCTGCAGGTGGTGCTGTTCACCGTGGCGGTGCTGCTGGCCCTGCGGAGCGCAGCGATATCGCGGCGGGCGGTGCGCCTCGTGCTGATCGCCGCCGTCGTCGGGCTGCCGGTCATGTTCTTCCTTTCGTTCAGCACGGTCACCGGTGACACCGGCCGCGGGATCGCCGACATATGGACCGCCCTGGTGCTGCTCGCCGCGACCGTAATGATCGTCCGCCGGGTGCTGGCCTTCGGCACGGTGACCCTGCAGAGCATCTACGGCGCGTTCAGCGCGTATCTCATCCTCGGCTTCATGTACGCCGCCGTCTTCGCGGCGATCTACCACTTCAGCGGCGACCAGTTCTTCGTCTCCGGCGAGACGGCCAATACGCAGACCTTCCAGTACTTCAGCTACACCACGCTGACCACCCTGGGCTACGGCGACTTCACCGCCGAGTACAGCTCCGGTCAGGCCGTCGCCGTCCTGGAGGCGCTCACCGGCCAGATCTTCCTGGCCACACTGGTGGCCCGCCTGGTTTCGGCGTTCCGTTCCTCCGGGGACCGGCAGGGCTGAGCTAGCCGCGGTGCGGCCGCCCGGATCGAAAGGTCACCTAGGCGGGTCTGTGTAGCGGCGCTGCTCGTACACCTGCGCCCCGGCCCGGGCACGCCGCCGCGAGATCAGCAGCCCGACCGACACGCCGAGACCGACCACGCCCGCGACCATCAAGATCACGCCAATGGCCTGAAGGTCGAGGTACTTGCCATGCCAGGTCACCGCGAAACGCAAGATGGCACCGGCGACGATCAGTGCGATGCTCCCGCCAATGGTCATGACACCGTTCTCTCACCGACCTCGGCCTGCCGATTCACCCCGGCCGGGTGAGGTACCGCGGGCCAGCGGGGAACAGCGTGAACGAATACAACGGATACAGAGGCCACACCTTCACGGCGGCGGCACGGCAGCGCCAGCCCCCCGGTCCGGAGGAGAAGACCCATGGCTGCGACCGACAGCGAACCGGACAGCGCGGCGCAGGCCGCGGGTCTCAGCCAGGACGAGCGGGCCGAACTGGAACGCTTGCGCACGGAGGTGACCGAACTGCGGCGCAAGCAGTCAGACCCGCCACGGCGGCACCACTTCTCCTGGCGGACCCCCGTCGCCGCGGTGCTCATCGTGATCGGCTGCGTGCTCGCCCCGTTGTCGGTGGTGGCGGTCTGGACCGCCAACCAGGTCTCCGACACCAATCGCTACATCGCGAACATCGAGCCGCTGATCCATGAGCCGGCCGTACAGAACGCGCTGACCGACAAGATCACCACCCAGATCACCAGCCACCTCAACGTGACGGGTTACACGAATCAGGCCGCGGCCCTGCTGACCAGCAAGGGCCTGCCCCGTGTCGGCACCCTGCTCAAGACATTCGGTCCGGCGATCTCCAGCGCGGTCGCCGGGTTCGTGCACAACACCGTGCACAAGATCGTGACCAGCGACCGGTTCGCGAACACCTGGATTCAGGTCAACACGGTGGCCCACCAGACCCTGGTGCAGGCCCTGTCCGGGAGCAACGGCGCGGTCACCGTGAGCAACGGCCAGGTCACCATCGACCTTGCCCCGTTCATCGCGATCGTCAAGCAGAACCTCGCCGCGCGAGGGTTCACGCTGGTGAACAGCCTCCCGCCGATCCACCCCACGCTGGCGCTGTTCTCCTCCAAGACCCTGGTCCAGGCGCAGACCCTCTACCGGCTGGTCAACGACCTGAAGTTCGTGCTGCCGATACTGTCGCTGGTGCTGATCGCCGCGGGGGTGTACATCGCCCGGGGCCACCGGCGTGCCCTGATCGGAGCCGGACTTGGCTTCGCCGCTTCCATGCTGGTCCTCGGCGCAGCCCTGCTGGTCTTCCGCGGCGTCTACCTCAACTCGGTCCCCAACGACGTGCTGCCCAGCAACGCCGCCGCCGTCATGTTCGACACGCTGGTCCGGTTCATCAAGGAGGCGCTGCGCGCGCTCCTGGTGCTGGGCCTGGTGGTGGCGATCGGCGCATTCTTCACCGGGCCGTCGGTGACCGCGGTGCGGACCCGGGCCGGCTTCGCCTCGGCCTTCGCCTGGCTCCGGTCGGGCGGCGAGCGCAAGGGCCTGACCACCGGGCCCGCGGGCCGCTGGACCTATGCGCACCGGCACGCACTGCGCATCTGCGTGGTGGGCCTCGCCGCTATCATCTTCGTATTCCAGGGCCGCCCCACCGCTGGGAGCGTCATCGTGCTGGTTATCGTCCTGCTCCTGCTCCTCGGGCTGATCGAGCTGATCGGCAGGCCCCCCGCCAAGCCCGAGATCGCCAGCCAGACTTGAGAACGACAGGGTCCACGCCGAGGTGGCGGCGCCGTGCCCGGCGGTAGCGGTGGGATGCTGATCCAGGCAGCCGGGCTCGCGCTGCTGGCGGCGCTGTCGCCGACCGCGCTGCTGATCGCCGCGGTCTACCTCGGTTCCGCGCGGCCGCGGGTGGTCACCGTGTTCTACCTCGCCGGAGCGGTCGCCATGAGCCTGATCATGGCCGTGGTGATCCTGGAGGTCCTGCGCGGTGTCAACCTGCAGCGTCCCTCGGAGCACACGCCCAGGTACGGCCTGCGGCTTGCCCTGGGCATCCTGCTGCTGGCGGCGGCCATCGTGGTCGCGCGGCGCAAGCCGCGGCCGCCCGACCCGGCCAAGCCGCACCAGGGGTTCGTGTCGAGGCTGGTGGCCGACCCGGCACCGCTGAGTGCGTTCTTCGTCGGCATTCTGATCTTCGCCCCGGGGGTCACCTTCCTCGCGGCGGTGCAGGTGATCGCGACGGCGCGGGCCAGCTTCGACCTCACGCTTATTGCCCTGATCATCGTCGTGGTCATCAACGTGCTGCTGGTGTGGCTGCCCATTGTGTTCCACCTGGTCTTCCCTGACGCTACGACACGGTATCTGACAGCCTTCAACGGCTGGCTGCGAGCACATGGCAAGGTCGTGCTCATGTGCGTGCTTGTCGCGGTGGGAGGGATCATGGTCTTCAACGGGATCTACGGGCTCGCGGTGGTCCGGTGACTGCGCACCGCCGGATCACCGACCCGGTCGAGGCGATGGCCCAGCGGGTCGCCGAGCGGGTAGTGGACCTCGTGCTGGACGTGGTGGACCTGAATGCCCTCATCCAGCGGGTCGACCTGAACGCCCTGATGGCGCAGGTGGACCTGAACGCCCTGATGGCGCAGGTGGACATAAACGCGCTGCTGGCCCGGGTCGACGTGGGCGCACTGCTCGAGCAGGTGGACCTGAACGAGGTGCTCGCGCGGGTCGACACCGGTGCCCTGATCGACCGGATCGATATCAACGCGCTACTGAGCCGCATCGACATGGACGCGCTGGTCGAGCAGACCGATCTCGGCGCGGTGATCGCCAGATCCTCCGGCGGCGCCGCGAGTGAGGTGCTGGACGCGGGACGCAGCCAGGCCGTGGGCCTGGATCAGTTCATCGACCGCTGGGTGCAGCGCGGCCTGCGGCGCAAGAAGCCCGCCCCGGTGGCGCCGCGCGCCCTGCTGGACGGCGAGGACACACCTCCCGCACCGCAGTCGGGCGCGCCTCCGGCACGACCAGGCGAAGCACCCGCGGGGGAGGCAACCACATGAGCCCCGGCACGCCTGCCCGGTCGGTGACCGCGCAGGGCAACTACGCGGGCTCGGTATCCCGGTTCCTGGCCTATGCCATCGACGTGGCCATCAGCACCGGGGTGTTCACGCTCGCCCTCGCCGGGATCTCCTACGCGGTGCAGGTCGTGACCGGCAAGCAGGTCTCCTGGAACCGGCAGGACATCGCGGTCACGGTCATCTACGTCGCCTGGGAGTTCTTCTACTTCGGCTACTCGTGGGCGATGAACGGCCGGACGGCCGGCATGGCGGTGCTCGGCGTGCGGGTGGTCCGTGCGGACGGGCAGGCCATCGACCCGTGGCGCGGCGTGCTGCGCGCGCTGGTGTTCCCGCTCAGCTTCCTGCTGTTCGGCCTGGGCTTCCTCGGCATCCTCGTGCAACGGGAACGGCGTGCCCTGCACGACCTCATCGCCGGCACCGCGGTGGTCTACGCGTGGGACGCGCGGGCCGCCCGGCTCAGGTTCCTCGCGCGCGAGGCCGAACTGGCCCGCATCCCCCCTGACGGGTGACGCCGGCACCGCCGCTAAGCGGTAACTGTGGCCCTGTGGACCGGGCACGGGTCCACCCCTGCCTATAACGACCAGGAGGAACCTGTCCATGAACATGCCCACCAGGATCGATGTCGATGCTGCCACCGAGGAAACGCTGGCCAAGCTCGCGATGAGCGACCCGGAACTGCTGCTGGCGGGCCTGGAGGCCCGGGCCGACTGGCAGGCGACAAGCGGCCTGGACTCGCGCACCTACTCGCTGGTCAAGATCGCCTCACTGATCGCGCTCGACGCGCCGCCGGCCTCCTACCTGTGGCAGGTGGCCAACGCCGTGGCGGCCGGTTGCACGGCAACGGACCTCCTCGGCGTGCTCATTGCGGTCGCGCCGCAGGTCGGCGGCCCGAGAACGGTCGCCGCCGCACCGGAACTCATGGTTGCCCTCGGCCTTACCCTGCCCGCCGGGGTGGACGGGGACGACGGGGAGGACGGGCAGTAGGCTCGGCCCGGACCAGCAAGGACGAAGGAGGCAAGTCATGTTGAGGCGACGACGCCCATTGCTGCGTGCGGCCGCGGTCGGCGGTACCGCATACGCGGTCGGCAGGCATTCGGGCCGGCAGAGGGAACAGGCGGCGAGCGCGGAGGCCGATCAGGACCAGCGCATCGCAGACCTTGAACAGCAGCAAGCTGCCCCGGCCCAGTATCAGCAGCCCCCGCCGCAGTATCAGCAGCCGCCACCCCCGCCGCCACCAGCGCCGGCGCAGCCGTCCATGCTCGACCAGCTCAACCAGCTCACCGAACTGCATCAGCAGGGCGCGCTGAGCGACGAGGAGTTCTCCGCCGCCAAGGCCAAGCTGCTCGGCTAGCTGACGGGTCACCCGGCCCGGGCGTAAGCCGCCAGGACCGGCACCGAGGATGCCGCACGGGGAAAAACCGATGAGCAAGTGCTCAACGGGACTATCAACGCCGACATCACGGACTCGGTGCCGGACCGGGCGCCCTTCGAGCCGGCCAAGGCATCCGAAGGCGCGCCCGGGAGTGGATCGAATGGCCGCCTGGAACGCCACGCCGCGGCTATGCGCTCGCCCGCGAGTAGGCCGCGAGCGGCGCGACGGAAGGTCAGTAAGGCCTGCCGGTGTCGTCCGGCCCGCGGAGTCCCTGCAGCGACGCACCGAAGGCCATGAGCCGGCTCCGCACCAGGTCCGGCGGCGGCACGCTGGAGACGTCGGTGCCGCGCTCGGCGGCCATCACCGAGCGGACCGACTGGAGGGCGGCCAGCACGTCGGCGGTGCGCATCCGCTTGTCCTCGTCGGGTGCGGCCTCGCGCATCGCATACAGCGCCTGCCCAAGGTCGTCCGCGCGGCGCTGGATGTCGGCCCAGCGGGCGGCCGCGTCCTGCGCCACGAGCGCGCCTGGCGCCTCCGCCATCTCCATCGCGTCATACAGCGCCGACCCCTTCGCGTAGGCGTCGACGGCGCGGGACCGCCAGACTTCGGCGGGCTTGGGCCCACGGCGGCGGCCGGAGCGGGCGACCAGCACGATCAAGAGGATCAGTACAATCGCACCGAGCACCACCCACAACCAGATGAGGTCAGAACCTGAGCTGGTGCTCGCTGCCGGGGACGTCGCCGCGGCGGCTGGGGTTTCCTGGGGGCTTCGGCTCGGCAGGCTGATGCTGCCCGTACGGCTGGTGGTCGAGACACCGCTGATGGTTCCCGCGCATCCCGTGACCAGCAAGCCGACGGCCGCTGCGCCCATGAGGACCACGCACCTCGTCCAGCGGCGCGGCCCACGGCCGCCCGAGGATCGTTCTGCAAGAAATGCACCGGCAAGCACGGCGCAAGCATTGCCCTGGCGCGGCCGGTGGACGTCACCCGTCGCGGGGGATCTGTGCCGTGCTCAGGGCAGGCCGTCCAGCGGATCCCGGTCGGCCTCGCCGGTGAAGGACGCGGTGACCACCTCCTCGGGCCGGCGGTTTGCCATCACGGCGAGCCGGGTCAGCGTGAGCCGGTCGGCCCGGGTCAGCGGTGGCTGGGTCACCGAGCGGGGCCACAGCCGGTACCGCAGCACCACGTTGATCTCCGCGGCCAGCAGGGTGAGCTGGGAGCCCAGGTACAGCCAGGACAGCAGGGTGATGACGATGGCGAAGACGCCGTAGGTGGCGCTGGAGTGCGCTAGCCCGCGGCTGACGTACCAGGTGCCGAGGAGCTGCAGCGTCTCCCAGAAGACCGCGGCACAGACCACGCCGACCGCCACGTCGCGGGGCCGCAGCGGCTCCGCGGTGAGCACCATGAACGCGAGCAGGAACAGCCCCAGGTTGACCAGCAGGCCGCCCGCCACGGCGAACACCGCGGCGGCCACCCCGTTCGCGATCGCGGTGGCGAACGCGGCGAGCGCGGTGGACGAGATCACCCCGAGGCCCAGCAGGCCGATCGCGCCGAACGTGCGCAGGTAGCGAATCCAGATGTTCGGCCACCGGACGTAGGGAACGTTCCACACGGTGTTCATCGCGTTCTGCGCGGCGAAGCCGATGCCGAGGCTCCCGTAAATGGTGCCGACGATGCCGACAACCAGGGCGACCGAGTTGCCTTCGAGCGGGTGCACCTCGGAACTGATCTGATCGCCGATCACCGGGATACTCCCCACCGCGGATTTGATCACCTGATCGCGCAGCGCCGGATTGCCGGCCAGCGCGAAGCCGAGGATGGTGGCCAGCAGCAACAGCAGCGGGAACAGCGCGAACAGGCCGTAGTAGGCCATCAGCGCGGCCTTGCCCCCTGCCTGGTCGTTGCCGAACTTCTGCATCACCGCCCACGGGAACGCGATCACGGTATGGCGCTGCTGGAACCGGTCGACGCGGCGGACCTGCCGCTCCGCCCAGCCCACCTGTGGCGCGGTCATACGTATTCGCGGCGCCGCATCCAGGCGAGGGTCAACCATCCCCAGATCGGCGGCAGGTAGGCGGCGAACAGCCGCTGGATGAACACCGCGGCCACGGCCTGGCTCTGTGGCACGCCCGCGCTGGTGAGCCCGGCGATGAGGCCGGCCTCCACGACCCCCGCACCGCCGGGCACCGGGATCGCGGCGCCGATCAGCCCGGCCGCCATGTTCACCACGAACAGCGTGGCGAGGCTCACGTGCTCGCCCACCGCGTGCAGGGACGCCCCGAGGGCCAGCACGATGACAAGCTGGCTCAGCATCGAACCGGCGAGCACATAGAAGATCTTCCGTGGCTGGGTGGCGATGGTCTTGAGGTCGGCCCAGATCTGTATCAGGTGCGGGCGGACGCGGGCACTGGCCAGCCGCCGCAGCCGTGGGACCACGGTGAGCAGCGTGGCCACGACCCCGGCCGCGACCACCACGACGATGATGATCCATACGGTCGTCTGGTGGTCACCCGAGGCCTTGGGCACCTGGAAGGACCCGGCGGCGAAGAATATCGAGACGACGAACAGCAGCCCCTTGGCCAAATAGCCGGCCGTGCTGGCGATCGCTCCAGAACTGAGCGCCGTGGCCGCGTCGTAGCCCTGGCGCTGGAAGAACCGCACCCGGACCGCGAACACGGCAACGTCACCACCGACCAGCGCGACGAACTCGTCCGCCGTCTCCAGCGCGAGGCACCGGCCGAAGGGGAGCTGCCCGGGTACGGCCCCGATGACCACCCAGGCCTGGGCCACGATGGGGAGCTGGGCGAGCACGAACGCCAGCGTGACCCAGCCCCAGCTTGCCCCCTTGATGACGTCGAGGGACCCGGAGGCATCGGAGAGCACCCCGATGATCGCCCACAGGCCGATCAGCGACCCGACGCCGAAGACCAGGTTGACCCAGCTGATCCTTTTCGGCTCGGCGAGCTTGGGCACCTCGATGCCGGCCGCGGCGGCCACCGCGGTTCGCAGTTCGGAGAGCAGGTCCTTGTGCTCTTTGAGGGCGCCGACCGTGACCGGATCCAGCGCCGCGCGCTGCAGGTGGACAAGGGCGCCGCGTGCGGTATCGAGGTCGAGCACCCGGGCGGCCGCGGCGGCGGTGCGGTCCACTCCGGCACGCACCGCCAAGGCGGCCAGCACCGCGGCGAGGTCCGCATCGAGGCGGCCGGCCGGGGCCGGCGACGACGCCGAGCGGAACGCCCTGATGCAGACGCCCTGGCCGGACAGCAGGATCGTGTCCTGCCCGAGCGCACCGTGGGCGATGCCTGCCATGCGCAGCCGGAGCGCGGCAGCCAGGATCTCATCGAGCGTGCCGTCGGGAAGGGTGGACAGGTCGGCGTCGGCGAGGAGCGTGCCGCTGGGCAGCCTGGTGACGATCGCGGTGTCCCCGCTGGGCCCGAACCGGCCCACCGCAAGCACCTCGGGCACCAGCACACCGGCCCGGCCGGCCGTGAGTGTCAGGTAGGCCTCGTGCTCGACCAGCAGGTCACGGTTGAGGATGAGGGTCGGCCCGGAGTCACGGTAGAAGCAGAATCGCCAGAGCTTGGCCAGCACCCGGGCGTCGGTGGCGTCGCGGCCGTAGACCGACAATTCGACCGTGCCGCCGGTGCCGTCCTGGCCGGTGAACTTCTCCAGCCCCCATGCCTGGTGCGGTGCCCGGACGACGCCGGTGAGCCGCACGCCGAGGTCGGCGATCCCGCCGGCCACCTCCGCCGCCGACGGCAGCCCGAGCGGGGAGCCGAGGGCCAAGTGGAGCGCTGCGGCGATGCCCCAGCCGATGGCTATGCTGGACACCGCGTTGACCGGAAGTGCCGCGCCCGCCGCGACTCCGGTGAGGACCGCGACCGTGATCAGGAACGACACCAGGCGGTGCAACGCGCGGCGCAGGTACGGCAGCGCGGTCGTGGCCACGGCGATGGCGACGGCGAGCGGCACCACCGGATAGCTGGTATCAACCCCGGCAAGCGCCGTGGTGCCCGGCCTGCCCGCGGCTGGCCCAAGAGCCGCGGCGAGCAGCGCACAGGCGGCCCAGGCCGCCAGCCCGGCCACGGCGATCCGGCGGACCGCGGCCAGCCGCGGCACCAGCAGGGCGAGGACGGCCAGCCCGGCCACCACGCCTACGGAGCCGAGCCAGAACAGCGCGGTGACCAGCCAGCTGATCGCGGCTGGGGGCGGGTTCAGGGCATGCACGATGGCGAGTTCGGTGGCCGAGTTGGCGCGCATGACCGGGATGGACACGGCCACCACGAGGATGGCGAACCCGAGCCGGAAGGCATCGGACGCACGCCGGCGCAGCGTGCCGCCGCCCCGTGGGCCCAGGAACACCCTGCGCAGGTGGCCGGTGGTGGCTGGGCTCTCAGCCGTCAGCGTGACGGCACCGTCGCCTGCCGCCGTGACCGGGCCGCCGGCTGCCGCCGTGACCGGGCCGCCGGCTGCGGCCGTGACCGGGCCGTCGCCCTCAGCCCTGACCGGGCCGCCGCCCGCGGGGCTCACCGGCCAGCCGGCGAGGTGTCCCGGACGACGCACCGGAAGCCCAGGTGACAGGTGGCGGTGTCGATCGCTTCGCTCTGCCTGGCCGCGGGCCGGTAGCGCAGGCAGTAACTGGGCGCGCACAGGTGCGAGCCGCCCTTGATGACCCGGCGCGGCACGTGAGCCCCGGGCCCGGCGAAGGTTCCGCTGGCCGTCGGTGAGTCCACCCTCGGGTTACGCGGTGCGCAGCAGGTATCCCCGGCCGCATTCCGATGGCGCGGGGTGAAGTAGTCACACGTCCATTCCCAGACGTTGCCGGGCATGTCGAACAGGCCGTAGCCGTTGGCGGGGAAGGACCCGACCGGGGAAGTTCCCTCGTATCCATCGGTGAGCAGGTTCTGCCAGGGGAACTGGCCCTGCCAGGTGTTGGCCATCATCCGGCCACGTGGCGCGAACTCATCGCCCCATGCGTAGACCGCCCGGTCGAGGCCGCCACGGGCCGCGTACTCCCATTCCGCCTCCGTGGGCAGTTCCTTGCCGGCCCACCCTGCGTAGGCTTCGGCGTCCTCGTAGGCCACGTGGGTCACCGGATGCCGCTCGCGGGCACGGCCGTCGCTGCGTGGCCCGGTGGGCTGCCGCCAGCTGGCTCCGGGCAGGTACGCCCACCAGTTGCGGTAATCCCGCAGGTCGACAGGGCCCTTGGTGCGGTGGAAGACCAGCGAACCTGGCACCAGGAGCGCCGGATCGGCATCGGGGTAGCTGGCCGGGTCGAGCGGGCGTTCGGCAACCGTCACGTACCCGGTGGCGGCCACGAAGCGCCGGTATTCCGCCACGGTCACCGGGCGCTCGTCCATCCAGAAGCTGTCCACGGTGACCTGGTGCACCGGCCTCTCTTCCGGATAGAAGGCGGCCGAGCCCATCCAGAACGTGCCGCCCGGGATCGGCTTCATGGGCCTCAGGTGCTGCCGTGTCGTGGACATGCCGCGCACGCTCCCGGATTCTCAACTCCTTGAGGAGTGACCATAGAGACCACCGCGACGGCCAGCACCACCCAGCGCGGGTGAGAGCCCCGGTGAACCGCACCGGCCACGACCGCTCTCACCCAGGGCGGGTGACGACATGCCGGGGGTGCCTGGCCAGCATCGATGGGAGCAGGGGCGCTGGGTTAAGGAGACGGCCATGGTTGACGGCGACGACGCACAGCCTTCACCCCCGGAAATACTGGCCGCCTCATGGCAGACGGCCATGTTCATCGGCGCGGCGACACTGATCCTCGGGCTTATCGTGACCGTGTACCCGACCACTTCGGTGAACGTGATCGCGGTGCTGCTCGGCATTCTGATGATCCTCTCGGGCATCTTCCACCTGATCCGGGTCTTCGACACGGCCGAGCCGCACCGGGTCTGGCTGGGCATCGCCGGGCTGCTGTTCGTCGTCATCGGCGTCATCTTGATCCGGCATCTGCACCTGACCCGGTCGCTCATCGGCCTGATCATCGGCGTCACCTGGATAGTCCAAGGGCTTGCCGCGCTCATCGGAGGAATCTCAGGCGGCGTCCGTGAGGGCCGCGCCTGGTGGATCCTCTTCGGCGCGGCGAGCCTCATCGCGGGGATCGCCGTGGCGGCGACCCCCGCCTCGTCGCTGGACGTCCTGGCCCTCCTGCTGGGTATCTGGTTCATGGTGATGGGCGTCTTCGAGATCGTTGGCGGCCTGCTGCTCCGGCACGCCGTCCGGGCCAAGGAGATGACCCACGCTTAACCAGGCACAAGCCCCGGGGAGGAGCCGACGATGCCTGAATCGACGACGGAGACTCCGCCTCGGCGCACCCCGCGGTACCAGTTGGACACCGGCCACGCGCGGCTGACCCCGGCGCAGAGCGCCGCCAGGGGCAAGGCGGCGCGGGCGGCCGTCCCCCGTACCAGCCACGCGGTGTTCGAGCCTGCCCCCGGCCGGCCGGACCCGATCGCCCTGCTTGCGGAACAGGCGGTCACCCGGGTGCCCGAACTGGTGCCGGTCCGCTGGGGCCGGATGCTGGTCTCCCCGTTCACCTACTACCGGGGGGCGGCCCTGCCGATGGCCAGCGACCTGGCCACCACACCGGTTTCCGGGCTGGCGGTGCAGGCGTGCGGTGACGCGCATCTGTCCAACTTCGGCATATTCGGCTCCGCCGAGCGCCGCCTGGTGTTCGACGTCAACGACTTCGACGAGACTCTGCCCGGCCCATGGGAGTGGGATGTCAAGCGGCTGGCCGCCAGCCTGGAGGTGGCGGCGCGGGACAACGGGTTCGCCACCAAGCAG
>DASXKD010000545.1:0-8576 GCA_036497045.1 Streptosporangiaceae bacterium | reverse complement strand
CACCTCGCCGACGATCACCCGGCTCGGGTTCATCCGCAGCGAGCGGCGGACCAGTTCGGCCATGGAGATGGCGCCCTGGCCCTCGGAGTTCGGCAGCCGCTCCTCCATGGCCACCACGTTGGGGTGCAGTTCGGGGAACTGATCGAGGCCAAGCTCGAGCGCGCGCTCCACGGTGACGAGCCGTTCGCTTGGCGGTATCTGGTTGGCCAGCGCCCGCAGCAGCGTGGTCTTCCCCGCGTTGGTCGCCCCGGCGATCATGATGTTCTTCCGCGCGGCAACGGCCGCGGTGAGGAACCCGCCAAGCTCGGGCAGCAGCGTGCCGTTGCCGACCAGGTCGGCCAGTAAGACCTTGCCAAGCCGGGCCCGGCGGATGGAGATGGCCGGCCGCAGCGTCACGTCCATCACCGCCGACAGCCGGGAGCCGTCCGGCAGCCGCAGGTCCAGTTGCGGGTGCGCGGTGTCGAAGGGGCGGCTGGACAGGCCGGAGTAGGCGGCGAGCGCCTGGATCAGCTCGACCAGTTCCCCGTCGCTGTCGGCGACGGGCTCGCCGGGCACCTCGCGGCCGTCGGCGTGGCCGAGGAACACCCGGTCACAGCCGTTGACGTCGATGTTCTCGATCCGGTCGTCCTCCAGCAGGGGCTGCAGCCGGCCGACGCCGAACAGCGCGGCATGGATGCCGGTGGCGAGTTCCTCCTCCTCACCGGAGGTGAGCGGGGCCCGGCCCGCGGTGATCTCCGCGCGGGCGTGACCCTCCAGGGCCGCGACGATCAGTGCCCGGGCGAACTGCCGCTCGTCCTCGGCGGACATCGGCGGCACGCCGGACACCCCGTCGAGCCGGCGCTGCTCGGCCAGCCGGTCCCCCACCTGGCTGCGCAGCCGCTTGACCACGGCGTGATCCATGTCGTCACCCCCGTCCGGCCGGGGCGGCCACGTCCGGGGCAAGCGAGCGGGCCAGCCGCCCGGCCAGGTCGCGGGCCGTGCGCAGCAGCAACGACCGGCCGAGGTGGCCGCGTTGCTCGCCGCCGAGCGCCGCGGCGGCCTTCGGCTCATAGGCGAGCCCGCCGAGTATCCGCGCCGCGCCGCCGGATCCGAGCGCCTGCCCGGTCTCGGTCAGCGCCGCGTGGAACCGGCGGTGGTCGGCGACCACCAGCACGCCAACCGGGATGCCCTGCCGGTGCCGCAGCGCCAGCGCACCTGCCACCGCAGTGACCCTTTCCCGCAGCCGCACCACCTCTTCCAGCGAGGCACGGGTGACCAGCACCACCGAGGACGCGTAGGCAAGCAGGTCATAGTGCGGGCCGTCGGCGCCGATCCGGCCGCAGTCGGCGATGACGTCACAGTCAGGCAACCGGGCCAGGGCCGCACCGACCGGGCCCCACAGCGGCTCGAGCCCGGTGCCCTGCTCCGCGGTGACCACGCCGGCCAGCACATCGAGGCCGCCCCGCAGCTTCTGCGCGTGCTCGAGTACCTGGTCGGGCGTCAGCCCCCGGCGGGCGGCGACGGCCAGGCTGAGCAGCCCGCGCCCCGGGTCGAGTTGCCCGCCGCGCGCGGCGGGCAGGCGGTAGACCAGGTCACCGCCGGCCGGGTCGCACTCGGCCAGCAGCACCGGCCGCGGCCAGACCAGGGTCAGCGCCAGGCACGCGGTGGTGACCCCCGGTGCTCCCTTGTCGGCCGCGATCGCAATCAGGGCCATCGCTAGCCCGCCCCGCCGGTCGCCGACCCCGGCTGTACCGCGACCGCCACGTTGCTGTTGGCCGCGTTGCAGGTGACGGCGCCGGCCGCGGCCGGGTCGAGGGCCACCCGCACGTCGACGGCGGAGGCGCTCGCGGCCGTGGGCGGTGCGCTGATCCCGAGCACCACCGCGTTCGACGCGAGCAGGCTGCCCGGCGTGCCCGGGCACGACTGCGAGGCGTCGCTGACCTGATAGAGGTTCACGTGATCGCCGGCCTGCAGCCCGGCGGGAAGCTGCCCGTCCTTGAGCGCCAGCCCGACCACCGATTTGCCGCTGGCCAGGCCGTTGACCCTGGCCACCATCGGGCTGGTGAGCAGGGTGCCTGGCGGGATGGCGCTGGCCGCGTAGAACCGGCTCACCTGGCCGGCGTCGGTCCACGGCACGTAGCCGATACCGCCGCTGACCGCGATGTCCACCTCGCGCAGGGCGCTGAGCGGTATCTGCTGCCCGGCGCCGAGTTGCTGGGTGACCTCGATGGCCGCTACCCGGTGGCCGTTCTGCAGTACGAGGTAGGCGGCGCCCAGGGCCCCGCCCACGATGAGGAGTAACGCGAGGGCGGCGAGGGCGGGCCTGCGCTCGCGCGCCACCTGCGGCGGGCGCCTGCTGCCCGGCGCGGTTGGCCGCCGTGGCGCCTTGTCCCGCACGGGCTGCGCTCCGCGGGTCAGCGTGCCTCGGTCACCCGACATGGTTTTTGTCTCCCCTGCCTTGCGCACTACTCACGTAACACGCCTCCCACCTGCGCACTCGCACCACAGCAGCCGCGCTGACCGGTCCCATTTCAGTTGACCGCCTGGATTTCCCGCACGGTCACGGTCGCACTGCCGGTCTGCACAGGAACCGGCCACGGCGGCGAGGGGAACGTGCCGCTTTCCCCGGTACTGTCGGTCCACCTGACGGTCCATCGTGCGGTGACGGTGAGGGTGTAGGGGCCGTTGGTGGACGGGGCGAGGAAGGTCACCCCGCACGGCGGGATCGCGGCCGGGTTGCCGGTATACCTGCTGCCGGTGGCGCCGCAGTTGTTGTAGACGTGCGCCGCGGCGGTGTTCACCGAGACCGATACCTGCGGCGGTGAGGTGGTCACCGTGGCCGACAGGGCACTGCCGCCTGGCAGCGGCACGCTGGCGGTGTCGGCAGGCCGCTCCGGGCCCGCGTAGCCGACCCAGACCCACAGGGGCAGGTTGACGTCGCTGGGCTTGCCGGCCCGCGGGTTGGTGAAGACCTTGATCGCCGGCAGGGCGAGTTCGGCACGGGCGAGCGCGGCCAGGATCCGCCCGTCGATCGGGTGTCCGGGAGTGGCGGGCCCGCCGGTCTGCGGGGGCAGGTACTCCAGGTACTGCGCGCTGAAGTCGAGCATGTGCACGAGGCCCCAGGCGCACGAGTAACCGTTGAGGCCGCCATTGATCCAGCCCGGCACCCACCACCAGCCGCTGCCGCCCTGGCGGGCCTTGAACACCTTGTTGACGGCCTGCTTCAGGCCCTGGATCCGGCCGAGCACCCCGGCCAGGGCGGGCTCCTGGCCGACGAACCACCACCAGTAGGAGTCGGCGTCCCCGGTCGCGCTCGGCTGCGGGTCACCCGTGTGATAGGAGTCAGCGCCGGTGAAGCGCGGTTCCACCCAGCAGGGCGCGGGCGTGTACGCGGTGGGACTGCCTAAGGCACCGGGATTGGTATCGCCGGTGACGCTCACCTGGGAGTACGCAAAGTGGGAGTACACCGGGCCGCCACCGGCGGGCGTAGCGGCCGCTTGGCGCGCCGCCGGAGCGGCGCCCAGAGCCAGGGCCGGAGGGCCCTGGCTCAGCGCGGCCGCCGCGGCGAACGCCGCGAGCAGCGCCATGCTGGTGAGATGGCGGGTTCTCATCGGCACATAGCTCCTTGTGTGCTGGTTGCCGGGTAGATGGCCAGGCGGGTGACGGACCAGGTGCCGTCGCTGTTGCGCCCCTCGGCCACGTTTTCCAGGTAGCGGGTCAGCCGGGCCGGCAGCGCCGGGCCCTCCGCGGCCCCCGTCTGCGCGTTCACCTGATGGAACGCCGAGGCGTCCACGCAGGAGAGCACGTCCGCGCCGGTACCGAAGTAGACCCCGGCGATCCTGGTGCCGGTGTAGGAGATGGTCCCCTTGACCGTCACCCCGGCAGATGCGTACCGCGCCGTCTCGTGGCGCACGAACCCCGCCGCGTTGCCGCCAGCGTGCCGCAGGTACGTGGTGTTCTTGCCGTGGGTGAGCACCGCGGCCCACAGCGAGAGGACGTAGTCCTGGTAGCCGGCTAAAACCGCGCGCCGGACCGGGTCGGCCGGTGCCGGGGCGGTGAAGTCGATGGACACGTCACTGGGGAACTGGAAACTGCCCAGGTGCTGTCCCCCGGGCCCCGGTAACGACGCCTGGACCGGCGCCGACGACAGCGAGCCGGCTGGATGGAAAACGGCGGCGTTCCCACTGCCGCATGCGACTGTGCCCGCAAGGATGCCCGCGGCTAATAACGCCGCAGACCCGCACCGGCCTCGCATGGTGCCTCCCTGGCCGCCCGGATCGGGGTGACGCGCTCAGTCCAGCCCTGACGCTCCCGCCGGCCGGCTCGCTCGCCGGACGGCGGCCCCCGGATCCACCTAATAAGCTACAGAACGATATCTACCGTTCGCAGCCCGTGCGCCACGACCAAAACGGGACTATTCATGGCCTTTTCCCAGGTTGGAAGCCGGACCTGGGTCCTAATGGCCACACTGGTCACAATCGCCACAGTGGCCGCGGTCGCGGTGCGGTTCGGGCTGAGCCCGCAGACCCCGGCGTTCTGCGCGCTGGCCGCCGCGGGCGTACCGCTCGCCTTCTTCGACGCCCGGACGGCGCGGCTGCCCAATGTGGTGACACTGCCTGCCTATCCGGTCAGCGTGGCGCTGCTCGGCGCGGCGGCGCCGTTCCTGGCCGGGGGCACCGGCCGGTTCGTCCACGCCCTGATCGGGATGGCCGTGGCGGTGGCATTCTTCCTCCTACTTCTGGTCGTATCGCCCGCGGGCATCGGCATGGGCGACGTCAAGCTGGCCGGGCCACTCGGCGCCTACCTGGGCTGGCTGGGCGCGACCGCGTTCGCGGCCGGGCTGGTGGCCGCGTGGCTGCTCGCCGCGGTGACCGGCCTCGGGCTGATGCTGGCGCACCGGGCCAGCCGCGAGACACAGATCCCGTTCGGCCCGTTCCTGATCGCGGCGACCCTTGCGGTCGTGCTCGCCAGCGGGATCGCGAGTTAGGGCAAGGATCAGGCGCCGATCCGGTACCGGGCACCCGGCGCCGGCCTGCGAACCGAATCCGCCTGAGCGTTTGTCGTTGTTGGCACGCTACCCACATAAGAATGTGGGTAGCGTGCCAGTCACCACAATCAAACGGAGGCGTGGCGGCGGTCAGAGCTTCGCGCCGACAAGCACGGGCTCGGGCGCCAGTTCGACGCCGAACAGCGTGCGCACCCGGCCGGCTACCTCCCGGGCCAGCGCGAGCAGCCCGGCGGCGCTCGCCTCACCGGGGTTGACCAGAGCCAGTGTGTGCTTGAACGAGATCCGCGCGCCGTCTCCGCCCGGGTACCCCTTGGCGAACCCGGACCGCTCGATGAGCCAGGCCGCCGGTACCTTGACCTGCCCCGGGGCGGCCGGGAACGTCGGCACCCGGACCCCGGGCCCGAAGCTGGCGGCCACCGTCTGCTCCAGTTCCGCGAACGCGGCCAGGCCAAGGACCGGATTGGTGAAGAACGATCCTGCGCTACGCGTGTCGGGGTCGGCGGCATCCAGCACCATGCCCTTGCCCCGGCGCAGTGCCAGCACCGAGGACCTGACCTCGCCCAGCGGCGCCCGGCCGCCCTCGGGCACCCCGAGGGTGCGCGCCAGTTCCGCATAGCGGACCGGTGCGGACCGCGCCGACCGCTCTAGCCGGAAGGTCACGCCGAGCACCACGAAGCGGCCGGTCACACCGGGCCCGCCGGCCGCCCAGGAGCGCAGCGACCGCTTGAAGGCGCTGGTCCGGTAGCCGAACCCACAGTCGGCGGCGACCAGATCCACCACCTCGCCCCGTTCCCGGTCGTAACCGCGGACCGCCACCAGCGTTTGGGCCACCTCCTGGCCGTAGGCGCCCACGTTCTGGATCGGCGTCGCACCGGCCATCCCCGGGATCCCGGACAGGCACTCCAGGCCGGCCAGGCCGTCCGCCACGGTCCCGGCGACGACCGTGTCCCAGTCCTCTCCGGCGGCCACGGTCAGCAGCACGCGGTCCCCGTCCGGCTCGTGCTGGATGCCCCGCGTGGCGACGTGCACCACCGTGCCGGGGAAGCCCTCGTCGGCGACCACCAGGTTGCTGCCGCCGCCGAGGACAAGCAGCGGCTCGCCGCGCTCATCCGCGGCCCAGACCTGGGCGATGAGTTCCACCTCGTCGGCCGCTTCGGCGAAGTGCCTGGCCGGGCCGCCGAGCCGCAGCGTGGTGTACCCGGCGAGCGGCACCTGCGCCTGTGCTGGCCTGGGGGGGCGACCCCCCTGGAACCCCCCGGTGGCCCAAGTTCCCGTTCCTTCGTCACGGGGACTTGGGCCCGGTGCGGCACGCGGGCCAGGCGGCTGCGGCGCCATCGCGGTCAGGGCAGGCGCACGACCGCGCGCGCCCGGGTCAGCACCTTGGCGTCGCCGGACCGGGCGGTCAGCGCCACCGCCACCAGGTTGCCGTCGAGCTTCTCCTCGACCGTCCCGCCGACCTCGATGGTCGCCCCGGTGTCGTCGTCGGGGACGACCACCATGGCGGAGAACCTGACCCCGAACTCCACCAGGGCGCCGGCGTCACCGGCCCAGTCGGTCACGTACCGGCCGGCCTGCGCCATGGTGAACATGCCGTGCGCGATGACGTTGGGCAGGCCGACCGAACGGGCGATCCGCTCGTTCCAGTGGATGACGTTGAAGTCGCCGGATGCGCCGCAGTACTTCACCAGGCTGAGCCGGTTGACCGGGTAGGACACCACCGGCAGCTCGGCGCCGACGGTCACGTCCGCGTACTTGGTCATGCGCTCCCCCGCTCCACCAGGGTGCCGTAACCGGTGCAGACCAGTTCGCCGTCCACGGTCTTGATCTCGGTCTCGGTGGTCACCATGGTCATGCTGCCCACCTCGCGAATCCCGGAGATCGTGGACTGCGCGACCACCACGTCGCCGGCGTGCAGCGGCCGGGAGTAGGTGAACCGCTGCTCCCCGTGGACCACCATGGCGTAGTTGATGCCGAAGCCGGGATCCCCTATCGCGGACCGGCTGGCGGCCATGGTGAGCACGATCGGGAACGTGGGCGGGGCGATCACGTCGGGGTAGCCGGCCGCCTTCGCGGCGGCGGCATCGGTGTACAGGGGATTGCGGTCCCCGATCGCCTCGGCGAAGTCCGCGATCTTGACCCGGCTCACCTCGTAGGGCTCGGTGGCGGGGAAGGTGCGGCCGAGGTAGCCGGCGTTGACGCCCACCGCGGCTAGCGGGTCTCGCGGTGCGGCCGGTGGCAACGGCAGTTCGGGCAGTACTTCTTCAGTTCCATCCGGTCCGGGTCGTTGCGCCGGTTCTTCCTGGTGATGTAGTTGCGGTGCTTGCACTCCTGGCAGGCCAGGGTGATCTTGGGCCTCACATCGGTGGCAGCCACGAGGGAGTGCCTTTCTCTTGCGACGGCCCGGGCCACGATCGGACCGGGGGGTACTGCGTAGCGGAGGCCGGACTTGAACCGGCGACACAGCGATTATGAGCCGCTTGCTCTGCCTGACTGAGCTACTCCGCCGCCCTCGCCGGCCATCAACGCGCCGCCGCGAAGCGGCTCGGAGTACCGGGAGCGCACCTAGCTTACCGGGAACCAACGCTGGCGCGCATCGCGTCATTCCGGCGCCACCGCTTGACATGCAGCCAAACGGCTGCCTATATTTGACATGCAGCCAGATGGCTGCCTATAAGGGAAGTCGCCGAAGGGAGCACGGCCATGCCAGACATCAGGCACCGGGTGCGGATCGCCGCACCCCAGGAGCGGGTGTATCAGGACCTGACCACGAAGGATGGTTTCACCCGCTGGTGGACCCGAACCGACGGCGAGGAGGGCACCGGCGGCAAACTGGAGTTCTTCTTCGGCACGCCCGAGCCGGGCCTCATTGCCGAGATCACCGAGCAGACCCCCGGCAGCCACATCGTGCTGCACTGCATCGAGGGCCCGGCGGAATGGGTCGGCACCGACCTGAACTTCCGGCTCAGCCCCAGCGACGATGGCGGCACCGTGGTGCTGTTCTCCCACGAAGGCTGGCAGGAGCCGGTCGAGTTCATGTACCACTGCAGCACGAAGTGGGCGTACCACCTGCTCAGCCTCAAGAGCGGGCTGGAGGGCCGGCAGTACCTGCCCTTCCCCCACGGCCAGGACATCTAGCACTAGGGGTGAATCCCCGTTGGACGACGTGTTCCGCGCGCTGGCCGACCCCGGGCGCCGGCGCCTGCTGGACAGCCTGAACGAGCGCAACGGCCAGACGCTGCGCGAATTGACCGATTGCCTGGACATGGCCAGGCAATCGGTCAGCAAGCACCTGGCGATCCTGGAAGAGGCCAACTTGGTGACCACGGTCCGCCGCGGCCGGGAGAAGTACCACTACCTCAACGCCGCGCCTATCAACGAAATCGCCCAGCGCTGGATCGGCCAGTACCACCAGCAGCGGGTGGACGCCTTGTCAGACCTGAAACGAGCCCTGGAGGGCACTGCGATGGACAAGCCCCAGTTCGTCTACACCACCTATATCCGCACGACCCCCAAGCAGTTGTGGCAGGCGCTGACCGAGCCGGCCTTCACCACGCGCTACTGGGAGGGCATCACGCTCGAGTCGGACTGG
>DASXKD010000544.1:0-4287 GCA_036497045.1 Streptosporangiaceae bacterium | reverse complement strand
GCCGGGTACTGCACTCCGCAGGTCGCACAGATCGGCAGGTCCACGTCCATGCACCCAGGTATAGCCCATGCGCAGGCAACCGGGCCGGCCTGGTTAGCCGCCGGGCCTGGCAGTCAGTCGCCGATGCGGGCGAAGCCGCGGGGGCAGTCGTGCAGTGACTCGCAGCCGGACTCAGTGACCAGCATGAGTTCCCCGGTCTGCACGCCGGCCCGCTCGTCCGGGGTGATCACGTTGGGCTGGATGACCACGGACATGCCCGCGGCGAAGGTGAAGCCGGGCGCCTGCCGCGCCTCCAGGCCGGCCCGGGGCACCACCGGCGGGAGGTAACCGCCGCCGTACCCGTGCATCAGGTCGTCGTAGATCGTGTACCCGGCACCGAGAATGACATCGGCCGCGGCCTCGGTGAGTTCGCCGGCGGTCACCCCGGGCGCCAGCCGGGCGGTCACGGCGTCGAACGCCGCGTCGGCCACGTCGTGCAGATCCCGGTAGCGCGGCACCGGGTCGGCGGCGATGGTGAAGGTGCGCAGCACCTGCCCCGGGTAGCCGTCATAGCTGGCGCTGATCTCGCAGCTCAGCGCGTCCCCGGCAGCCAGTTCGCGGGACGACGGCCACTGGGCGGGCACGCACAGCCGTGGGTCCGCCATCGGCGTGACGCCCAGGTAGTGGATGTGGGTGAGCCCGCCGGCCGCGATGTAGCCGCTCTCCAGGACGGCACAGCATTCGGCCTCGGTCATTCCCGGCCGCGCCGCCCCGGCCAGCGCCCGCACCGCGTCGTCGCTCATCGCGGCGCCCAGCCGCAGCCAGCCGATCTCCTCGCCGGATTTCACCAGCCGCAGCCGCGCATACTCCCCATCGAGGAACACGATGACCCCGGCGGCCGCCGCGAGCGCCGCCCCGGCCCGCGCCGGCACCGCCCCGATCACACCGAGCCGCCGCACCTGCCCCGGCCAGCCCCGGATCCACTCCAGCGCCGCGGCCAGGGCCGACGTATCCCCGGCGCGCACCTCGACCCCCCGTGCCATCGCCCGCGCGTTGGGCACGTGGTTGGCGTAACAGACCCACATCACCCCGGCCTCGCCGGCGCGCACCACCAGCGCCGCCTCCCGGGTCACCGGCCACCCGGTCAGCCACGGCACCGCGGTCCCGGCCCGCTCGGCCCCGTAGACCAGCGCGGCATCGCAGCCCCGCTCGCCGAGCAGCCCCTCCAGCGCGGCCCATCGCCGCGCCATCTCGGCTGCGGAGAATCCGGGGTAGCCGCGGACCGCAGGGGTGGAGGTCAGCTCTTGGCCCAGTAGTCTTCCGCGGCCAGCGACTTCGCCATGACCTCCGGCGTCTCGAATCCAGGCGCCATCGAGGCGTCCGTCCCGGCCATCACCTCGTGGTGCCCGATGTTCAGCATCCGCAGCCAGCTCTGCTGCCCGAACGTCAGCCCGATGAAGCAGCCAAGCTCGACCAGTTCCGGCTCGCTGAAATGGGCCCGCATCCGGTCCCAGAACTCATCCGGCGTCGGCAGGTGCCAGGCGATCGCTTCGGCGTAGGCGAGCGCGGCCTTCTCCCTGTCGCCGTAGCGCGGTGACGTCTCGAAGTTCAGCAGCTCGTCGTACTTGCCTTCGGTCAGGCCCGCGGCCGCGGCCGCCACCGAGCGCTGGTTGCCGCAGTATTCGCACTGGACCGTACGGGAGATGTAGACCCGGCACAGTTCCTTGATCTGGTGGTCGCACACGCCGTGGCGGAAGATGTCGTTCCACGACCGGGCGAAGAACCAGAAGCAGGCGGGGACGTGGGCACGGACCGCGGAGCTTTCCGGCCGCGGGGTGCCCTCGCGCGCGCACCGCTCCATCTCGGCCCGCATCTCGTCGTCCATCTGGTCCACGGGCACGTAGCTGATGCGCTGCTTGTCCGCCATGGGGTTCCTCCTCGCCGTGGCCGCGTCCTGTCTCGGAGCATGCCACACACCCGAGGGGTCAGCGGTGGCACTCAGGGTGATATCGGACACGCAGGGCCCTCTTATCGACCTTGTCCGCGTGGGTCATCGGCAGCTCACTCAGTTGGCGACGGCCTGCCTTCACCCGGGCTCGGGCCGGTCGTGGCGGGCTACCCCCTGGCGGAGGGACCGCCCCGGAATGTCCCTCCGCCAGGGGCAAGCCTCGGTGCACCCCCCCATGCACGTCGGCCATGCCAGCCCTACAAATGGCCCGCCCCCAGAAGGGGAGCCAGTGACCGTCACGGTTGTGACCGGGCCTGCACCTGGGCGGTACCCCGGGTGCTCTCCCAGTCTGTCGCTTCACCTCCCGTTTGGGGGTGGATAGAAAACAGTCGGACAAACCCGGACACGCGTTCAGAGGCTGTCGATGACGTCCTTCGCCGGCTATTGGATCGAAGCCGGTGTCCATGGCGCGCGGGTCCGGGCGGTGCTCAGCCGTGGGTCGAAGACGCGCAGGAGGCCGAGGAGGTGAAGGGCACCACCAGGGCCGTCTCATCGTAAACCGCGAGGCCAGCGTGGACCGCGTCAGCCGGGTCCGTCCCGGAAGAGGGCTGCGACGCGGTGGCGGGGGAGCGCCGGAACGTGGTGGCCGCCGCGCCCGGTCATGTCTTCGTTCGCCACCAGGGCGTTGGCCACGGCCTCCTCCGTTGCCCGCACGACCGCCGCGAAGAACGGGTTCATCTGGGCCCAGGGGATGAACCTGAGCTGGTCGTAGTCGGCCCCGGTGCCTGGCTCCGGGTGATAGCCGCTGAACCCGCCAGGGTTGGCCGTGGAGAAGGCGAGGAACAGGTCACCGGAGAAGTGCGAGCTGATCGTGCCGGTGCGCGCGATGCCGTGGGTGACCCGCCGGGCCATGGCCGAGCACTGGTGCGGGAGCAGCGGCGCATCGGTGGCCACGATGGCGATCACCGACCCGGCCCCGGGCGGCGGCGTGCCCCCCGCCTGCGGTTCCGCCGGGCCGCTGTCGCCAAGCAGCCTGCCCAGCCGCACGCCCGCCAGCGTCAGTTCCTCCCGCGACCCGAAGTTGGCCTGGAGGAACACCCCCACCGTGTAGCTGGTCCCGCGATAGTCCACCACCCGTGAGGCGGTGCCGCTGCCGCCCTTGAACCCGTAGCAGATCATCCCGGTGCCGCCGCCCACCGAGCCTTCCTCGACCGGCCCGCCACGGGCCGCCTCCAGCGCCTCGAGGACCGTGGCCTCGGTGATGTGGTGCCCGTAGGCGTCGTTCAGGTAGCCGTCCCAGGTCTCCCCGGCCACCGGGAGCGACCACTCGTCGCCGAGTTCGGGGTGGTGCTTGGCCGTCCACGCGACGATCCCGGCATGGGCGACGCCCACCGCGTGGGTGTTGGTGATCGCGACCGGGAGGGCGAACGTGCCGGATTCGGCGATCCAGGAGACGCCGGTCATCTCGCCGTTGCCGTTCAGCGAGAAAAAGCCTGCTGCCACGGGGTCGGCGGCATTGGCGGGGCCGCGCGGATGGATCCCGGTCACCCCGGTCCGCACCGAGTCCCCCTCGATGAGGGTGGCGTAGCCGACCGCCACCCCGGGCACGTCGGTGATCGCGTTCCAGGGTCCCGGCGTCCCATCGAACGGGATGCCGAGCGACCGGGCCCGCGGTGTGCCCGCCGGCGTGGCCGCGTGTGCGTCAGGCAGTCGTTCGGTGCCAGTCATTTCGCCTGCCCTCCTTGCCCCGGCGGAGCCGTCACCGGGGCGCCGGTCTCGCCGTAACGCAGTGCCCGTACCGCGTCGCTGACCTCGGTAAGGGCGCTCTCGCCGAGCGTCTGCGGGGTGCCCGCCAGCCGGGCATACCAGTACACCCGGGCCAGCCACTCCAGGGTGCGGGCCCGCTCGTAGGCGCGGGCCAGAGTCGGCCCACAGGTGAGCGCGCCGTGGTTGCGCAGGATCACCGCGCTGCGCCCGGCCAGCGCGGCGGCCGCGTTTGCCGCGAGCCGGTCAGTGCCGAACCTGACATAAGGCGCGACCCGCACCGGCCCGCCGAGGTCGGCCATCGCGTAGTGGATGGCAGGCAGTTCGTCCAGCACGGTGGACAGTGCCACCACGAACGGGGAGTGGGTGTGCACGATCGCCGTTGCGTGGCTGGCCTGGTACAGCGCCAGGTGCATCGGTGTCTCCGTCGAGGGCCGCGGGCCGGACAGCAGCGCGGCGTCCGGGGTGCGGACCAGGCAGATGTCCGCCGGGGTCATCCGCTCGTACGGCATGCCGGACGGGGTGATCGCCACCAGTTCGCCGCGCCGCACGCTGAGGTTGCCCGACGTGCCCGGCGCGAGATCGTCGGGGGCCAT
>DASXKD010000543.1:0-12931 GCA_036497045.1 Streptosporangiaceae bacterium | reverse complement strand
CCGGGGCCTGTGCAGCCTGTCGCTGGCTGAGGTCCAGGCCCGCGAGCCTTGACCCGTCAGCCTGCCCATTTTCATGCCATACGATCGGCCCTCCAGGCTCTTGCCCGGCTCGCTGGCCGCCGCCCGGCTGCGCGGCGCCTGCCTGCGTCCCGCTTGCCGGTATGCCGCCCAGCCCCGTACCACCCGGCTGGGCACCGTCCGCTTCGCCGATCACCTGCGCGGCGGCCTCCCCAGCTGCGCCGGGCCCGGGGAGCCGGTGCGCCGCCGGGTACCCAGGGTGCGCTGGCTCTCCGGGCTGCCAGGGTTCTCTGGGCGGCTCTGCTTTCCCCGCCGGGGCGGCTGCTGGCGCGGAGACGCCGAACAATCCCGCTGCGCCGGTCTCCGGAATGTCGAACAGAGCCTCCGTGCCGGCCAGCTCCTCCGGCCGGAACAGGCGGATCACCCCGTACTCCCCGTCGTAACCCGCTTCCTTGATTACCTCGCTCCTGCGGAGCCGGGTGATGGCCTCGGCAACCATGGTGCCCGCGGCGCGGCCGACATCGGCGGTGTCGGCCTCGAGGAGAATGTGCAACTCCGGTCCGAGCGCGGCGACCAGCCGGTCCACCTCCATGGTGACTTTCTTGCTCTGCCGTCCGACGCCGCGGATCTCACCGATGATCTCGGGAAGGGAAACCAGGTTGGCCGACGGCGCCGCTCCCGGTGGCCGGTACCCTTCCGGGCGATCCGCGAGTTCCGCTACCCGGTTCATCACGCCAATAGTCAGCGGTTTCCCACATTTCGGACAGATTCCCGCATGGCGCACGCTCTCTGCCGGCAACAGCCGTACTCCGCACTTGCGATGCCCATCGGCGTGGTAACGGCCGCCCTCGGGAAAGAAGTTCAGCGTCCCGGCAAGCCCCTGGCCTGTACGCAACGCACGCAACATCGCAAAGTAGTCCACGGCTGTGCTGAACGTAGTTGCCTCCCGGCCGAGCATCGGCGGCGAATGCGCATCGGAGTTGCTCACAAGCCGGTAGCGGTCAAGTCCGGAGCAAATCCAGTTCATCGGTGGGTCCGAGGAGAGTCCCGTCTCCACGGCGAAGACATGATCGGCTAGGTCGAGGTAACAGTCGGGCACGGCGCCGAACCCTGACTTCGACCCAAGAACGGCGAACCACGGCGTCCAGATGTGAGCAGGAATGAGGAAGCACCCCGGCCCTGCGTTCAGCGTAATTTCCAAGAGGTGACGGGAGTCCAGGCCGAGGATTGGCCGGCCATCGGAAGCCAGGTTGCCCACCTTGGCCAGTGCCGCGGTGATGGCGCTCGCCGCCTCGAACGTGGGGGCGTAGAGGAGATGATGCACCTTCCTGGTAGCGCCGTCGCGCTTGTAAATGGTGGAGATCTCCGTCGACAGCAGGAAACGGATTTCCGGCGGGCAGTTCGGCGGCAAGGTGCGCCGGAGCCTGGCCGTCAGCTCGGGCTTGAGCGCCAGCAGTCCCGGCTCCGCGGGCACCAGAAACTCGGCAAGCTCCGCCGCCCACGCGGGATGAGTGAAATCGCCTGTGCCGATGACCGATAGCCCCTTTCGGGCCGCCCACCAGGCAAGATTTCCGATCTCGGCGTCTTTGCTGCACGCGCGGGAGAACCGCGAGTGGACGTGCAGGTCCGCGTGGAACACGCTGCCTGATCCTGCCACGCGGTGCCGACAGGGCGCAGGCATCCCGGTGTGGCGGGGCAGCTATATGCGGGCGGCCCGCTGCGGCCGCATGAGACCGCCTACTCTCAGCGCCCGGTGCCGCACAGCCCGAGTACCGGTGTCCGCTGAACCGGCCGCATGAGTAACAATGCCAAGTACAGGGCATGGACGAGCGAAAGAGGAGGCGCCGGGATGCTTGCCGATCTAGAGGCGCTGACACCGCCGCTGATCATGGCCGCCGCGTTCCTGATCGGGCTTACGTTGTTCCTGCGTCGTCAGATGGGCCCTCGCGATCAGCCCGAGGATGACGGCGATGAGGCCGGCATTACCGGCAGCACTTCGAATGACGATCCCGGCGATGGCACACACGGCCCATCCACGGACCAGCATAAGGTATAGGTCACATCACCCCTAAGATCGATTGCATCGTCAGACGACAGAAGGTTCTGTCCGATTGATGACCCTTCGGCTTATGATTACAGAGAGTTACATAAATCGAGCACGCTGCTTCACGTGGCTCGCGGCATGAGAACTGCACTGGCCGAATGTTCGAAGCCTGAATTGCTAAACGCAACAGTCTTGGTATATTGTTCCTCAGCCTAATTAAAACGTCCCCAGCAGAAGGGCTGGCCTCATGGCACAGAAGACGGTCGTGACGGTCGTGTGCGACCTTCCCCACGATGGTGAGGTCGAGGGAACCGAGACGGTTTCGTTCGCATTTGACGGCACCGCCTATGAGATCGATGTGTGCTCTATGCATGCCAAGGACCTGCGCGAGAAGTTCGGCAAGTACGTTGAGCACTCCCGCCGTGTGGCAGGCGGTGGCGGCGGTGGCCGTCGTCGCCGCTCACGCAGTGGGCCAGGCCGCGAGCGCAGTTCTGAAATTAGGGCATGGGCGAAGCAGCGTGGTCACAAGGTCAGTGAGCGTGGCCGCATTCCGGCCGCGATCATCGCTGAGTACGAGTCCTCGCACTAGTTTGTTCATCGGGGCGGCCCGCAGGTGATCTGCGGGTGGGTGCCCAAACTGCTACCCCGCCGCTAGTACCGCATGCGGGCCACAGCCCCGTTGTCGTTGCCCCGCCTCTCCTGTCGCTGACTCACGCGAACCGGCCAGCCGGGAAACCGGCCCGTTGCCCGCTAGATCTCGGTGTCAAACCCATCTCTGCCTGGCGTTCGCTTGCGGCGTAGCAGGGAACAGTCTCCCTCTTGACCGGGTTGGATGGGGGTGAACGCCCTCCTGCCTGGGAACGTTTCATGCACGACAAATCGTGTGCAGCCGACTTCCAGGTACGCGGGCTACCATGCGGAAGGACAGGGGCCGGACATCGGGCCTCCCCCCGGCCGCTTGTGTGAGGGAGCAACGAAGATGTTCGAGAGGTTTACCGACCGGGCGCGGAGGGTTGTCGTCCTGGCTCAAGAAGAGGCCAGGATGCTCAATCACAACTACATCGGCACTGAGCACATCCTGCTTGGCCTGATCCACGAGGGTGAGGGCGTCGCGGCGAAGGCCCTGGAGTCGCTGGGGATCAGCCTGGAAGCGGTGCGGCAGCAGGTCGAGGAGATCATCGGCCAGGGCCAGCAGGCGCCGTCCGGGCATATCCCGTTCACCCCGCGTGCCAAGAAGGTGCTCGAGCTCTCTCTGCGCGAAGCGTTGCAACTCGGTCACAATTACATCGGCACCGAGCACATCCTGCTCGGCCTCATCCGTGAGGGCGAGGGCGTGGCTGCCCAGGTGCTGGTGAAGCTGGGCGCGGACCTGAACCGGGTGCGCCAGCAGGTGATCCAGTTGCTGCACGGCTATCAAGGAAAAGAGCCGGCGGCCTCGGGCGCCCCCTCCGAGTCGGCTCCTTCCACCTCCCTGGTGCTTGACCAGTTCGGGCGGAACCTCACTCAGGCGGCACGCGAAGGCAAGCTCGATCCGGTGATCGGCCGGGAGAAAGAGATCGAGCGGGTCATGCAGGTGCTTTCCCGGCGCACCAAGAACAACCCGGTGCTGGTCGGGGAGCCCGGTGTGGGCAAGACCGCCGTGGTGGAGGGCCTGGCCCAGAAGATCGTCAAGAGCGAGGTCCCGGAGACTCTCAAGGACAAGCAGCTCTACACCCTCGACCTTGGCGCGCTGGTCGCCGGGTCCCGCTACCGCGGTGACTTCGAGGAGCGGCTGAAGAAGGTCCTCAAGGAGATCAGGACCCGCGGCGACATCATCCTGTTCATCGACGAGCTGCACACGCTGGTCGGCGCCGGTGCCGCGGAGGGCGCGATCGACGCGGCCTCGATACTGAAGCCGATGCTCGCCAGGGGCGAGCTGCAGACGATCGGCGCCACCACGCTGGACGAGTACCGCAAGCACCTGGAGAAGGACGCCGCTCTGGAGCGCAGGTTCCAGCCCATCCAGGTGGCCGAGCCCACGATCTCGCACACGATCGAGATCCTGAAGGGCCTGCGGGACCGCTACGAGGCCCACCACCGGGTGTCCATCACCGATAGCGCCCTGGTCGCCGCCGCCCAGCTCGCCGACCGCTACATCAGCGACAGGTTCCTGCCGGACAAGGCCATCGACCTGATCGACGAGGCCGGGTCCCGGATGCGGATCCGCCGCATGACCGCGCCCCCGGATCTGCGTGAGTACGACGAGAAGATCGCCCAGGTCCGGCGGGACAAGGAGTCGGCCATCGACTCCCAGGACTTCGAGAAGGCCGCGGCCCTGCGGGACAAGGAAAAGCAGCTCATCGCCGCCAAGGACGCGCGGGAGAAGGAGTGGAAGGACGGCGACATGGACGTCGTCGCCGAGGTGAACGAGGAGCTCATCGCCGAGGTTCTCGCCACCGCCACCGGGATCCCCGTGTTCAAGCTCACCGAGGAGGAGTCGCAGCGGCTCCTGCGGATGGAAGACGAGCTGCACAGGCGGGTCATCGGGCAGAACGACGCGATCAAGGCGCTTTCCCAGGCCATCCGGCGGACCCGGGCCGGCCTGAAGGATCCCAAGCGCCCGGGCGGGTCGTTCATCTTCGCCGGGCCGTCAGGCGTCGGCAAGACCGAGCTGTCCAAGACCCTGGCGGAGTTCCTGTTCGGTGACGAGGACTCGCTGATCCAGCTCGACATGAGCGAGTACATGGAGAAGCACACGGTGTCCCGGCTGTTCGGCTCCCCGCCCGGCTACGTCGGGTACGAGGAAGGCGGCCAGCTCACCGAGAAGGTCCGCAGGAAGCCGTTCTCCGTCGTCCTGTTCGACGAGATCGAGAAGGCCCACCCGGACATCTTCAACTCCCTGCTCCAGATCCTGGAGGACGGGCGGCTCACCGACGCCCAGGGCCGGACGGTGGACTTCAAGAACACCGTCATCATCATGACGACGAACCTGGGCACCAGGGACATCTCGAAGGGCCTCCGGATGGGCTTCACCCGGGAGGGTGACGCGGCCGGCACCTACGAGCGGATGAAGAACAAGGTGCAGGAGGAACTCAAGCAGCACTTCCGTCCCGAGTTCCTTAACCGGGTGGACGACGTGGTCGTCTTCCACCAGCTCACCGAGGACGAGATCGTCGAGATCGTGGACCTGATGATCGCCAAGGTGGACGAGCGGCTCAAGGACCGCGACATGGGCATGGAACTGCGGCCGGCCGCCAAGGCCCTGCTCGCCGTGCGCGGCTACGACCCGGTGCTCGGGGCCAGGCCGCTGCGCCGCACGATCCAGCGGTCGATCGAGGACATGTTGTCCGAGAAGATCCTGTTCGGCGAGCTGAGGGCGGGCCAGATCGTCATCGTCGACGTCGACGGCGAGGGCGAGGAGGCGCAGTTCTCGTTCAAGGGTGTGCCGAAGCCGGACTCGGTGCCGGACGCCCCCCTGGCCGAGGTGGAGAGCGGCGCTGCCAAGCAGCAGCCGGCCAGCGGATCTGCCTCGGCGTAAACAGTCCGCGCGTAATCGCCACTGGCCCGGGCCCGGGAAACCGGCCCGGGCCAGTGACTTGTCCGGGCCGGCTCGTCACCACCTGGCTCACCGCGAGGCAGGTCAGCGGGGCAGGGCATAGCTGCCACCGGGGAGAGGTTCGGCGAGACCGTCCGCGACCAGGCTGGCCAGGGAGCGCGCGCGCTGGCTCTCATCGGCCCAGGCCGCATCCAGCAAGGCGGCCGGGACCGGGCCGTCGGAATCCCGGAGCACCGCAAGCAGGCGGCCCCGGCACTGCCGGTCCGTGCCCTCGTAGCCCTGGCTGCGCCGCCGGGCCTGGTGCGGGTCGCCGGTGGGCTGCCCCGCCCGGTGCCACGCGCATTCGCTGACAACCGGGCAATCCGGGCACTGCGGGCGGTCCGCGGTGCAGATCAGCGCACCGAGTTCCATGACCGCCACCGACCAGCGCGGTGCCAGGCCGGGCTCCGCCGGGAGCAGCGACTCGGCCAGCCTGGCCTCCATCGCGGTCGGGCTCGGCGGTGGCCGCAGGTCGCCGCGCACGAGGCGGGCCAGCACCCGCCGGACGTTGGTGTCGAGGACCGCGTGGTGCTGCCCGAAGGCGAAACTCGCGACTGCCGCCGCGGTGTAAGCGCCCACGCCGGGCAGGGCCAGCAGTTCATCGAGCGTGTCAGGGACCACGCCACCGTGCCGCTGCATGATCGCCCTGGCCGAGGCGTGCAGCCGCAGGGCGCGCCGCGGGTAGCCCAGCGGGCCCCATTGCCGCACCGCGTCCGCCGGAGCGGCCGCCGCGAGCGCCGCTGGCTCCGGCCAGCGCTTCAGCCATGCCTCATAGGCGGGAAGGACCCGGGACACGGGTGTCTGCTGCAGCATGATCTCGCTGACCAGCACGGCCCACGGGCCAGCGTCCGGCCGCCGCCAGGGCAGGTCACGCGCATGGGACGCGTACCAGTGCAGTATTGCTGCAGCCCGCCCGTCCACCATGACAACGCCGATTGTCGCACGGCCCGCACGGATGAGCCTGGCGTAACAACGCACCGGAGCCGTCCCGCCCGTCATGCGGTCACCCGCACAGAACGCAGGGTCATCCGCCCAGCGCGGCGGCGATCGCCTCCTTGACCGAGGTGACTTCCCGCACCTCGGTCAGCGTCTTGGTGGGCAGGCCGCGCCCTTCGGCGTCCGCCCCGCGCTCCGACGCCCATCCGGCCGGAACGATGGCACGCCGGAAACCCAGCCGCTGCGCCTCGGCGATCCGCCGGGCCACCCCGGGGACCCGGCGCACCTCACCGGCCAGGCCCACCTCGCCGACCGCGACCACCGGGCCGGCCAGGCTCAGGTCCGCCGCGGCGCTGGCCAGTGCCAGGCCGATCGCCAGGTCCACCGCGGGCTCGGCCAGCCGGACCCCGCCGATCGTGGCCGCGAACACGTCCTGCCTGCCCAGCTTCACGTCCGCGCGGCGCTGCAGCACGGCGATCACCATCGCCACCCTGGCCGAGTCCAGGCCCGCGGTCACCCGGCGCGGGGGGATCTCCGCCGTGGCGGACGGCGCCACCAAGGTCTGCACCTCGGCGATGAGCGGTCTGCGGCCCTCCAGCGTGACCGTCAGGCAGGTGCCGGGCACGTGGCCGGCGTGCTGGGAGATGAACAGGCCGCTCGGGTCGGCGAGCCCGGCCAGCCCGGTTTCGCCGAGCTCGAAACAGCCGACCTCGTCGGTGGGGCCGTACCGGTTCTTCAGAGCCCGGACCATCCGCAACTGGGCGTGCCGGTCGCCCTCGAAGTGCAGCACCACGTCCACCAGGTGCTCCAGCGCACGTGGCCCGGCGATGGCACCCTCCTTCGTGACATGCCCGACAAGCACCGTGCTCAGCGACCGCTGCTTGGCCAGGGCCATCAGGGCGGCGGTGACCTCCCGGATCTGGGTCACCCCGCCCGGGGTGCCCTCGATGCCCGGCGCGACGATCGTCTGCACCGAGTCGACAATGAGCAGCACCGGCTGCACCGCTTCCACCTGGGCCAGCACGGCGGACAGTTCTGTCTCGGCGGCGATGTAGAGGTTGTCCCCCACGGCGCCGATCCGGTCCGCGCGCAGCCGCACCTGGGCCGCCGACTCCTCACCGGTGACGTAGAGCACCGGGCCGGCCTGCGACACCAGCGCGCCCGCCTCAAGCAGCAGCGTGGACTTGCCCACGCCTGGCTCCCCGGCCAGCAGCACCACCGCGCCAGGGACCAGGCCGCCGCCCAGCACCCGGTCGAGTTCGTCGAGCCCGGTGGGCCGGGCGCTCGCCGCGCTGGCATCCACCTTCGTGATCGGCACGGCGCGGGCCGGGGCGAGCCGGTCGGTGGCATGTCCGGACAGACGGGTGCGCGCGACGACGGGAACCGCCGCCTGCCCCACCGTTCCCCACGCCTGGCAGCCGCCGCAGCGCCCGGACCATTTGGTGGCCCGCCATCCGCAGTCCGCGCACTGATACAGCGGCGCGGCGGAGGATTTGCCCATGGCCCGCACGGTAGTGGGAGGGTCGGACACCAGTGCTCCGTGCCCGGCCAGATGATCGCCCGCGGCCGGCCGGGCGCATAAGCTGGCCACGCGAAGGTGCCCCAGGCAGGCCGCTGGGGGGAAGGAGCAATGTTGAGCCCGCGCACCAGTCCCGGTGTGCCGCTTGTCGCGCTGTCCACCGCCTCGGTCTTCCCCGACCGGGTGGCCGACGCGTTCGAGATCGCGGCCCGCCTCGGCTATGACGGTGTCGAAGTCATGGTGTCGGCCGACGCCGTGAGCCAGGACATCGAAGCCCTGCGGCGGCTGGCCGACTATCACAGCATGCCCGTGCTGGCCCTCCACGCGCCCTGCCTGCTGATCACCCAGCGGGTGTGGGGCTATGAGCCCTGGGGGAAGCTGGTCAAGTCCAAGGAGGCGGCGCAGGAGCTGGGCGCCAAGGTCGTCGTGGTGCACCCGCCGTTCCGCTGGCAGCGGGAGTACGCCAGGGACTTCGCCGAGGGGCTGGCGCGGATGGCCGAGGAGTCCGACATCGTCTTCACGGTGGAGAACATGTTCCCGCTGCGCGCCGGGGGCGCCGAACTGGCCGCCTACGCGCCGCACTGGAACCCGGTGCTCATGGATACCCCGCACGTGACTCTCGACCTGTCCCACACGGCCACGTCGGGTTCTGACGCCTACGCCATGGCCGAGCAACTCGGCGACCGGCTGGCCCACGTGCACATGGCCGACGGGACCGGGGTGCCGAACAGGGACGAGCACCTGGTGCCCGGCCGCGGCACCCAGCCGTGCGGGCCGGTGCTGGAGAAGCTCAGCGCGGACGGCTACTCCGGCACGGTCGTGCTCGAGGTCAACACCCGCCGGGCCACCACGCGCGAGGCCCGGCTCGCCGACCTGTCCGAGGCGCTCGACTTCACCAGGCGCCACCTGGCCGCCGCCCCGGCAGGTACCGCCAACAACGCCCAGTCCGGGCCCACGGCGTGAGGCCCGCCGTACCCAGCGTGAGCAGCGTCACCGGGCGCACGGCCACCCCGGATGGACGCGGGCCGGGCAACGTAGGCATGCTCGGATCATGAGCAGCAGCCCGCCCGCCACGGCAACCCTGATCACCGTCGCGCCCACCGGCGCGGAGTCAGAGAAGTCGGCCGTCCCCGCCCTCCCCGTCACCCTGGACGAGCTGTTGACCACCGCGAAGGAATGCCTGGCCGCCGGGGCCGCCGTCATCCACGTTCACATCAGGGACGACCAGGCGCGGCCCACCCTGGACCTGTCCCGGCTCAAGGACACCGTGGCCGCGCTGCGCGAGGGCACCGACCTCATCGTGCAGCTCTCCACCGGGGGCGCGGTCACCGACAGCTTCGACAACAGGCTCGCCGTCCTCGACGCCGCCCCGGACGCGTGCTCGCTCACCTGCGGCACGGTCAACTTCGGCGAGGATGTGTTCCACAACCCCTACCCGTTCATCCGCGACCTGTACGCCAGGACCCAGGAACTTTGCGTGGTACCGGAGTTCGAGCTGTTCGACTTCGGCCACATCGCCACGCTGCACCGGCTGCTGGCCAGCCACGGTGCCCCGCACGGCGGCCACGTCCACTGCGACCTGGTCATGGGCGTGCCCGGCGGGATGCCGGGGGACGCGGCCACGCTGACCCAGGCGGTCGCCGCGCTGCCCGGGGGGGCAACCTGGTCCGCGACCGGGATCGGCCGGAGCGCGCTGCCGGTCATGTTCGCCGCGCTCGCCGCGGGCGGTCACCTGCGGGTCGGCATGGAGGACACGGTGTCGTTCGCGAAGGGCCGCCCGGTGACGGGTAACGCCGAACTGGTCGAGCGCGCGGCCGCGCTTGCTGGCCTGGCCCAGCGCCCCCCGATGCGGCCCGAGCAGGCCCGCGCCATGCTTGGGGTGAGCAGCCATGGCTGACATCCCGGTGATCGCCGAGGTCATCCGCTCTGGGTTCGAAGAGTCCCGGCACCGTGGTTCGGCCGTACTGCTCGGTGCCGACGGGCGCGAGATGCTCTACAGCGCTGGCGAGGTCACCGCGCCGATGCTGCCGCGGTCCTCCAACAAGCCGATGCAGGCCGCCGCGATGCGGGCCTGCGGGCTGGCCCTGGACGGCGAACTGCTGGCCCTGGCAAGCGCGAGCCACTCCGGTGAGGACTTCCATGTCACCGGGGTCAGGAAGATCCTCGCCAGCGCCGGGCTCACCGAGGACGCGCTGCAGTGCCCGCCCGCGCTGCCGCTGGACGAGGCGGCCCTGTGGCGGTTCCTCGGCGAGGGCGGCAAGCCCGACCGGGTGCACATGAACTGCTCAGGCAAGCACGCGGCCATGCTCGCCACCTGCGTCACGGCAGGCTGGCCGGCACAGACCTACCGCGACCCGGAGCACCCGCTCCAGCGCGAGATCAAGGCGGCGCTGGGCCGCCTGGCCGGGGAGGCGGTCGCCGCGACCGGGGTCGACGGCTGCGGCGCGCCACTATTCGCGCTGTCCCTGTCCGGCCTGGCGCGGGCTTTCCGCGCGCTCGTGCTTGCCGCTCCAGATTCAGCCGAACGATCGGTCGCCGATGCGGTCCGTGCCAATCCCGCATGGACATCGGGGACCAACCGCTCGGAACGCGCGCTCCACCAAGCGGTTCCCGGGCTGCTGATCAAGTCCGGGGCCGAGGGCGTGCAAGCGTTCGCCCTGGCCGATGGCCGGGCCGGTGCGGTGAAGGTGGAGGACGGCTCACCCCGGGCGATCCCGGCCATCACGGTGGCGCTGCTGCGCATCCTCGGCGTGGATCGGGACGAAGGCGTGGACCGCGATGCCCTGGACAAGGTCGCCGACATCCCCGTGCTCGGCGGCGGCCGGCCGGTCGGTGAGATCCGGGTATCCCTCCCCTGATCCCTCTCCGGACTGGCCCGTCACGCTAGCTCCGTGCGGGGTGGCCCAGGGTGCTAGCAGGCCGCTTGCAATTGCAAGCACAATGTGGTTCACTGTGTCCGTGAATCCCGTGAACGTGGGCTCTATCGGCGAGTACATCCGCCAGCAGCGCGAGCAGGCCAAGATTTCGATGCGCCAGCTTGCGTCGGCGGCGGGGGTTTCCAACCCCTATCTCAGCCAGATCGAGCGCGGGCTGCGCAGGCCCAGTGCGGAGATCTTGCAGCAGATAGCCAAGGGGCTGCGGATCTCCGCCGAGGCGCTCTACGTGCAGGCGGGGATCCTGGAGGACCGGCGCCCGGACTCGGGCGTGCGGGCAGCGGTGCTCGCCGACCCGGAACTCACCGAGCGCCAGAAGCAGGTGCTGCTGGAGATCTACGATTCCTTCCGCCGGGAACTGGCACTGGATCTGTCTCTTAGCACCGACGCGGACAGCCCAGCGCTCAATGGCACCGAACCCGCCAGCCCTGGCCTGGATCAGCTCGCCATCCCGGACAGCGAGTTCGCCGAGCAGGAGGCCGCCCTTGCGGCCGGCCAGGATGCCACCGCGACGCCCGCGGAGGCGGCCGGAACCGCACCGGCCGGCCGCGCACAGGACGGTCCCACAGATACCGTTCCGCTGCAGACCGGGGCCCAGGGCTGACGCCACTGGCCGATGCCCAGCAGGAGGGGTCGGTTGCGGCCCGATCCGGCGCTGCGGCCGGAGGCACACCGATCACGGCAAAGACGCCCGGCGCTTGCTCGCCGGCGAATGAAGAAGGCCGCCGCGAGGCGGCCGGGAGAGGAAACAGATGCCACGCAACATAGACGACGTGATGGCCGAGATGCGCAAGTTCGCCGACCGCAAGCCTGTGCATGCGGTGGCCGGCGTCGGGGTGCTCGCGTCGCGGACGCTCAAGGAACTGCCCTGGCGGCTGGTCCAGTGGACCAGGGACAACCCGCCGAACTCGCTGCCGGGCCGCGCGACCGGGGCCGTGCAGACGGCACAGTCCCGCGCGAACGGGGCCGTGCAGACCGCGCAGTCCCGCGCGAACGAGGCCGTGAAGACGGCGCAGTCCCGCGCGAACGGGGCCGTGCAGACGGCGCAGTCCCGCGCGAACGGGGCCGTGCAGACCGCGCGCACCAAGGCCTCCGGCGGTTACGACACACTGGCTGCTCACGGCAAGAAGGCCCTGGACGGGCAGGCCGGCCAGGACAAGGGCACCACTGACGCGCAGGGCAAGCCTGAGCTGAACGGCAAGGCCAAGGCCAAGGCGCCGACCCGCTCCACGACCGGCCGCTGACGCTGGGCCGGCTGACCGGCTGGCCGGGCCGGGCCGAAAGGCCCGCCCGGCCCGGTCTGGTCCAGGCGGGAATGTCCGCTCGGGCGCGGCCACCGGCCGGAGAACGGGAATGTCCGCCCGGGCGCGGCCACCGGCCGGAGAAGGATAATCTGGAGCTGTGTTCATGAATTCGGGAGCGCTCACCCCGCTCTACTGGTTTTTCGAGGTGCTTTCCATCGCGGCGCTCTGCGTCGAGGTGTGGGCCTTCGTAGATGCGGTGCGCCGCCCGGCCCCGGCCTTCGTGGCCGCGAGCAAGCAGACCAAGCCGATCTGGCTGGTGATCCTCGGCGTGGCCGCGGTGATCGGCCTGTGGTCCAGCACGCTGGGCGGGCCGAACCTGGTCAGCCTCTTCCCGATCGTCGCCTTCGTCGCTGCGGCGATCTACCTCACCGATGTCCGGCCGAAGGTCAAGGAGTTCAAGGGCGGGAGCAGTTCCTCCGGCCCGTACGGCCCCTGGTAACCGCGCGGGCCGGCCGTGCCTGCTCGGCGGCCGTTGGCCGCCTTCGCCGCGGGCCGTGATGCCTGCCCGGGGGCCGAGCCCCCGGATCCCCGCGATTTGTGGCTGGGCCCGGCTGGTTCAAGCTCTGCCCGGGGTGGGCCCGGCAGTAGGCTGCGTGGGTGAGT
>DASXKD010000542.1:0-5524 GCA_036497045.1 Streptosporangiaceae bacterium | reverse complement strand
CGCGTTCCGCATCGCACAGCTCGACCTGGTGCAGTGGCTGGGGTCCGACTACGGGCTCGACCCGCTGGACGCCTACCAGCTTGTTACCCAGGCCGTCGAGTCGCCGCTGGCCAACGTCTGCGACCCGAACTACACCAGCGTGGCCAAGATCGCCAAGGACTACCTGCCGGCCGCCGGCGCGATGAACGGTGCCCACGCCAGGCTCACCGCGATCGCGGACACCTACCGCAGCTAAGCGACCCTGCTAACCCGGGGGAGCGACCCCCCGGAACCCCCCATGGCTACCGCTCGCTGTCCAGGGCGGCCATCTGCCGCTGGTCGTAGCGCTCCCCCGCCACCGCGCCCGCGGGCACGGCCGCCTCGACAGCGGCCAGGTCGCCTGGCCCGAGTTCGAGGCCTGCCCGGGACACCACCGGCCCGCCGCGTCCCAGCGTCGTCGTCCGCACGGTGCTCGCTTCCTCATCTCCGCGCGTTGGTGATGGGCATGGCCTTGGCCGCCGCGGGCCAGTTCGTTCAGGAAGGGGGGCCGGGCGCCTGCCGATCACCTGGCTGTCGTTGTGGTTCTCCAGCATGACGGTGACCGTGTGGACCGGCGCTCCCGGCGGCACCCGGCTGTGCGGCGAAGGGGATGGGCGGGCGGAGGCGGCCGACGGCCTGGCCGCCTCGTGGTGAGTGGCGGAGAGCTGCAGCCTGCGTCAAGGGCGGCCACCACGCACGTCGCCGCCGCGCTGAAGGCAGCCTTTACCCCCCGGCGGCCATCACGGGCACGCCCGGCGGGTCGCGGCGCCGCTGACCACATGTGTGGCGCAGCGTAGCTGCGTCAGGCCGCACACTCCCGGCAGATCGCCTGGCCGTCCCTGTCCTCCGCAAGCTGGCTGCGGTGGTGCACCAGGAAGCAGCGCGAGCAGGTGAACTCATCTGCCTGGCGAGGAATCACCCGGAAGGACAACTCCTCGTTGGACAGGTCAGCACCTGGCAGTTCCAGCGACTCGGCAACGTCGTCCGGATCGATGTCGATCGTGGACGACGACTTGTCATGCCGGCGAGCCTGAAGCTCCTGCAGGCTGTCCTCAGTCAGCTCATCGTCAGTCTTGCGCGGGCTGTCATAGTCCGTTGCCATGTGGGTCATACACCCCCTCGATCAATATGCGCCTTGCGTGTAACGCTTGGCGCCCCGCGGTTGTGCCCGATTCAGGCGGGGAATTCTGTCACGTCGGGTGACCGGGCACACGTAGGCGGCGGTTCTGGGAACCGTGTTGCGCCCGCGACGGCGCTCGCGGCCCCATAACCGCTGGGGGAACATACTCGCAACCAGCGGTCAACGGCCGGGGAAACGCTGCGTGCGTCGTTCACCCGATCATCAACTTCCCCTGATGGCAGGCATTGAAGCCCGCCGAGTGCGTAGGGTACAAACCGCTAACCACGCAAACACCCGCAATACGGGAAGACGCAGGATGCCCAACGTCACCCCACTGCGGCCCGGCGATCCCCGTCGGGTCGGCCGCTACCGGCTCACCGGCCGCGTAGCGGACTTTGCCGGGGACGACAGGGCGCGGCAGGACGTCTTCATCGGCCAGCGGGTGGATGGCGAGGCGGTGATGGCCGCCTTCCCGGGGACCGGACGGGCGGACGACGCGGCGGCCAGGGACCGGTTCGTCGCCGAAGCCCGAGTCGCCCGCAACATTCCCCCGTTCTGCGTGGCCCGCATCCTCGACGCCGGCGTCGAGGGCAGCCAGCCCTACCTGATCACCGAATTCGTGCCCGGGCCGTCGCTGGCGAAAGTGGTCTACCGTGAGGGCCCGCTACCCACGGCGGAGGTCAGGGCCCTGGCGGTCGGCTGCGCCACCGGGATCGCCGCCATCCACCAGGCCGGGCTCGTGCATGGCCAGTTCAGCCAGGACATGGTGATTCTCGGCAGGGACGGCCCCCGGGTGGTGCACTTCAGCACCACCCCGCCGTACGGCGCCGCGACGCCCGCCGCCGACATCCTGGCCTGGGCACAGGTGGTCGCCTTCGCGGCCGCCGGGCACCTGCCCGCCTCCGCCGGGGACCTGGCGGCGCTCCCGGACGACCTGCGCCCGGTCGTGGCCGACTGCCTGAGCCCGGACCCGGTGGCGCGCCCGCATGCCCGCGCCCTGCTGACCGAACTGCTGAGCGGGGACGATCTGTCCGCCGGGCTGCTTGCCGCGGGTGCCCGTCGCAGCCGGACGGCCATGCGCGCGCCGGCGCCGGCGCCCCAGGTACATGGCGAGGAGCAGCAGCCCCGTGGCGGCCGCTCCCGTGCCGCCCTATGGGCCGTTGCATGCCTGGCCTGCCTGGTGGCGATCGCGGCCGCGGTGTTCTTCATCACCGGGCGGCATCCAGGTACCGCTACCCCCGCGCGGGTGCCGGGCACCGTCGCCGACGGCCCGCTGGCCAAGGTGAACCTGCCCATCCCGAGGCAAGTGAACGGGACCTGGTCCGGCACCATTCACCAGACGAACCCCTCGCTCAGCGTCACCGTGAAGCTGACCCTGCCGGCCGGGAGCACGCGCGGCACCCTCGCCTACCCGCAGATCGGCTGCACCGGCCGGCTCGGCCTGGTCTCGGCCAGGCATTCCGTGCTGACCTTCCGCCTGACCATCACCTCGGGGAAGAACAACTGTGTGCCCGGCGTGGTCAAGCTGGCGGTCCGCAACTCCCGCACGCTGACGTTCACGTTCCTGCGCCGCGGCGGCAGCAACCCGGCCGGCAACCTGACCCGCCAGTCCTAGCGCGATGGGGCCTGCCGGCTTGCCGGCCAGGCGCCATCGGCGCCCCGGGGGGGTCCGGGGGTCGCTCCCCCGGGCTAATCTTGGGCGTCCCGCTCCGCGTCCAGGCTCGCGAGCAGGTCGCGAAGCTGCCCGAACAGCACGGGCTCCGCCGCGATAGTCATGCTCGAGGAGGCCGGGCGGCCCGCCAGCCCGCCAAGCACCGCGCCCGCCTCGGTGGCGACGAGCCCGCCCGCCGCGTAATCCCAGTAGTTCACCCCGCGCTCGTAGTAGGCATCCACCCGGCCCGCCGCCAGCGAGCACAGGTCCACGGCGCACGAGCCACCGCGCCGGATGTCCCGCACCTGGGGCAGCAGAGCGCCGACCACCTGGCCCTGCACGATGCGCCGCGGCACCGCGTACCCGAACCCGGTGGACACCAGCGCCTGGTCAAGCGGCACCCCGGTGTTGCAGCGCAGCGCGACCGGCGGCCCATCCCGCCCGTGCAGCCACGCGCCCCCGCCGAGCGTGGCGGTGAACACCTCGCCGAGGGCGGGCGCGGTCACCACGCCGGCCACCACCGTGCCATCCAGTTCCGCCGCGATACTGACCGACCAGTCGGCCAGGCCGTAGAGATAGTTCACGGTGCCGTCCAGCGGATCCACGACCCAGCGCACCTGGCCGGCGCCGGCCTCCCCGATGGCGCCACCCTCCTCGCCGAGGATCGCGTCCCCCGCGCGGGCGGCCAGGATCTGGGCCCTGATCAGTTCCTCCGCCGCCCGGTCCATCTCGGTGACCACGTCGGTGGGGCTCGACTTGGTGTCCGCGACCTCCGGCCGCCCCTTGGGCCCGGCTGGCCGCCCGGCGGCAAGCATCGTGGCCGCCGCCCCGGCAGCCGCCACCGCCAGGCCGAGCAGTTCCCCGGGATCCGGCCTGCTCACCGGTCAGCCCCGGGTCCCGCCGGTGGGCGGGCGGCGGGCAACCGGCAACAATCGTTTGGGCAAAAATCGGGCGCAACCGGCAGCGAGCCGAGCACTGGCACCTGCGCAAGCTGGCCACGGCGTTCGTTCACCAGCTCCGTGATCATGGAGACGAAGCGGGGGTGGATGCCGGGGGTGGCGGCCCTGGCCATCGGCAGGCCCAGCCGGCGCAGGTGCCAGTGCTCGGCTCGCTGCCGGTTGCGCCCGATTTTTGCCCGAACGATTGTTGCCGGTTGCCCGCCGCCCGCCCGCCGGCGGGACCCGGGGCTGACCGGTGAACGGGCCGGATCCGGGGGAACTGCTCGGCCTGGCGATGGCTGCCGCCGGGCCAGCGGCCGCGATGCTCGCCGCTGAGCGGCCAGCGGGGCCCAAGGGGCGCCCGAAGGTCGCGGACACCAAATCGAGCCCCACCGACGTAGTCACCGAGATGGACCGGGCGGCGGAGGAATTGATCAGGTCCCAGATCCTGGCCGCCCGCCCTGGGGACGCGTTCCTCGGCGAGGAGGGCGGTGCCACCGGGGAGGCGGGCGCGGGTCAGGTGCGCTGGGTCGTGGATCCGCTGGACGGCACGGTGAACTACCTCTACGGCCTGGCCGACTGGTCGGTCAGCATCGCGGCGGAACTGGACGGCACGGTGGTGGCCGGGGTGGTGACTGCGCCCGCCCTCGGCGAGGTGTTCACCGCCACGCTGGGCGGGGGCGCGTGGCTGCACGTTGGCGGCCGCCCGCCGGTCGCGCTGCGCTGTAACACCGGGGTGCCGCTTGACCAGGCGCTGGTATCGACCGGGTTCGGGTATGAGGTGCCACGGCGCATCGTGCAGGGCCAGGTGGTCGGCGCCGTGCTGCCGCGGGTGCGGGACATCCGGCGCGGTGGCTCGTGCGCCGTGGACCTGTGCTCGCTGGCGGCCGGCCGGGTGGATGCCTATTACGAGCGCGGGGTGAACTACTGGGACTACGCGGCGGGCGGGCTCGTCGCCACCGAGGCGGGCGCGGTGCTCGGCGGCCTTGCGGGCCGCCCCGCCTCCTCCAGCATGACCATCGCGGCGGAGCCCGCGCTGTTCACCCAGCTACGCGACCTGCTCGCGAGCCTGGACGCGGAGCGGGATGCTCTGTTAGCCCGGGGGAGCGACCCCCCGGAACCCCCCGGTGGCCTGCGGCCCGGTTCCTTCGTCACCGGGCCGGGGCCCTGCTAGCCCGGGGAGCGACCCCCCCGGAACCCCCCGGTGGCCTGCTAGCCGGGGCAGCGACGCTCCAGCCTCCGCGAGACGGTTAGGGCTGGCGGGTCAGGGTGCCGGCCGGGTTGCTGCCGCCACGGCGCAGGAACGTGAACGTCAGCGTGCTGGAGTTGTGGACGGCCAGCTCGACCACGCCCGCCGCGCAGTTGCTCCGCCCCGCGGTGATGGCAAGCCGGAAGGTCAGCACCGAGCCCTTGGCCGAGACCAGGCCGAGCTGGCCGGTGCAGCCAAGCTGTGGGTAAGCGAGGGTGCCGCGCTTGCTCCCGCCTGGCAGGGTCAGCTTGACGGCGAGCTTGAGCTTGGGGTCGGTCTGGTGAATGGTCCCGGACCAGATCCCGCTGACCCGCTTCGGGATGGGCAGGATCACCTCGGGCAGCGAGCCGCCGGCGGCGGTGTCCTGCTTCGACGCGGAGGAACCGGTACCCGGATGCCGTCCGGTGATGAAGAACGCCGCGGCCGCGATCGCCACGATGCAGGCCAGGAAGGCCACGACCCACATGGCCGCACGGGAGCGGCCGCCGCCACGGAACTGCTGCTCCTCACCGGGCACCGCCGGGGCTGGTGCGGCGCCACGGACGGTC
>DASXKD010000541.1:0-2391 GCA_036497045.1 Streptosporangiaceae bacterium | reverse complement strand
CGTGCGGGTCGGTGTGCGCGAGAGGCGTCCGGCCGTCACGGATGAGCACGGCCGCGCTCTCTTCGCGGGCGGCGCTGCGAGCCGGGCTGGCATGACCGGGGCGCTCAGGTAACCGCCACGGGGCCGTCATGCGTTGGATGGGTGTGGGAGCCAACCGGCCGGACTTCGCGGAGTTCTACCGCAAGTCCAAAGATGAGTGCCTGTTCACCGTCCTGGTGAGCGTCGGCGACAGGGACACGGCGCAGGATCTGGTGGCCGAGGCCTTTGCCCGGGCGTGGGCGCGGTGGCGCACGGTCGGCAGGCATCCGGCGCCAGCCGCGTGGGTGGTCCGAACCGCGCTGAACGCGCACGTATCCCGGTGGCGCCATCGCCGCCGGGAGGTGCCGCTGGCCGACCCCGGCGTCCTCGTGGACCGGCCCATAGCCGGCGAGCCGTCCGACGGCCCGGTCGATCCGCGGATCATGGCGGCGCTGCTACGGCTGCCCGGACGGCAGCGGCAGGTCGTGGCGTTGCGGCTGTTCCTCGACCTGGACACCGCCGCCGCCGCGGCGGCGCTCGGCATCGCACCGGGCACCGTCCAGGCGCACCTGGGCCGCGCCATCGCCGCGTTGCGCGCCGACCTCATGCCTGAACAGAAGGAGATTCCGTCATGACCGACGACGACCTGATCACCCTGGTACGGGAGCAGCGCGGCAGCGTGCAGATGACAACCTCGGTGGAGGAGATCATCGGCCGCGGCCGGGCGCTGCGGGCCCGCCGCCGGCTGCCCGGCCTGGCCGCCGGGGCCATGGCGGTGGCGGCCGCGGCCGCGCTCGCCGTGACCGCGCTGCTGCCCGCCGGCCACCAGGCCGGCCCACAGCCAGCTGCCCAGCTCGCGGCCTGGACGGTCACCAAGCAGGCGGACGGCACGATCAAGGTCACCGTCCGGCAGTTGCGTGACCCGCAGGGCCTGCAGCGCAGGCTGCGCGCCGACGGCGTGCCGGCCAGCGTCACGTTCTTCGGTCACGAGCCGCGCGCCTGCCAGCGGTACCCGAAAATGAGCGCGATCTCGATGGCCGATGTCTTCGGCGGGCACGGGCCGCCCCTGGTGATCCACCCCAAGGCCCTGCCGCACGGGGCTGGCATCCAGCTCAACCCGGGGCACTATCCGCACGGCGCCCCGATCGCGCTGGCGGCCGGCCTGGTGCGGGCCAGCCCGGGGTGCACCGGGACCTGAACTCACGCGGGCAACGGGCCCATCCGGCCGCAGGGCCGCGCCACCCCCCAGGCGCGGCCCTTTGCCTGTTCCGGGCCGCCCGTGGTGGCGCGCCCAGATGCCCGGCGGCATTAGTGCATCGGCACAAGCACCTTGTTGATCACGTAGACGGTCGCGTTCGCGGTCTGGATGTTGCCGCAGATCACCTGGGCGTTGTTGACCTCGTAGACCGAGCCCATCTTCGCTCCCTTGACCGAGCCGCCCTCCAGCGTCTGCAGCGTCATCCCGTGGGCCAGTTCCGCCGGGGTGACCCGGCCGCTCACGATGTGGTACTTGAGGATCTTGGCGAGTTCGGCGGGGCTGTGCATCATGTCCATCTCGTTGGCTGGCAGCTTCTTCAGCGCGCTGTTGGCCGGGGCGAACACGGTGAAGGCGTGCATGGAGTTGAGGTCGCCGGTGAGCCCGGCCATCTTGACGTCGGCGGCGAAGGACGTCAGCAGCGGGTTGTGCCTGGCCGCGGTGACCACCGGGTCCATGCTCATGCCGCGGAAGCTGCCCATGCCGGTGGCGGGGACCATCCCGCAGTCCGGCCCGAATCTGGCGGTCTCGGCCGTGGCGTGGGAGTGCGAGGCCATCGCGTGGTGGGTAGCGGCGGCACCGGCCGCCGTGGAACTCGCGGAGCCGCAGCCAGCGGCGGCCAGCCCCAGGACCGCGATGGCCGCGGCACCGGCGAGCGTTCCGGTCCGGCATGATGCGTCAACGGCTTTGATACGCACGGTTTCTCCTCCTCGCAGGGGCTCCGGCCGGTCAGGTACCGCCCGTCCGGCAGGGTGGCCACGGCCCGAGTGCCTGCTAGGCCGTGCCTCACACCAGGTATTCGGTACGGGCCGGCCCGCTCATTGGCCATGACCGGCGGCCGCGCCGATCCCCGATCCGGGCAAGACGCCGCCGCCGCGGTGACGAATATGAGGCGTGGAGACCGGACCTGGCCGTGTGTCACCGCCGCGGAGCCCGGGCGGCACGCCCGTGCCCGGTGCGGACCTGGCAGCCTTGCTCGCCCAGGTGGCACGGGGTGACCACGCTGCGTTCGCCGAGGTTTACGATCGCGTCGCCGCCCCTGTTTTCGGCACGGTGCGCAGCGTGGTACGCGATCGTTCGCTGTCGGAAGAGGTCACCCAGGAGGTCTTCGTCGAGGT
>DASXKD010000540.1:0-1818 GCA_036497045.1 Streptosporangiaceae bacterium | reverse complement strand
TCTGCGCGGCCCGGGCGGGAGGCGGCTCACCAGCCAGATAGCCGGGTTCACCGAGCGGCACGCTTTAATCGCGCTGTCGGTGGCCGCGATCCCCGTGATAGCCGTCGAGGCGGCGTTCGGCCCGGATGTCAACACCGGCGGCTGGGAACGCCTGGCGTATGTGTTCCCGTTCGGATACGGGTACCTGATCGCCTCCGACCCCCGGTTCGAGAACGCGCTGCGGCGCGCACGCCGGCCGGCCCTCGCGGCCGCCCTGCCAGCGACCGCGATCCTGGTGGGGTGGGCGGCCGCCCTGAACGAATCCGGCACCGGCCTCGGCGCGGGCGTCCCGGCAGGCTGGGCCGCGCTGCAGGGCCTGGCCGGGTGGGCCTGGATCGTGGCCATCCTGGGGTTCGCCCGGTCACTCACCGGCCGCCAGCGAAGTGGGCCGGCGACCACAGATGCCCCGCGCGCGGGCAGGCCGGGACCGGCGTGGGGCCGCGCTGCCCGGTACGCCAACCAGGCCGTGCTGCCCTTCTACGTGCTGCACGAGCCGGTCATCGTCGCGGCCGCGTGGTTCCTGGTCCGCTGGCACGCTCCGGTCCCCGCCAAGTACGCCACGCTGGTGCTCGTGTCCTTGGCCGCGACCCTGGCCCTGTATGAGGCAGGGGTCCGCCGGTATCGCCTCACCCGGCTCCTATTCGGCATGAAGCCCCTCAAGCTTGCAGGGGCGCAAGGCCGCGAGCTGGCCGCCCCCGCCGCGGCCCGCCACGATGTCACCCCCACCAGGGAGCCCCAATGATCGACACGCACAAAGAAATCCTGAAGACCCTGCGCGCCACTCCCGTCGTGTTGCGGGCGCTGGTCCGCGACATCAGCGACCGCCAGCTCCGGCAGCGACCCGGTCCCGGTGAGTGGGCCATCATCGAGGTCGTCGGCCACCTCGCCGATACCGAGGAGCGGGCTCTCGGCCGGGTCCGCCGCATGCTCGCCGAGGACAACCCTCCGCTCGAGCCGTTCGACCAGGCCGCACTGGCCCAACAGCGCCGCTACATCGACTGGGACCTCGCGGCCGAACTGAGCAGGCTCGGCCGCCTGCGTGCCCAGCATCTCGCCGAGCTCGAGGCCCTGGAGGGCGCGGCGTGGACACGCACCGGCCGCCACGGAGAGCACGGCCCGATCTCGATCGAGCTGTATGAGGCCCACGTCGCCGCGGAAGAGGTCGACCACCTCGCCCAGATCTCACGAATTCTTATCCCCCGCGGATAACCGCGCTCTTACCCGACATCGGCACCCGCAGGCAGCTGCCTCGCGTGAACCTGCGGCGTTGCCCCGCGCAACGCCCGGGCCGCGGGCACCGGCTGGCGGGATGGCCATGGAGATGGCGCGATGCCGTCCGCCCCGGCATGCGCCGCCGCCGGCCGCGGAGCCCAACCACACAAGTGGCCGCCAGGCCACACCGATGGGGGAAAGAAGGCACCATGCATACACCTAGCCCCACCGCCGGCCACACCACGCGCCAGCGCAGCCGGCCACGCCGGCAGGGCATCACCTGGCCTCAGATGATGCTGTACGCGGCCCCGGTTGTTCTCATCGCGCTCTACGGCGCGCTGTGGATCACCCTCCACGCAGGAGGCGGACGTGGTTCTGCGCATACGCTCTGGCAGAGCCTGGCCCTCGCCGAAACCGTGCTCGCCCTGCCAAGGTTGCGCAGGGTGGCCATGGCCTGGGGGCCACTGCCGGTCCGGATCCGGGAGGCATCACAGCCGGTTATGCGCAGAACTTCTGGATAGACGCTTTAGCCGCCTAACCTAACCGCTGACCAGATCACCGGCGGGC
>DASXKD010000539.1:0-9757 GCA_036497045.1 Streptosporangiaceae bacterium | reverse complement strand
CTTCCGATCTGCATCCATTCTGGCCGGCATCGGCATCGCGATCGGCTTCGTCCTGATCATCGTGCCCGGCCTCATCCTGCTGACATTCTGGTGCCTCATCATCCCCTTCATCGTGATCGGCGGGTCGGGGGTATTCGAGGCGTTCGGCAACAGCATGCGGACCGTGCGTGGGTACGCGTGGCGGGTGTTCGGCACCTACGTCCTGGTCTTCCTGATCCTGATCGCGTTCACCATCGTGATCGGCCTCATCCTCATATTCCTGCCGCTGTACGTGCGCAGCTTCGTGAACAACGTCGTGGCAGGCACCCTGATCTCGCCGTTCCTGGCACTCGTGGCCACACTCCTCTACTACCGGCTGACCGCCGCCCACGCCGGCCAGCCGTACACCCCGACCGGCCCGGCGAGTGCCACAGTCTGGGAGCCGCCATACCCCACGGCGCCCCCCGGCCCAGCGGGCTCACCCGGCGCGCCCCCGGCGGACTTCACGACGCCACCACCCCCGGCGCCAGGCCCCATGGCACCGGGTTCGACGAGTCCATATCCCGCGCAGGGTCCCACCGAGCCAGGCCCGACCGAGCCCCGGCCAGCTACCCCGCCGGAGCCCCGGCCAGCTACCCCGCCGGAGCGGGGCCCCGACATGCCACCACCGCCGAGCGCCCCCTGACCCCTTCGCAGCCCCGAGTTCCATGATCACGACGCTGGTGGTCGCGGAGAATGTCCGACCCGGCCACTAACGTCGGCGGCGTGTGACCCGGTCGGGATAACAGGACGGCCGGGTGCGGAGAGTAGCCAGGTCAGGGCGGCGAGACGACGAGGGAGTCATCCATGGGAAACGCGGTAGTGCACTTCGAGATCGGCGGGCCGGACGACGCGCCGCTGGTCGCCTTCTACGGGGAACTGTTCGGCTGGAAGCTGCAGCCCTTCGAGGGCGGCGGCTACACGATGATCGACACCAACGGCGGCGGGGGGATCAACGGCGGCATCGGCAAGAGCCAGACGGGTGAGCCCTGGTCCACCTTCTACGTCGAGGCCGACGACCTCCAGGCGGTGCTGGACAAGGCCGAGTCGCTCGGCGCGAAGACGGCCATGCCGGTCACCGACTTCGGCGGCGCCGTGACCATCGCCATGTTCAACGACCCGGACGGCCTGCTGGTCGGGCTGGTGAAGGCCGCGGATCCGGCACAGGGCGAGGCGCCTGGCCCGTCGGAGGGGAGCGGTGAGCCGGTCGACTGGTTCGAGGTGCTCGGCTCAGACTCCGGCCGGACGCAGCGGTTCTATGCGGACCTGTTCGGCTGGACGGTCGGCGGCGGCGACGCCGGCACCCCGTCCAGCTACGGCATGGCCGACACCGGTGCCGGGCGCGGCATCCAGGGAGGCCTTGGCTCCAGCGCGGAAGCCAAGTGGGCCACGATCTACGCCAGCGTCGCGGATGTCGAGCAGACGCTGGCCAAGGCCGAATCACTCGGCGGCGCCCGGATCTATGGCCCGATGGCCGTGGACGACCACATGCAGACTGGCGCGCTCCGCGACCCGGCCGGAAACGTGTTCGGCATCTACCACCACGGCGATCACTAACCGGGCCAGTTCCGGGAACCTGCGCCTCGGGCTCCATGGCCGCCGCAGGTCGCGGCTGCTACAGATGCGCGAGGTTCTCCTCGATCGTGCCGACGACAGCGGGGTCCCCGGGATCGGCCAGCAGTTGAAGCGCCTGCCGGAGATGGAATGCGGTCTCCAGCGGGCGGCAGCCGATGTCCAGCCATCGCGTCGCGGTCCGTCGTGGCAGATGGATGTGGCTGTGTGATCATGAGGGCATGGCGGTCAAGAAGGCTCCGGCGATGCGCCGGACCGCTGCACCGGTAGCGGAGTTCTTGGCCCAGGTCCCTGATGAGCGGCGACGCGAGGATGCGCGCCGGTTGTGTGCGCTGATGCAGGAGATCACCGGTGAACCGCCGGTGATGTGGGGGACCAGCATTGTTGGTTTTGGCAGCTATCACTACCGGTACGCCAGTGGCCGCGAGGGGGACTCGGCGCTGGCCAGTTTCTCACCGCGCAGCCAGCACCTGGCCATCTATCTGGTCGGCGAGTTCACGGCCGGCATCGGTCGGCGCTGGCGCGACTCGGCCCGCACAAGACCGGGAAGGGCTGCCTGTACTTGAAGCGCCTGGACGACGTGGACCGGGACGCGCTCCGCGAACTGATCGACCGTTCCGTCCGGGTACGCAAGGGCGTCGACCGGGGCTTCCACCTAGCGGGCGGCGGGCCAGCACCTGCAGTAGTTCCGTGCTGGCCGGCCAGGCGGGACAGCCGCTCAGATGCGCTCGATGATGGTGGCGGTGGACATCGCGCCGCCGGCGCACATGGTGACCAGCGCGGTGGATGCGTCCCGCCGCTCCAGTTCGTGCAGGGCGGTGGTGAGCAGCCGGGCACCCGTGCTGCCCACCGGGTGGCCGAGCGCGATCGCGCCGCCGTTGACGTTGACCCGGTCCGGATCGGGTTGGTGCACGCTCTGCCAGGACAGCACGACGGACGCGAAGGCCTCGTTGACCTCGAACAGGTCGATGTCGCTGAGTTTCATACCGCTGCGGTCGAGTACCTGCTCGGTCGCCGCGATGGGCCCGTCCAGGTGGTAGTACGGCTCCGCGCCGACCAGGCACTGGGCGAGGATCCGGGCGCGCGGCGCCAGGCCGAGCGCCTTGGCCCGGACTGAATCCACCAGCAGCACCGCAGCGGCGCCGTCGGAGATCTGCGAGGAGGTGCCGGCCGTGTGCAGGCCGTCCTCCAGGACGGGCCGGAGCCGGGCCAGCGCTGCCATGCTGGTCTCCCGCAGGCCCTCGTCTCGGTCCACGGTGCGGGTCTCGCCGGTCGGCTGGTGCTCGGAGTCCAGGACGGGCGCCTTGACCGGCACCACCTCCCGGTCGAACCGGCCCTGCGCCCAGGCCGCCTGGGCCAACTGCTGCGACCGCAGGCCGAAGGCGTCCACGCCGGCCCGGGTCAGCCCGCGCCGCTTGGCGATCCGTTCCGCGGCGACGTACTGGTTCGGCAGGTCGATGTCCCAGGTGGGCGGCCTGGGGGTGCCGCAGTCGGTGCCTCTGTTGGACCCCAGCGGCACCCGGCTCATCGCCTCCACCCCGCAGGCGACGCCCACACCGATGGCGCCGGCCGCGATGAGCCCGGCGATCAGGTGCGTTGCCTGCTGTGCCGACCCGCACTGCGCGTCCAGGGTGAAGCAGCCGGTCTGCTGCGGCAGCCCGGCGTGCAGCCAGGCGGTCCTGGTGATGTTGCCAGCCTGCTCACCCGCCTGGGTGACGCAGCCGCCCGCGGCCTGCTCCACCACGCCCGGCTCGATACCGGCCCGATCCAGCAGTGCGGTCTGCGCGCAGCCGAGGATCTCGGCGGCGTGCAATCCGGACAGTACCCCGCCGCGCTTGCCGATCGGCGTGCGCACCGCCCCGGCGATGACCGCTGTTCCCACCGCAGCTCCTGCCCTTGTCAAGCCTGGTCTCATACTAGAACACGTTCTGATTCTGGCGGGAGTAGGCATTCCCGCAGCTCCGGTGGCATGGTTGAATCGAGTAGAACACGTTCCAGCGGAGGCACTCTGGAGGCAGCGATGACGGGGCCGAGCATCCCAGCGGGCTTCGACTTCACCGATCCCGACCTCTACGTCCACCGGGTGCCTTCGGACGAGTTCGCCGAGCTTCGCCGCACCGCGCCGGTGTGGTGGAACTCGCAGCGCCGGGGCGCTTCCGGTTTCGACGACGAGGGGTACTGGGTCGTCACCAAACACGCGGACGTGCTGGAGGTCTCCCGGGACAGCGAGCTGTACTCCAGCCAGAAGAAGACCGCGATCATCCGGCACGCGCAGCAGGTCACCGAGGAGTCGCTGGAGATGCAGCGGCTCATCATGCTCAACCTCGACCCGCCGCTGCACACCAAGGTACGGGCGATTGTGTCCCGGGGCTTCACGCCAAGGGCGATCGGCCGGCTGCGGGAAACCCTGACCGCCCGGGCCGCGACGATCGTGCAGACGGCCCTGGAAGAAGGCACCGGCGACTTCGTCACCGACGTGGCGGCCGAACTGCCGCTGCAGGCCATCGCCGACCTGCTCGGCATCCCGCAGGCGGACCGGGGCAAGATCTTCGCCTGGTCGAACGAGATGATCGGGTACGACGACCCGGACTACGCCGGCGACAGCCAGGCCGCCGCGGCCGAACTCGTCGGCTACGCCATGGTCATGGCGGAGGACCGGCGCGCCTGCCCGCGCGACGACATCGTCACCAAGCTGGTCAACGCCGAACTGGAAGGCGGCGAGCTGACCTCGGACGAGTTCGGCTTCTTCGTGATCTTGCTGGCCGTGGCCGGCAACGAGACCACCCGGAACGCGATCTCCCACGGCATGCTGGCCTTCCTGGACCACCCCGATCAGTGGGAGCTGTACCAGGCGCAGCGGCCGCTGACCGCGGTGGACGAGATCGTCCGCTGGGCCACCCCGGTGACGGTGTTCCAGCGCACCGCGCTCGCCGACACCGCTCTGGGCGGCCAGCAGATCAAGGCGGGCCAGCGGGTCGGCCTGTTCTACCGGTCGGCCAACTTCGACGAGGACGTGTTCGGCGCCCCGGAGCGGTTCGACATCCTGCGCGACCCCAACCCGCACCTGGGCTTCGGCGGCACCGGAACGCACTACTGCCTCGGCGTGAACCTGGCCAAGCTGGAGATCGAGCTGATCTTCAACGCGATCGCCGACGGCATGCCGGGCATCCGGCTGGCCGGACAGGTGCAGCGGCTGCGCTCCGGCTGGCTCAACGGCATCAAGGCCCTCCCGGTCAGTTACGGTCGGTAGGACGGGCGATCAGCTCATCGCCCAGCGGCAGTCTCGTATGCCTGTTTCGGGTACAGCCCGATGAGCCGGGCGAGCTTGAAGCCGAGGTGGAGAGCCAGCCTGTCACACCCGCTTCGCAGGTCGACCCCGGCTATTCGTTCCGCCTTCTGAAGCCGGTAGTACAGCGTGCCGCGGTGCAGGCTGAGCCGCTCGGCGCTCGCCTTCGCGTCTCCGGCGAGGTCGAGGTAGGTCTCCAGGGTCATGATCACCGAGCCGTCGGCCTGGTCGAGCAGGGTGGCGAGGCGCGGGTCAATGCTGGCGGCTGCCTCGGCGTCAGTAGGCAGCTGGGCAAGGGTGCGATACACGCCCAGATCCTGCCAGCGTGCGACGGGGCCGCCGCGCCCGATCGTCGCAGCCACCCGCGCGGCCTGCTTCGCCTGGCGGTAGGAGCCGCGAGCGTCTGCGAGGATCGACGGGTCGCCTATTCCGGCTACTACTGACGCCCCTGTGCCGCCGGGCTGCAGGCGCAACAGCAGGCTGGCGCGGGCAGCATCGGCCAGCTCATGACCGGCCGCCGCTCCCTGGTCATGCGCGACAAGCACGCCATGATCAGCGTTGGCCAGGCCGATGACGGTGCCCGCTGATCGCCCTCGGGTGACATCCCGCAGGCTCTCAGCGACTACGGGCTGTGGCAGTGGTGCCGTCACACCGGCAGTCCGCACAACCACTGCGATCACCGGCCCGCGCAGGCCGAGCAGGCCACTGTCATCAATGTGGCGCATCGCGTCGGCCCGCAGCTCCTCTACTGGCGAGAGCAGATGGGCAAGCACCCCGCTGGCCATCCGCTCCCCGAGCATGTCGCCGAACATCAACAGGCCGGCCTGGTCGGCGGCGTGCGCCGCGGTCCGCACCTGGGTACTGCCGAGCCGCTCGTCATCGTCGATCAGCCACAGATAGCCGAGCCGCGCGCCGCGGTAGCTCACCGGCACGCAGAGCCGGCCCAGAATTCCGCGGTCCTGGTCGCTTGGAATGCGCACCGGACCGGCTGCGGCCTCCAGACCGAACCGCCGTAGCCAGCCGGAGACGGCGGCGGGCGCATGCTTGACCAGGATCGAGTCGCGGCGGATGTCGTCGATGAGCACGCCGTGGGGCGAATAGGCGACCATCCGCAGCCCGTCGTCCTCGATCAGTGCCGGGGCATTCAGCTGCTGAGCCAGGTCCTCGACCAGCTCTTGGAGCGTGGTGGGCGACACCAGAACATTCCTCCCTGTTCAGCGGCCCCCATCAGCGCGTTTGAACCGGGATTGACCCGAGAGTTCCATTCGTAATACCGCTGCCCTCCCCGCCAGCGTTACGCCGGCCGATCCCAGGGGCCTTCCCCGCGCCCGCCGTGGGCCCGGCATGCGGCCGTCGCGGCCGAACAGCCGCAGCCAGACATTTGCCTAACTCAGCCAGTGGTGAGTCTCGACATTTGCCCGATGACAGGGCGTGGCGCGCGCCGGACGATCGTTCCGGGGGCGTCCGTTGGCGCTGCGGGACCTGGTCTGCCGGGGCCCGCAGCGGCCCGCGGGCGGCGTTGTGCCCAGAAAGGAGCACGTTACGTTGCGACGATTGACGCTAGGTAGTAGGAAGTACATTCCGTTCCTGGTGGTGGCTGGCCTGCTCGTGGCGACGGCTGCCGCCTTCGGCATCTCAAACCTCTCCGCCGGGCATTCCGGCCACCTCGGCGTAACCGCCGCCCGGGCGGATAGCGGCGGCGACGGCGACGGGGGGCCGCAGGGCCCATGGGTCTCCTACTACGCGAAGGAAAGCTCCGGACGGCCGATCACCATGGCTCAGCTGCACCAGGCAGCGCAGCAGGCCGCCGCGATCCCGGCCCCGGACAAGACGCCCTGGCAGCCGATCGGCCCGACGAACGTCGGCGGCCGGGTGGTCGACCTCGTCGTTGACCCCAGCAACCCGACGACGATCTATGTCGCGGCGGCCGGCGGCGGCATCTGGAAGAGCACAGACGAAGGCATGACCTTCACCTCGGTCTGGCCGTCGGCCAACACCCAGACGATGGGCGCGGTCGCCATAGGCTCCGACGGCACCCTGTGGGCAGGGACTGGCGAGGCGAACCCGGCCGGAGGCGGCATGACCTACTTCGGCAATGGCGTCTACAAGTCCCCCGACGGCGGCCAGACCTGGCAGAACGTGGGGCTGACCGACAGCGCCGCGATCGGCCGGATCGTGGTCAACCCCGACAACCCGAATGAGGTCTGGGTCGCGGCGGCAGGCTCGATCTATACGTCATCCCCGCAGCGCGGCATTTACCACACGACCGACGGCGGCCAGACCTGGCAACTCGCCCTGGCGCCGCCCAACTCCACCACCGGCGGCATCGACATCGCCCTCGACCCCGCCAACCCCGATCACGTCTACGCGGCACTGTGGGATCACCACCGTGATCCGGCGGCACGGACGTACGGCGGCGTCGGCTCGGGCCTGTACCGCTCCGAGGACGACGGGGCCAACTGGACGCGGCTGCAGGACATCACCACGCCGCTGCCCAGCTATGACCGTGCCCAGACCGGGCTGGCCTCCGATGCGAGCCTCGGCCGGATCGGCGTCGCGGTCGCGCCGACCGACCCGAACCGGGTCTACGTCGTCAGCGGTGACACCAACGGATTCGACAAGGGGTTCTTCGTTTCCAACGACGGAGGCGACACGTTCCAGACGGCCGGGCACGCCAACAACGAGAGCGAGTACCAATGGTGGTTCGGCCGGATCTGGGTCGATCCCGGCAACGAGAACCACGTCTTCGTGGCCGATGTCAGCCTGCGCCAGTCGCTGGACGGCGGGCAGACCTGGTCCAGCATCAACGGCGTGCACGCCGACCAGCACACCATGGCCTGGGACCCGGGCACGGTCAGCACGACCGATCAGTCGGCCGAGCGGATCTACCTCGGTAACGACGGCGGCATCTACCACACCGACAGTGACGGGATGACCAGCTCGTCGTGGGTGCACGCTACCTACGAGCCGTGGAACCAGACCTACCACATCGCGGTCGCCGCGGATAACGACAACCGGTTGGCCACCGGCATGCAGGACAACGGAAGCGTCCGGACATGGACACCGGCCAGCCCATCGCCGACCGACACCAGCCAGTTCAACGCCTACGGCGGCGGTGACGGCCATTACGTGGCCATCGACCAGACCAACGACGCCATCTACTACCAGTGCTCGCAGAACGGGAACTGCGGCGGCGTCCAGGACAACAGCGACGGTACCCAGACCCAGCTGCGGTTCGGCCGCCACGTCGCCGCCGCGACGCGGTTCACCGCGGACGCGCCCCTGGTGATCGACCCTACCAACCCGTCGGTGCTCTACCTTGGCGGGAACGTGCTCGCCCGGTCCACCGACCGGGGCGCGACGTGGACGCAGATCAGCCCCTCGGATCCGAACGACCTGCCCGGCCCGCCGCCCCCCGAGGAGGAGCAGGACCCGGTGTATGCCAACACGTACGCGACGATCTCGGCGATAGCGCCCGCGGCGACCAATCCCGATCCGAACGGGTACGCCAGCACGATCTACGTCGGCACCGACACCGGCTACCTGTGGAAGACAGGCGACGCCGGCCAGACCTGGACGCAGATGACGGGACTGCCGCAACTGTGGGTGAACTCGATCGCGGTCGACCCGGCGAACGCGAACCGGGCCTGGGTCGCGTTCTCGGGGTTCCGCACCGGGGATGACGGCTCGCACCTCTACGAGACCACCAACGGCGGTGCGACCTGGACGAGCGTGAGCGGCATCCTGCCGAATGCGCCGATCGAGAACATCGTCTTCGACCACGCGAGCAGCGCCATGTACGTGGCCACTGACCTCGGCGTGTTCTGGGCCAGGGTTCCTCCGGCCGGCGGCGGCCAGGCACCGCCGACGCCGCTGCAATGGTTCCGGGTGGGTGCTGGCCTGCCAGCCACACCGGACATGGACCTGAAGATCAACGGCTCGGATACCAAGCTGCTGGCCGGAACGTTCGGCCGCGGTCTGTGGGAGGTGACGCTGCCGACCGCGAAGAACGGCTAGCCGGTTTCGGGTACGGTGGCGGCCACCCCTTCGCCGGGGGTGGCCGCCACCACCCACATGGAGAAGTACTGGGAGCCGCCGCCGTAGGCATGGCCCAGCGCGGTCCGCGCCCCCGCCACCTGGTGCTCGCCCGCCTTGCCCATGACCTGCAGCGCCGCCTCGGCGAAACGCAGCAGCCCGGAGGCGCCGATCGGGTTGGAGCACAGCACCCCGCCGGACGGGTTGACCGGCAGCCGCCCGCCGATCGCCGTCTCCCCGGCCTCGGTGAGCCGCCAGCCCTCACCCGGCCCGGCGAAGCCCAGGTTCTCCAGCCACATCGGCTCGAACCAGGAGAACGGCACGTAGATCTCGGCCACGTCGATCTCGTCGATGGGGCTGGTGATGCCGGCGTCGCGCCACAGCGCGGCGGCGCAGTCGGCGCCCGCCCGGGGATTGACGTGGTCCTTGCCGGAGAACATGGTCGGCTCGGTGCGCATCGCGGTCGCCCGGATCCAGGCCACCGGGCGGCCGCTGGCCTGGGTGGCCTGCGCCGCGTCACGGTCACCGAGGATCACCGCGCACGCCCCGTCGGAGGACGGGCACGTCTCGTCGTAACGCACCGGATCCCAGAGCATGGGGGAGGCGCGGACCTTTTTCAGCGTGATGCCTGGCTGCCGCAGGTGGGCGTACGGGTTGAGGCTGCCGTTGCGCCGGTCCTTGACCGCGACCAGCGCGCCGATGTGGTCGGGCGCGCCGCTGCGGCGGATGTAGGCGCGGATGTGCGGGGCGAAGTACCCGCCCGCGCCGGCCAGCACCGGCATGCTGAACGGCGGGGTGATCGACAGCGCCCACATGGCGTTGGACTCGGACTGCTTCTCGAACGCC
>DASXKD010000538.1:0-38129 GCA_036497045.1 Streptosporangiaceae bacterium | reverse complement strand
TCGGGGGATGCCACCGGTCAGTTCACTCCACGGTCACGCTCTTGGCAAGGTTGCGGGGCTTGTCGACGTCATTCCCGAGCGTGACCGCCGCATGGTAGGCGAGCAGTTGCAGCGGCACCGACAGCAGGATCGGATCCAGCTCGGGCTCGTTCTTGGGCACCTCCACCATGTCGTCGGCGAGCCTTGCATCCAGCGTGCCATGGCCGACCGCGAGTATCCGGCCGCGGCGCGCCTTGATCTCGCCCAGCGTGGAGATGTTCTTGTCGCGTAGCTCGTCGTCGGGCACCATGGCGACGGTCGGCAGGTCGGGACCGACCAGCGCCAGTGGCCCGTGCTTGAGCTCGCTCGCCGGGTAGGCCTCCGCGTGCAGGTAGGAGACCTCCTTGAGCTTCTGCGCACCCTCCCTGGCGATCGGCCAGCCCCGGACCCGGCCGACGAAGAACATGCCGCGGTAGCCGGCGAGGTCCTTGGCCAGCTCCGCGATCCGCTCCTCCTCGGCGAGGATCTGGGTGACCTGCCCGGGCAGCGCGTGCAAACCGGCGACGACGCGGGCCCCGTCCGCCGGGGACAGGTCGTGGATCCGCCCGAGGTGCAGGGCGAGCAGCGAGAACACCACGCAGGTCGCGGTGAACGTCTTGGTGGAGGTGACCGAGATCTCCGGGCCGGCGTGCAGGTACACGCCGCCCTCGCACTCCCGGGCGATGGCGCTGCCGACCGCGTTGACCACGCCGATCACGCGGCCGCCCTTGCGCTTCAGTTCCCTGACCGCGGCCAGGGTGTCGTGGGTCTCGCCGGACTGGCTCACCGCGATGTAGAGCGTGTCCGCCTCGACTACCGGGTTGCGGTACCGGAACTCAGATGCGGCCTCGGCGTCCGCCGGGATCCGGGCGAGTTCCTCGATGAGCTGCGCGCCGACCTGCCCGGCGTAGAAGGCCGAGCCGCAGCCCAGGATCTTGACCCGCCTGATGGCCCGCGCCTCGCGGGCGTCGATGTTCAGCCCGCCCAGGTGAGCGGTGTTGAACCGCTCCTCGATCCGGCCCCGCAGCGCCCGCTCCACGGTCCTGGGCTGCTCGTGGATCTCCTTGCGCATGAAGTGCGTGTAACCGTCGGCGGAGTAGGAGCGCAGGTCGGCATCGATGAGCGACGGCTCGTGGGTGGTCGTGCGGGCGTCCATCGTGGAGGTGCGGAAGCCGTCCGCGCGGACCGTCGCCACCTCGCCGTCGTCCAGGTGCACCACCTGGCGGGTGTAGCGGACCAGGGCGGCGACATCCGAGGCGACGAACATCTCCTTGTCGCCGATGCCGAGCACGACCGGGCTGCCGTTCCGCGCGGCCACGACCCGGTCGGGGTAGCGGGCATCGAGTACCGCGATGCCGTAGGTGCCGACCACGGAGGTGAGTGCCTGGCGCACCGCCTCCTCCAGATCACCGCCTCCCTCTGGGCCGGCCACGGTGCCGCTAGTGCGGCCGGCCTTCGTGGCGCTTCGCGCACCGCCGGCCTTTGCCGTGGTGCCGCTACCGTGCGCCGTGCCGCCGTTCGCCGAACCTTTGTGCCCGGGGATCCCGGCCTGCTCTGGGATTCCGGCCTGCTCCGGGGCGCCGGCCTGCTCCGGGGCGCCGGGGCCGTCCGCCGTGCCGCCGGGTCCCGGCAGGTAGCCGCCTGCCCGGGCGATCAGGTGTGCCAGGATCTCGCTGTCGGTATCAGAGACGAACTCCGCGCCCTCGGCGATCAGCTTGGCCCGCAGCTCGTCGGCGTTCTCTATGATCCCGTTGTGGACCACTGCAACGGGCCCGACGACGTGCGGGTGGGCGTTGATGTCGTTCGGCTCGCCGTGGGTCGCCCACCGGGTATGGCCGATGCCGGGGCCGCCCTTGAACCGCGCGGGGAGGGTCGACCCCAGGCCCGCGACCCGGCTCTTGGCCTTGTGCACGCGCATGCCGCCGGAACGGGACAGCACGGCAAGCCCGGCGGAGTCATATCCGCGATATTCCAGCTGAGCCAGCCCTTCCAGCAGGATGGGCACACAATCCCGGCTCCCCACATGCGCAACGATCCCGCACACGTAACCGCTCCCTCTCTCTGGCGCAGGCGGCGTGATCGCTCAGCCATAGACGACACGGCGAAGCTGCCGCAGCGACAACTGCGGCGGAGCCACTCGCCTGGCCGGCAGTTCGGCCGCGATCCGCGCGAAAACCTGCTCGTTCGTGAGCCCCCCTGTTTTCAGCTCACGGTGGCGCCGGCGCACGAACTCCTCCACGGATTCGCCGAAGTAGCCAAGTACCTCTGCCACGACCCGTGCCGCCTCGCCCTGGCTGAGCGGGCTGGTGCGAGTCAGGTGGGTCACGAGTTCCTCATGCGCCTGTACTGCGCTCGTCACTCTAGCAGGATGGCTTATATCTGTACGGAAATGCAAGATTCCTGCCCGATATCGGGCAGGAATCTTGCATTCATGCGTTCGGCCCGACATGCGACCGGGGTTGCGGCCGCCGCAGCCGCCAGCCGCGCTCGCAGCGCTCCACGAACCCGGCCGCGGCCAGCCCGCCCAGGCAGCGCATGACCGTGTCGAAGTCCACCCCGGCGGCGATCGCGATCCTGGCGGGCCCCCACCCGGTCCGGACCGGGACAGCCTCCAGAACCCGGGCGTCCACCGGGCCGAGCAGGTCGCGAGCAAGCACGGGGCCGCGCCGCTGCCCGGGCGGCGGCTCGTCCCCGGAGAACTCCAGCAACTCCATCACATCCCGCGCGCCGGTAACGCACACCGCGCCCCATTCCCTGATCGCCTCGTGGCAGCCGGCCGACTGCGGAGACGTGACCGGCCCGGGCACGGCCATCAGCGGCCGGCACTGGCCGTGGGCATGGCGTGCGGTGTTGAGCGCCCCGCTGCGCAGCGCCGCCTCCACCACCACGGTGCCGCGGCTCAGCGCGGCGATCACCCGGTTGCGGACCAGGAACCCGTGCTTGGTCGGCATCCGGCCCGGTGGCCACTCGCTGACCAGCGCGCCCTGCTCCCTGATCGACCGGAAGAGCCCCTCATGAGCCTGGGGATAGGCGAGGTCCACGCCGCAGGGCAGGACCGCGACGGTGACGCCGGCCACGGCGATCGCACCGCGGTGCGCGCAGCCGTCAATCCCGAACGCGCCCCCGGACACGATCGTCCAGCCGGCGTCGGCGAGCGACACGGCCATCTCGCCGCAGACGTAGCTGCCGTACCCGGTCGCCGCCCTGGTCCCGACCACCGAGACCGACCGCAGGCACGCGTAACGCAGGTCCGCGTGCCCACGCACCCACAGCCCCCAGGGGCGGGCCTGGCCAAGCACGTCGAGCTGGCTTGGCCATTCCGTGTCACCGGGGATGACCAGCCGGATGCCGTCGCGCCACCAGGCGGCCAGTTCGGGTTCTGGCGGCACCTCGCCCAGCCTGGCCGACCAGCGGCGCAGGACGCCCTCCAGGCGAGGTATGCCGTCCGGCCAGGCCCCGGGCGCGGTACCGGCTGGCGCGGCCCCGGCAGGCCCGGCGCTGGCCTCCCAGAGCACACCGCTGCCCGTCGGTACCTCGCTGCGCACGCGGCCGCCCGCGGGCACGCGGCCGCCGGGGTCACCGGTTTCCGGCGTCGCGCCGTCCGCGGGCTCGGTGGTCATGCGCGGCATCCGGCCCTCGGTCAGGGCAGCCACGATTTCCACCGGGGTGCAGCCGCGCAACAGCTCACCCATGGCCGGGTCTCCGGGCTCGGCGACCCAGGTGAGGGCGGCACGGGCAACCCGCTCCGCCTCGGCCGGAGTGCTCACGATCCGGCCCCCAGCCACAATCCGAGGGCATAACCGGTCTCGCTGACCGTCGGCCGTGCGATTCCGGCGAGGTCGGCCAGCGTCCATGCCACCCGGATCACCCGATCGACGCCGCGCGCACTGATCTGCCCCAGGTCCATCGCCCGCTCCAGAGGGGCGAGCGATCCAGGCGAGGGCGGGAAGGCCCGGCGGAGTTCGCTGCCGGGGATCTCGGCGTTGAGCCGCCAGGGGGTGTCTTTGAGCCTCGCCGCCGTCCGCTTTCGCGCTGCCGCGACGCGGGCCGCAACCACGGGGCTGGACTCGGCGAAGTGGCGGTCGCTCAGGAGTTCGGCGCGGCTGACCGGGAGCAACTCCACCTTGACATCTACCCGGTCAAGCAGCGGGCCGGACAGCCGGGCCAGGTAGCGCCGTTTGGCGGCGGGCGTACAACTGCAACTCGCGCCGGTTGCCGTCCCCTTGGCGCACGGGCACGGGTTGGCCGCGAGAACCAGTGTGAACCTGGCCGGAAACCTGGCCGTGAGCCCGCAGCGGGCCACCACGACCTCGCCCGATTCCAGTGGCTGCCGGAGGGCGTCAAGGACGTCCCTGGCGAACTCGGGCGCCTCGTCGAGGAACAGGAATCCGCGATGCGCCAGGGAGGCGGCACCCGGATGGAGAATCCCGCTGCCCCCGCCGACGATGGCCGCCTTCGTAGCAGTGTGGTGAGGGGCGCAGAACGGTGGCTCGGTCATGAGCGGGCTTCCCGCCGGAAGCGTCCCGGCCACCGAATGGATGGAGGTGACCTCCAGCGCGGCGGTGCGGCTCAGCACGGGCATGACCGTGGGAAGCCGTTCGGCGAGCATGGTCTTGCCCGCTCCCGGCGGTCCCAGCAGGGACAGGTGGTGGCCACCGGCCGCGCAGATCTCTGCGGCCCTGCGGGCGGCAGGCTGGCCGAGCACCTCGGACAGGTCGGGCCTGGGCCGCGGTCGCTGGCCACGGCTGGCAGGCGTCCGGGCCGGGACCTCCCCGCCCGCCCCCGGTGCCCCGGCCAGGGCCCGTCCCGGCGACGGCCCAGATGGCTGCTCAGGCTGCCCCGGCGCGCAGTCGACTTCCTCGTTCCGGCGGGCCGGTTCGCCGCGCAGCCAGGCCAGTAATCCGGCGAGGGTGGGCGCCCCGACCACCCGCAGCCCCGGCACCAGTGCCGCCTCCGCGGCGTTCGCCTGGGCCACCACCACCTTGGCGAAACCCACGCCCGCGGCGGCGGCCATCGCCGGCAGGACACCGCGAACCGGGCGTAACCGCCCGTCCAGGCCGAGTTCCCCGAGAAAGGCCACGCCGTCGATGGCCGCTCCTGGGATAGCGCCCGCGGCCGCCAGGATCGACAGCGCGATACCGAGGTCGAAACCGCTGCCCCGCTTGGGCAGGCTCGCCGGGGACAGGCCCACCGTGACCCGGCGCTGCGGCCATTGCTCGTGGCTGTTGATGATCGCGGCACGAATCCGGTCGCGTGCCTCCCGCAGCGCGGTGTCCGGCAGCCCCACCAGGAGCAGGCAGGGCAGCCCGTTGGCGAGGTCGGTCTCTATCTCCACCGGATACCCCTCCACCCCGACCAGAGCGATCGAGTGCGTCCGGGCAACCGGCACCTAGCCCACCCCCCGGACGTGTTCGATCTCGTAGTCGCCGGACGGCCTCCGGATCAGGCCGACCACGTCGATGCGGACCTCGTCGAATAGCACCCCGTGCGCTACGAGCCAACGGGAGGCCAGCCGCCTGAGCCTGGCCAGCTTGGCCCGGGTGACCGCCTCGAGCGGAGTACCGAACGTGGTGCCCGAACGGGTCTTCACCTCGCAGACCACCATCACCCGCCGCTCTGCGGCCACGATGTCGATTTCGCCGTCCGCGCACCGCCAGTTGCGGTCTAACACCCGCAGGCCGGCCCGCTCCAGGTACTCCACGGCCACCTGCTCGCCCTCGCGGCCCAGTTCGTCTTTGGCATTCACTCGCCACCACCTCCACACCGACAGTGCCGGAGGCTGGCAGGTGACCGCTGAACGGCTTCGCGAGCTGTGGATAACCAGCACAGAATGCGCCATCTGTGGACAGAACTATCCGGTTGTCGGCGCCGCGTGCTCCAGTGGACGGGGGATCCTCTGCCCGGGACATCACCAGCCGGCGACCGGCCAACGACCGGCCGCGCGCGCCAAGCCGATACTTGAGCGCCCAGCCCGAGCCGGCCTGCTCCGGGCACAAGTGGCGGTACCTGCTTGGGGTCAGGGACATCCCCACCTGGGCCAGGAGCTCGAAATTACTTGGGGTCGGGGACCTCGAAGTCGCTCTGCGCAAGCTCCTCGATGTTGACGTCCTTGAACGTCACGACCTTCACGTTCTTCACGAAACGGGCAGGCCGGTACATGTCCCACACCCAGGCGTCCTGCATCCCGACTTCGAAGTAGACCTCGCCGTTATCGGCGGTCCGGACGTTCAGCTCCACTTGATTGGTGAGGTAGAAGCGGCGCTCAGTCTCGACCACGTGGGTGAACAGGCCCACGACATCCCGGTACTCCCGATAGAGCTGCAACTCCATCTCGGTCTCGTACTTCTCGAGATCCTCCGCGCTCATGGTCTCCCCTCCGATCAGGCAGCGACAGGAGCTACAGCCCAGCTGAGATCAACCATAAGTCAATTCTCCTGGCAGCATCACTCCAGGCCGCTTCGTGGTCCAGGCCGCCGCCCACGTCGCTGGCCGCGTCGCCACCCGGGTCACTGCATGCCGCCCGCGGGTCCTTGTCACCGCAGGTCACACTGCTCACGTTCACGAACGAGCGCCGGTGCTCGGGACACGGCCCGTGCGCGCCGAGCGCCCTCATGTGAGCAGGCGTGGAATATCCCTTGTGCCGGGCGAATCCGTACTCCGGGTACCGCAGATGCAGGTCGCGCATGATGCGATCCCTGGTCACCTTGGCCACCACCGAGGCGGCGGCCACGCAGGCCGCGACCTCGTCGCCCTTCCACATCGCCAGGGCTGGGACGCCCAGCCCGCGCACCGCGAAGCCGTCGGTGAGCACATAGCCGGGCTGGCAGGCCAGCCCGGCCAGGGCCCGCCGCATGCCGGCGATATTGCACACGTGCAAGCCCAGTTCGTCGATCTCCGTGGACGGTATGACCACCGCGTACCAGGCCAGGGCGGTCGTCACCACCTCGTCGTAGGCCTTCTCCCGCGCCTTCGCGGTGAGTGCCTTGGAGTCGGCGACACCGCGGAGTCCCGCGAGCCCACGAAGCCCGAACGCGACGGCAGCTACCACAAGGGGGCCCGCGCAGGCTCCCCGTCCTGCTTCGTCGATCCCGGCCACGGGGGACAGCCCGGCCCGCGCCAGCACCCGCTCGTAGCCGGTGAGGCCAGCCGCACTCCGTGGGGTATAGCCGGGATGGCGCGCCGGGAGCACGGCCATGGCGTCACCCGGGCCCACGTCCGGGTCCCCCGGGGCGGCGGAACCGCCCGCGGAGCCGACGGCGAAGGCGGCGTTGCAACAGGGTGAGCGGCAAGGCAGCGACCACTCCTGCCGCCGCGGGCGCGCCGGGCAGCGCCAGCGCGCCCAGCACGGACGCGCCAGAGATCCGCAGGACGTGCAACCCGCCCAGCGCCGGGTTCGCCGCCAGCGCGGCCACGCCAGAAGCCGTCAGCTTCGGCTGCTGGAACGTGGCGGGGATGGGCAGGAGCCGCCACCGGCTGATGGGCGCGACGATCACGAACGCCCGGCCCACCACGTGGTTCTCCGGGATGGTCCCGGCACCCGGGTCGCTCATGTGGCCGCGGGAGTCCCAGGACACGCTGCGGTGATCACCCATCACCCACAACCGGTCCGCCGGAACAATGATGCTGAACCGCTGCTCGGACGGCGCGTCGCCAGGGTAGAGGTAGGACTTCTCGCTGAGCGGCACGCCGTTGACCGTGACCTGGCCGTGGCGGTTACAGCAGGCCACATGGTCACCGGGCACCCCGATGACCCGCTTGATGTAGTCGTGCACTCCCGGCGCGGTGCCGAAAAGCCCGGAGATCGAGTCCCAGACCCGGCTGAGCAGCGGCGCGGGCTGCACGGGGACCGGATCCCAGGAACCATCGCCGTTGAACACGACGACGTCGCCGCGGTGGATCGACCGGAAGTCGTAGACAAGCTTGTTGACCAGGACCTTGTCGCCGATTTCCAGGGTGTTCTCCATCGACGACGACGGGATGAAGAACGCCTGCACCACGAAGCTCTTGATGAGCAGGGCCAGCACGAGCGCGAAGACCAGCAGGATGGGCAACTCCACCCACCAGGACATGTTCGGCCGCCGCTTGGCCCGGCGCCGCCCCCGCCGTGGCTCGCCTGCGGCATTCCCGCGCGGCGGAGCCTGCCCCGATGCCCCGCCGGCACCTGCCCCCGGCTGGCCGCCCCCGGTGCCTCCGGCCACGCCGTCCCCGGTCACGGTCCTGGGTACGTCGGCGGCCGGGCCGCCAAATGTCCCCCCGTTACCGAACGCCCCGCCGTCGCCGAACGCCCCGCCGGAACCTCCGGGCCAGGGTGCCGGGGTCGGACCGCCGAACCCCCCGCCCTCCGGGCCCGCGGTGGCGCCATCACCGGGTACGCCGCCGAACTGCTGGCCATCGACCTGGCCCGGGCGCGCGCGTCCGTCAGTTGTGGACAATTCTTCGCCCCGAGTATCCCGGTCGTCATTCATCGCATCGAGCCTAGCGCCGGGTTCTCACAGCGGCGATCCTGCTGCCCTGCGGGCAGCCTCACGCCGGTGCCAGGCGCCACGTTCCCCCTTACGAGCGATTCCACGTCCAGCTACTGCGCGGGCGTCTCGCGACGCTCCCTGATCCGCGCACGCTTTCCGCGCAGCGACCGGAGGTAGTACAGCTTGGCCCGGCGCACCCGGCCGCGGCTGACGACCTCAATCTTGTCGATGGACGGGCTGTGGACCGGAAATGTCCGTTCCACCCCGACGCCATAGCTGATCTTGCGGACGGTGAACGTCTCCCTGGCCCCGCCGCCCTGGCGCCGGATCACCACACCCTGGAAGACCTGAATCCGGGTCCGGTTTCCCTCAACGACCCGGACGTGCACCTTCAATGTGTCTCCAGGGCGGAACCCCGGGATGTCGGGGCGAATCTGCGCCTGTTCCAGGTCGGCAATGGCGGTGTGCATGGCTGGCGTTCCTCAGTGATCCTCGCGCACGCGCCTGTTCGGCACGAGGCGATGCATGGTTATGGTCTGTCGTGGTCGCTTAGCGCGAAAAGCGTCCCCGCCCGGTGAGAATTCCGGCAGGCGGCGGTTTCAGTGTGCCATATCTTCGCCCGGGACCGGAAAGCCAGCCTCATGGAGCACCTCCCGATCGCGGCGATCCAGGGTATCCGAGGGCAGCGCCGCCATGAGATCGGGCCGCAAGGCCGCGGTGCGGCGCAGGGCCTCGTCGCGCCGCCACCGCGCGATGGCGGCATGGTCTCCGGAGAGCAGGACCGCAGGCACCTCACGCTCCCGCCACACCCGTGGCCTGGTGAAAACCGGGCCCTCCAGCAGCCCGGCCATTGGCCCGGCCCCGCCGCCGAACGAGTCATCTGGCGCGGAGGTGGCATTCCCGAGCACCCCTGGCAGCAGCCGGCAGATCGCGTCGATCATCACAAGGACCGCCGGCTCACCCCCAGAAAGCACGTAGTCCCCGACACTCACCTCGTCGACCGGCACGCGGGCGCGCGCGTCCTCGGCAAAGCGCGCGTCGATCCCCTCGTATCGCCCACAGGCAAACACAAGATGTGCCATACGCGAGTACGTGGCGGCCGCCTCCTGCCGGAACCGTACGCCCGCCGGAGTGGGCACGACCAGCCTGGTGCCGGGTGCCTGTGGCCCCAGCACCGCGTCGAGCGCCTCACCCCACGGGACCGGGCTCATCACCATGCCCGGTCCCCCGCCGAACGGCGTATCGTCCACACTCTTGTGCACGTCGTGGGCCCAGGTACGCAGGTCGTGGACGGCGAACTCGATCAGGCCGCGCTCGGCCGCCCTGCCCAGCAGGGAGACCCGCAGCGGGCTGAAGTACTCGGGAAAGATCGTGATGACGTCAACCTTCACGGCTTCCGCCCGCCTGTCCGCCATCGGAACCGGCCTGCCCGAGGTCGAGCAGACCGGGCGGCGGGTCGATGACAAGCCGCCCACCGGCCAGGTCCACCTCGACGGCGATCGCCGCCACGAAGGGCACGAGCACCTCGGCCTGCCTTGACGTCCCTGGCGGCGGGGTCACCGCAAGCAGGTCCTGGCCGGTGTGCAGTACGTCGGTGACGGTGCCCACCAGGTCTCCGGACACGGTGACCACGGTCAGCCCGGTGAGATGGTGATCATGAAACTCGTCCGGGTCCTGCGGCAAGGAAATGTCGGCGGCGGCGATCGTCAGCCAGATGCCACGCAGCGCTTCTGCGTCCCCGCGGTCCTCGATCCCCGCGAAACTGACCAGCAGCCGCCCGGAGTGCCACCGCGAAGCTGTCACGGTCAGCGGGCCCGCCTCCACCGGGTCGGTGGCGAGCACGGAACCGGCCGCGAACCGCTCGCCGGGATCGTCGGTGCGGACCTCGACCGACAACTCCCCGCGGAGCCCGTGCGGCCGGAGAATCCTGCCAACCACGAGGGACTCTTCCATAGCTCTCCAGCCTGCCGCGAGCTCTCCAGCCTGCCGCGCGACCGCGCGATCCGGGGGCTCCGAGTGTCCGTAAACCACGCGGGCCACCGCGAAGCCGCCTCACGGCGGCGAGCAGCCGACGCCGGTAGGCGGCCTCAGCTACCTGACCTCGTCCACATCCAGCAGATCGACCCGCACATAACGGCCGCCTGCCAGGGAGCCGATGACGGTGCGCAGCGCCCGGGCGGTGCGCCCGCCCCGGCCTATCACCTTGCCCAGGTCGTCCGGGTGAACGCGGACCTCAAGGACCCGGCCCCTGCGGAGCCCGTGGCTGGCGACGCGGACATCGTCAGGGTGATCCACGATGCCCTTGACCAGGTGCTCGAGCGCCTCTTGGAGCACCTCAGGCCTCGCCGTCCTGCCCGGCGGCCGACGCTGCGGCAGCAGTGGGCTCGCTCTCGGCAGCGGTGGCCTCCTCGCTGGCGGAGTCCGCGGCGTCGCTCTTGACCGCCTCGTCCTTAGCAGCGCCCTTGGCCGCACCGCTCTTGGCAGCACCGGCCTTGGCAGCACCGGCCTTGGCAGCACCGGCCTGGGCCGTGCTCTCCTGGGCCGTGCTCTCCTTGGCAGCACCGGCCTGGGCCGTGCTCTCCTTGGCAGCACCGTCCTTGGCCGTGCTCTCCTGGGCCGTGCTCTCCTTGGCCGGGGCGTCCTTGGCCGCGCCGCCCTTGGCGGCGCCGCTCTTGGCCTCGGTGTCCTTGGCTGGGGCGTCCTTGGCGGTGCCGCTCTTGGCCTCGGTGTCCTCGGCTGCCCCATCCTTGGCTGCGCCGTCCTTGGCTGCGCCGTCCTTGGCAGCGCCGTCCTTGGCAGCGCCAGCCTTGGCGCCGTCCTTGACCGCACTGTCCTGGGCCGCGGAGGCGTCCTTGGCCGGGGCGTCCTTGGCCGCACTGTCCTTGGCCGGAGTGTCCTTGGCGGCGCCGCTCTTGGCCTCGGTGTCTTTGGCAGCCCTGCCACCGGCGGGCTTGTCGGCCGAACCGGCTGGCTTGCGCGCCTTGCCCCTGTCGGTCTTGGTCTCCGCCGCCTTGCCGTCGGCGGCCCTGGCGCCACCTGCCTTGGCATCACCGCCCTTGACCTTGAGGTCCTTGACGGTCTCGGCGACGGCCGCGGCGAACGCCTCCCTCTTGTCCGGCCTCGGCGCGGCGGTCCTCAGGGTGCCCTCGGCGCCGGGCAGGCCCTTGAACTTCTGCCAGTCGCCGGTGATCTCGAGAAGCTTGCGCACCGGGTCGGTCGGCTGCGCTCCGACCGACAGCCAGTACTGGGCACGGTCGGAGTTCACCTCGATGAGGGACGGGTCGACCTTGGGGTGATACTTGCCTATCTCTTCGATCGCCCGGCCGTCCCGCTTGGTGCGGGCATCGGCGACGATGATCCGGTAATACGGCGCACGGATCTTGCCCATGCGCTTGAGCTTGATCTTGACAGCCACGGCTGAGGCTCTTCTCCCATGAAGCTCTAATGCGGTGACGAACGCGCCAGGTGGGGACCGGCGGCATGCCCCGGACGGGCCCGGGCCAGCGAGCGTGAGAGGGCGTCACTGACCGACGGACGAGGTAACCCAGCCATTGTGCCAGACACCGCGCACCAGAACGTACTCACCACCCCACCTGCTCCCTCGGCCGGCGCTCTCGGCCGTGATCGTGAGGACCTGGCCCATGGGGAGGTAACGCCCCGGTGATGCCGGTCAGGTTGTCTTGATCAGGCCGCCGTCGATCACGTAATTGACACCGGTGATGTTGCCGCTGCGGCCGGATGCCAGAAACGTGATCAGCGTGGCGACCTCCTCGGGCGTGGTGAAACGGCCGGTAGCGAAGCCGCCGATCCCGGCAATGATCGTCTTGCGGGCGGTGTCGGCGTCGACGCCGGTGGCCTGGGCCACAGTCTGAGCCACACCATGGTCGCCGAGCCACAGGTCGGTGGCAACGGGGCCTGGGGAGACCGCGTTGACGCGGATGCCGCGGGGGCCGAATTCCTGGGCGAGGGTCTTGGTCAGGTTCACCAGAGCTGCCTTGGCGGCTCCATAGTCGATGGTGGCCGCGTCCGGCTGGAAGAAGGCATTCACGGACGCGACGTTGACGATCGCCCCGGTGCCTTGTGCCACCATCGCGGCCAGGGCCGCGCGGCTGGCCCGTAGCGCAATGAAGAAGTTCATCTCCATCGCCCAGGCGAAATCGTCGTCGCTGGTGCCGAAGAAGCCCTCCAGCCGCATGTGGACGGCACCGACGTTGTTGACCAGCACGTCGATCCGGCCGTGCTCGTCGATCGCATGCTGGATCAGCCCGGCGGGGCCGTCCGTCGCGGCCAGGTCGACCGCCACGGGAGACACCCCGGTAAGGCCGTCCAGGGTGCCCGTGGTCCTCGAGCCGGCCACCACGAGGGCGCCCTCGCTGGCAAGGGCCTTCGTGACGGCCATGCCGATGCCCTTGCCCGCTCCGGTAACGACGGCGACCTTGCCGGCGAGGTCGAGATTCATGGGGTGGTCTCCCCTCGGGGGGTCATCCTCCAGCCGCCGCGGGCGCGAAGCGCTGGACGAACGTGAGCGAGGTGCCGGCAACCTCTTGCCAGCCGTGGTCGATGGTCAGCGCGTGCCCGCGGCCGGGCATCTTGGTGATCTCGGTCACGCCTTCGTTATGCGCCTGCTGTTTGTAGGAGGCGTTGGCGATCGCCCACGGGACGGTGTGGTCCTTCTCCCCGGAGATGATCAGGAGCGGGCCGCGCTCGGGGTTGCCGGTATCGACCTTGGCCTCGGTCCAGGGGTTGAAGTTGGCCGCCGCGGCCTGGAACAACGGCAGGCCCGGCGCGGCCACCGCATAGGTGTCATAGAGCTGCTTGGCTTCTTCTTCGCTGACCGCGTTGGCAAACGCGTAGCGGAACTGGTCGAAGGTCAGCGGGACCGCACGATGCCGGTTGGCCGGATTGGCCAGTGCGGGGGATGCGGACCTCAGCGCCGAGATCGGCAGCGGCAGCACGCCGCGGAACGGCGCGGGATCGACCGCTACCGACACGGCGGCCAGGCCGCGGCCGGCCAGGATCTGGGCGAGCAGCCCGCCGAAGGAATGCCCGATGACGGCGGGTTTGCGGTCCAGCGCTTCGGCGATCGCCGCGAAGTGGTCGGCGACCTGCCCGATCGATTTGCCCGCGAATACCTCGGGATGCTCGTGTGCCTGCTCGGCGGTCTCGGGGTCGTCGGGCCAGCCGGCGGTCAGCGCCACGTAGCCGGCGGCCTCGAAGTGCTCCGCCCAGCGGTCCCAGCTGCTGGGCAGCAGCCAGAGGCCGTGGACGAACATCACCGGCGTCCGGCCGGTCGCGTTCGCGCGCTCGACCTGCTCAGTTTCGTGTTCGGTGGCCGTGGCTGCGGTCGGATTGGCTGTGGACATCGCGGGTTCTCCTTCAGGGTGGTATATGCGGTTCAGGTCCGCTGCCCGGAGTGCGCCCAGGGCGCGGTGGCAGCGGCGGCGATCTGCCCGGCCACCGCGGCGGGCTGGGTCAGCGCGACGGCGTGCGATGCGCTGATCTCGGTGGTATGCGCGCCGGAGCGCCGGGCCATGTACTGCTGGGCCTCGGGCGTGATCAACCGATCGGCGGTCGCGATCAGATACCAGCTGGGCACGGCCTTCCAGGCAGCCGCGCAGGACTTCTCCGCGTATGCGGCGGCCGCGACGGGACGCTGCGCAGCGGCCGCAGCGCTGGCCTGGCGGCGCGGCATGTCGGCGGCGAACAAGCCAGGGAAGGCATCGCGGTCGAGGTACAGTTCCACGCACCGGTCGCCGGCCACCCCGCCATAAGTGGCTGGGCGCAGGGCGGCTAGCAGTGGGCTGCCGGGGAAGCGCCCGTTGATATCCAGGACGCTCTCGCCCTCGTCGGGAGCGAAGGCGGCGACGTACACCAAGCCGGTGAGGTTGCCTGCGGCGGGCCCGGCGGCGGTGATGACCGCGCCGCCGTAGGAGTGGCCCGCGAGCACCACGGGGCCGTCGATCCCTTCCGCGACGCTGGCGATGTAGGCGGCGTCCGCCGCGAGACCGCGCAGCGGGTTGGCCGGTGCGATGACGCCGAGCCCGGCGGCCTGCAACTCGGCGATGACACCTGCCCACATCGATCCGTCGGCGAACTCGCCATGCACGAGCAGGACGGTCGGGATGCTCCCGTTCCGGGCACCCACGGTGCTGCTCATGGGGAGCTACTGGATCGCGGAGAGGGCACAGCACGACGGTATGGCTGCGGCGCCGGTGTTCGCTTGGGTCAGGCGACTGTCTTTCCTGCGCCCGCGCTTTGCTGGACCGCCGGGCGTGACCGTGTGAGCATGGGATTTACCTACTTTGGGGATATTCGGGGTGATTACGTCGCTGGTCGGGCGCGAGCGCGAGGCGGGGGTGCTGGGTGGGCTGCTCGATCATGTGCGCGAGGGTGGTGGCTCACTGGTGCTGAGCGGTGAGCCCGGCATCGGCAAGTCCGCGCTGGTGCGTGAGGCCAGCCAGCGCGCTCGCGACCTCGGGATGCTGGTCCTGACGGCCACCGGCGTGCAATCCGAGGCACAGCTCCCGTTTGCCGGGCTGCACCAGCTGCTGCGCCCGGTGCTGCCCCGGCTCGACGATCTGGCCGCGCCGCAGCGCGACACCTTGCTGGCAGCGTTCGGGCTGGCCGAGGCACCCGTGCCGGACCCGTTCCTGGCCGCGCTCGCGGCGCTGAACCTGCTCGCGGCGAGCGCGGCGGAGGCCCCGGTACTGGTGGTCGCCGAGGATGCGCACTGGCTCGACCGTGCCACCTGCGATGTGCTGGCGTTCGTCGCACGGCGGCTGGAGTTCGATCCGGTCGTGCTGATCGCCACGATCCGGGATGGCTTCACCACCCCCCTCGGCGAGGCCGCGCTGCCTGGCTTGCACATTGATCCGCTGCCGGCGCCGGCCGCGGCAGCGCTGCTGGACAGCCGCGCACCCGGCCTGGCGGCCGCCGTGCGCGAGCGATTGCTCGACGAAGCCGCGGGCAACCCGCTGGCGCTGGTGGAGCTGCCGGTAGCGTTCCGGCAGCTCGGCCAGGGGGTGCAGCTGCCGGTATGGCTGCCGCTCACGACGCGCCTGGAACGGGCGTTCGCCGCCCGGGCAGGCGATCTCCCGGGCGCCACCCGCACTGCGCTGCTGGTGGCGGCCGTCAACGACGGCTGCTTGCTTGGCGAGGTGGTGGCCGGCACCGCCATCCTGGCGGGCGGCAGCCTGACGGTCGAGGTACTGGAGCCGGCCGCCGCTGCGGGCCTGATGGAGATCGACGGCGAGGAGTACCGGTTCTGCCATCCGCTGGTGCGCACCGCGATCCGCCAGGAGGCGAGCGTCTCACAGCTGCATGCGGCGCATGCCGCGCTGGCCGATGTCCTGGCCGGCCAGCCGGAACGCCGCGTCTGGCACCAGGCGGCATCGGTGGTCGGCACGGACGAGGGCCTGGCCGGCGAACTGGAGGAGGCCGCGGCGAGGGCGCTTCGGCGTGGGGGCGTGGCCGCGGCCGTCCTGGCGATGCAGCGGGCCGCCGCATTGGGCGAAGGCGGTCGCCGGGCAGAGCGGCTGCTGCGCGCGGCCGAGCTTGCGTTCGAGCTAGGCCGGGAGGACCTGGTCGCCGGGCTGCTGAGCGAGGCCGAACCGCTCGATCTGCGGCCGCGGGAACGAGTGCGGGCGGCGTGGATCAGGGAGAGCTTCGCGGACGGCACGCCGGGCGACGGTTCGAGGGCCCGCGGGCTGGCCGCGATCGCACGCCAAGCGGGTGCCGACGGTGACACCGATCTCGCGCTCAAGCTGCTCTACGGTGCGGCGCTGCGCTGCTGGTGGGCCGAACCCGGCCAGGCGGCACGCGAGGAGGTCGTCGCGGTGGCCGAGCGGCTGGATGTCAGCCGGAGCGATCCGCGGCTGCTGGTGGTTCTCGCGTTCGCCGCGCCGATCGGGCGGGGCGCGGCCGTCATCGACCGCGTCACCCGGCTGGCCGGCTCCACCAGCGCCGACGCCTCGGCCACCCGGCTGGCCGGCAACGCCGCGATGGCGGTGGGAGCATTCGACGTCGCCGCGGCCTGTCTCGCCGCGTCAGCCGCTGGCCTGCGCGCGGAGGGGCGCCTCGGCCTGCTGGCGCGCGCGCTTGCCTTGCAGGCGTGGAGCACCGTCCATCTGGGCGATCTGGGCACGGCGATCCCGGCCGCCGAGGAGAGCCGGCGACTGGCACAGGAAACGAAACAGCCGCTGATCATGGCCACGGCCCAGGCCGTCCAGGCGCTACTGGCCGCGCTGCGCGGCGACCAGGGAGGCGCGGCGGAGCATGCCGCGCAGGCCGAGCGGGTATGCCTGCCGATCGGCGCGGGTGCGGTGCTGGCGGCGGTCCAGCTCGCTCGCGGCGTCGCGGCGCTGGCAGGTGGCCGCCCCGGGGACGCGCTCACCGAGCTGCGCCGGATCCATGACCGCGCGGATCCCGCCTATCACGAAGCCGTCCGGTGCAACACCGTCGCCGACCTCGCCGAGGCTGCCCGGCGCTGCGGGGACCCGGCTGGCATCGGGGCCATCGTGAACGAGATGGAGGCAGCGGCCGGGCAGACCCCGTCGCCGCTGTTGCATGCGGGCCTGCGTTATGCCCGCGCGCTGCTGGCCGAGGATGCGCAGGCCGGTGTGCTGTTCGAGGCCGCGCTGCACTCGGACCTGAGCCGGTGGCCGTTCCTGCGGGCCAGGGTGCAGCTTTCCTACGGGGAATGGCTCCACCAGCAGCGGCGGAACGCGGCCTCACGGGCACCGCTGCGGGCCGCCCGTGAGGCATTCGACGCTCTCGGCATGATCCCGTGGTCCGAGCGGGCGCGCCAGCAACTTCGCGCCACCGGCGAGACGAGCCGCCCGCGCACCCCAGAGGCACATGACTGGCTTACCCCCCAGGAACTCCAGATCGTCCAGATGGCCGCCGACGGCCTGAGCAACCGTGAGATCGGCCAGATGCTCTACCTGTCCCATCGCACCGTCAGCTCGCACCTTTACCGGGCATTTCCGAAGCTCGGGATAACCTCCCGGACCGAACTGCGGGCCGCGCTCAGCGTCGGATCCCCCGGCCTCCCTGGGCGGCTGGCTGCCAAATCCGCCGCCGGGCGATGATCTCTGCCTGACCGGCGGCGGCAGCGGGGCGCAGTCATCCGGCTGCTCCAGCGTGATGGCTACACCGTGACCGCCCCAGGTGGGCGTTTGCTTGTGCCGGGCCGTGGCCGGGCGGTCATTTTGCGGAGGTGACTGCCACTCCGAGTGAGCCGCTGGGCGGGATGGTGACGGTGGCCGGTGACAGGGGCGTGATCTTGCCGGTGGTGAGGCTGATCGCGAACTGGGAGAGCACGCCTTTGTTTTCGCTGGTGACGTAGGCGTTGTTGCCGTCGGGGGCGACCTTGATGCTGTTGGGGCGGCCCGGGGCGGCCACCGTCTTGGGCGACATGGGGGTCAGCTTCCCGGTGGCCGGGCTGATGCTGTACGGGGAGATGGCGTTGGCGTTGTAATCGTTGACGTAGGCGCTCTTGCCGTCGGGACTGACCGCGATGCTCATGGGGCCATTCGCGGTGGCTACCGTTTTGGGCGATTTGGGGGTCAGCTTCCCGGTGGCCGGATTGATGGTGTACTGCGAGACCTCACCGGCGGCGCTAGACGGGCTGACATCGACGGCGTAGACGCTGGGCCTCGGCGAAGCTAGCGCTTCTTGTTCTTCCGGCCCAGCAGCCGGCCCCGGCCACCGGGCGGCGGGGTGAATCCGGCGGGGAGGTCGTTGGAGGTCAGCCCTGACGCGCCGTCATCGGCACCGCTATTCGCACCGCCACCGTTCGCCGTACTGGCGGGTGAGCGGCCGGGCGCCACGCTGTCACCGCGCTGACCGTCCGGCGGCCCGCTGGTGCCAGGCTGGCTGTCCGGTGCTCCGCTCGCGGGCTGGCTGTCCGGCGCTGCGCTCGGGGGCCGGCTGTCCGGCGCTGCGCTCGGGGGCTGGCTGTCCGGCGTTCCGCTCGCAGGCTGGCTGTCTGGCGTCTCGCCCGCACGCTGACGGTCGGGCCGGCCGCCGCCACGCTGACGGTCTGGTGCCGACGGCGCACCGCCCCCGGAACGCCCCTTGCCGCCCAGGCCAGGCGGCAGTGCGCCCGGCCCACCACCCAGGCCAGGCGGAAGACCGCCACCCAGGGCGCCGGGAAGGTTTCCAAGGCCACCAGGTCCGCCCAGGCCAGGAAGCCCGGCACCACCCAGGGTGCCGGGACCGCCCGCAGCGCGGCCCGGGGCCGTTCCGGCACCGCCGGACGACCGTCCAGGTGCCCCTCCGGGGCGCCCGCCCTTGGGCTTCTTCTTGCCAGAGCCCTTCTTGCCCTTCGCGGCCTTGGTGGCCGACCGGCGCATCCCGGGAATGCCCGGCATGCCGGGGATGCCACCGCCACCCAGCATCTGGCGCATCATCTTCTGGCCTTCGAGGAACCGGACGACCAGGTTGTTGACCTCGCCGACGGTGGTTCCTGAGCCCGTGGCGATGCGGGCACGCCGAGACCCGTTGAGGATCTTGGGGTTGCGCCGCTCGGCAGGGGTCATCGAGTTCACGATCGCCGCGGCATGGTCCAGGTCCGCGTCGGTGACCTGGCTGAGCAGCTCCTTATTCTGCGCCGCGCCGGGCAGCATGCCGAGCAGGTTGCTGATCGGCCCCAGCTTGCGCACCATCGCCAGCTGGTCGATGAAGTCTTCGAGGGTGAAGCCCTCGCCAGAGGCCAGCTTGCCCGCCATCGCCGCGGTCTGGTCCGCGTCGAACGTGCGCTCGGCCTGCTCGATCAGCGTGAGGATGTCGCCCATGTCGAGGATCCGGGACGCCATCCGGTCGGGGTGGAAGACGTCGAAGTCCGCGAGCTTCTCGCCGGTCGAGGCGAACATCACCGGGCGCCCGGTGAGCTGGGCGATCGACAGTGCCGCACCGCCCCTGGCGTCGCCGTCCAGCTTGGTCAGGACCACCCCGTCATAGCCGACGCCGTCCAGGAACGCCTGGGCCGTGGTCACCGCGTCCTGGCCGATCATGGCGTCCACCACGAACAGGATCTCGTCCGGGTCCGTGGCATCGGCGATGGCGGCCGCCTGGGCCGTCATCTCCTGGTCGATGCCCAGCCGGCCCGCGGTGTCTATCACAACGACGTTGTGCAGGTGGTGCCTGGCCTCGTCGATCGACTGCCTGGCCACCGCCACCGGGTCCCCGACGCCATTGCCCGGCTCCGGTGCGTACACCGGCACACCCGCCTGCTCACCGAGCACCTGCAACTGCTGCACGGCGTTCGGCCGCTGCAGGTCGGCCGCCACCATCAGCGGGGTGTTACCCTGCGACTTCAGCCAGAGCGCAAGCTTTGCCGCGAGCGTGGTCTTACCGGAGCCCTGCAGGCCCGCCAGCATGATCACGGTCGGCGGATTCTTGGCAAAACGCAGCCTGCGGGTCTCGCCGCCCAGGATCGTGATGAGTTCGTCATGGACGATCTTGATGATCTGCTGAGTCGGGTTGAGCGCAGCGGAGACCTCTTCCGAAGAGGCCCGTTCCTTCACCCGAGCGATGAACTCCCTGGCCACTGGCAGGGCCACGTCCGCCTCGAGCAGGACAAGGCGGATCTCCCGGCAGGTCGCATCGATGTCGGCTGCCGACAGCCTGCCCTTGCCCCGCAGCGAGGAAAGGACCTGGCTCAGCCGGTCGGAGAGTGTCTCGAACACGTGCTCCAGGCTAGGGCATCCCGTGCCCAGAGCTATCCCGTCAGCGCGGAGAGAACCTGGGCGGCGATCTTGCCGCGGGTCGGGGCGTCGGTGACCGGGCGGCCGTCGGCGCGGACCACGTAGAACACGTCCACGGCCTCCGCACCGAGCGTCTCCACCCGGGCCGCGCGCACGTCCAGGCCGCATTCGCCAAGGGCACGGCCGATCCGCCACAGCAGGCCCGGGGCGTCGTGCGCGCGCACCTCCACCACGGTGGCGGTCCGCGAGGCATCGTCGACCAGGGTGACCTTGGGCGGCGCGAGCCATGGCCGCCCCGCGCCCCGGGCCGGTGCGCCGAGCATGCCCTGGCGCCTGAGCTGGTCGGAGACGTTCAGTTCGCCGGCCAGCACCCGCCGCAGTTCCGAGCTGACCAGCGCCGCGTCCGGTGGCTCGCCGTACGGATGGGCGAAGGTGAACGAGGTCACCGCCATCGCGCCGTGAGACGTCGCGTTGGCCGACCGCACCGCCAGCCGGTGGGACGCGAGCACCCCGGCCGCCTGCCACAGCAGCCCGGGGCGATCGGGTGCCACGACCGTCACCTCCGGGCCGGTCACCATCGCCGCGGGCTGGCCGGCCTCGGCGAGCGCGATCTGGCCGGGCCGTAGCGACAGCGGGGCGGGCGGAGGCTGGCCGCCAAGCACGCCCTCGACGCGGCGCACCAGGTCGGCGACCAGGCCTGCCTTCCAGTCGTTCCAGGCGGCCGAGCCGGTTGCCTGGCCGTCCGCGATCGCCAGGGCGTGCAGCAACTCCAGCAGGGGGCGGCCACCGACGGTGGCCGCGACCTGGGCGGCGGTCTGCGGGTCGTCGAGATCCCGGCGGGTCGCCGTGTGCGGGAGCAGCAGGTGGTGCCGGACCGCGCCGGCGACCAGTTCGGTATCTGCCTCGGCCAGGCCGATTCGGCGCGCGGTGTCCCTGGTCACCACCTCCCCGGTCACCCGGTGGTCACCGGGCCAGCCCTTGCCTACGTCGTGCAGCAGCGCGGCGATCAGCAGCAGGTCGGGACGGGACACGTCCCTGGTCAGCGCGGCGGCCCTGGCGGCCGTCTCGACCAGGTGCCGGTCCACGGTGAAGGTGTGCAGCGGGTTGCGCTGCGGCCGGTTCCGAACCCGCTCCCAGTCGGGGATCAGGCCGGGCAGCATCTCCTCTTGGTCGAGGGCTTCCCATACGGGGATGGCGGCCTGCCCGGTACCCAGCAGCATGGCCAGGGCGTCGCGGGCAGCGGCCGGCCACGGCACGGGCAGCGGCGGGCATTCCTTGAGCCGGGCCAGCGTGCGCGGCGCCAGGGGCAGGCCGGCCTCGGCGGCCGCGGCCGCGGCGCGCAGCACAAGCACCGGGTCTGCGGTGGGATCTGCGGGCCGCGCAAGCACGACCTCCCCGTCCTGCTCGACCAGGCCGTCGGCCAGCGGCCGCCGCTGCGGGCCGCTCCTGGCCCGGCCACCGCGCAGGCGGCCGGCCCTGGGCACACCACCGGGCACGCCCGCGGCACCGCGCCCGACGGCGCCCAAGCCCGCGGAGCCGGTGGTACCGCCCCGGCTGCGCTGAGCCTGGCGCAGCGACTGATCGAGCGAATAGGCGATGGTCCGCCCGGCCCCGGCCAGATGACACAGCAGCGCATCGGCGTCGGCCAGGCCCAGGACCCCCGCCACCTCGTCTTGTTCCTGGAGCACCAGCCGGTCGCTGGCCCGGCCGGTCACCTCGTGCAGGGCGTGCCGCGCGTCCAGGATGGCCTCCTGGGCGGCGCGGGCCCGTGGCCCTGGCCCGGGAGCTACCCAGGCGGCAGCGACCGCGTAGATGGCCTCCGCGTCGCGCAGGCCGCCCCTGGCCTCCTTGAGATCGGGTTCGAGCAGGAACGCGAGTTCGCCGCTGCGCGCGGTCCGCTCCTCGTGCAGGGCGTGCAGCTCGGCCAGCCGGGTGCGGGCGCCGGACCGCCAGTCCGCCAGGACGCCGCTGCGCAGGTCGCTGGTCAGCCCCGGATCCCCGGCGACGTGCCTGGCGTGCAGCAGGCCGAGCGCCACCCGGACGTCCTGGCGGGCCACCTCGCGCGCTTCGGCTGGCCGGCGCACGGCATGGTCAAGACGGGTGCCCGAATCCCAGATGGGATACCAGACCCGGTCGGCCAGGGCGGCGATTCCCGGCTGCCCGGAGTGGAGCAGCAGCACATCGAGGTCGCTGCCGGGCAGTAGCTCGCGCCGGCCGTAGCCGCCGACCGCCACCAGTGCCGCCCCGGGCTCGGCGCCAAGCAGTGAGGCCAGCCAGCGGTCGGCGCTCGTGCTGCGACGGGCGCGATCGGCTGCGAACGAGGCCGGGCGCACACCGGCCTCCCCGCCCAGCCGCGCCCCGGAGCCCCGGGCGGGTTCCGCGCGCTGCCCGCCCATGTCCCGGTCCACTCGTTTCCAGATGCCGTCCTCAGAGGGCCCCGGGCCCGCGCTCTCCGGTGCGGACCCGTGCCACCGTGTCCACCGGGGCGCACCAGACCTTGCCGTCGCCGATCCGCCCCGTCTGTGCGGCCTTGACCACCACGCCGATCAGGTCATCGGCGTCCTCGTCGTCGCACAGCACCTCAAGCCGCACCTTCGGCACCAGGTCGACCTGGTACTCCGCGCCGCGGTACACCTCGGTGTGGCCGCGCTGCCTGCCGTAACCGCTCGCCTCACTGACCGTCATGCCGTGCACGCCGAATGCCTGCAAAGCGGACTTCACCTCGTCCAGCTTGAAGGGCTTGATCACGGCGGTGATGAGCTTCATGCGACCACCTCTCGGGACCTGCGCTGCGCCTCAGCGTCCCCCGGGGGCGTTTCGCCGATGGTTGCGGACTGTTTCCGCCCGGTGAAACGGCCGGCCGCCATGTTACGCAGATGTTTCGCCGCTCAGCCGAACCCTGGGCACCGGGTCCGTGCGCAGTTGCGACACGGCGGGCAACGCGTCCCCGACGCAGGTCGGTGCAGCCAGCGACGACGGCCGGCTTGACCCGTCTTTCGCATTCTGCCGCGACGCTCTGGCGCGGGGTCAGCCGCCAGATGGCGGCATGAACGCTAGCCGAGGATCGCGTCGACGAACGTAGCGGGCTCGAACGGGGCGAGATCGTCCAGCCCTTCGCCGAGGCCGACCAGCTTGACCGGCACCCCGAGTTCCCGCTGCACTGCCACCACGATGCCGCCCTTGGCGGTCCCGTCCAGCTTGGTCAGCACGATCCCGGTGATGTCCACGACCTCCGCGAACACCCTGGCCTGGCGCAGGCCGTTCTGCCCCGTGGTGGCGTCAAGTACCAACAGGACCTCATCCACGGTCGCCTGACGCTCGATGACGCGCTTGATCTTGCCGAGCTCATCCATCAGGCCGGTCTTGGTGTGCAGCCGCCCCGCGGTGTCCACGATGACCGTGTCCGCGCGTTCGTCGATGCCCTGCTTCACGGCGTCGAACGCGACGCTCGCCGGGTCGGCGCCCTCCCGGTCAGAACGGATCACCTGGGCGCCCACTCGCTGTCCCCAGGTCTCCAGTTGGTCGGCGGCGGCGGCGCGGAATGTGTCGGCGGCGCCGAGCAGGACCGTGCTGCCTTCGCCGATGAGCGCGCGGGCCAGTTTGCCGCAGGTGGACGTCTTGCCGGTGCCGTTGACCCCCACCATGAGGACCACGGCGGGCCGGTCGCCGTGCCTGGCCACCCGCAGCGACCGGTCCATGTCGACGCCGACCTGCTCGATCAGATCCTTCCTCAGCAGCGACCGCACCTCGGTGGTGCCCTGGGCACCGCCCACCCTGACCTGCGTGCGCAACTCGCCGACGATCTGTGCCGCCGGGCCGGCCCCCAGATCGGCTCCCACCAGGGTGTCCTCGATCTCCTCCCAGCCCTGCTCGTCGAGCCCGTCACGGGAGAGCAGGCCGAGCAGCACCGCGCCGAACCCGCTCTGCGAGCGCGCGAGCCGGCCACGCAGGCGAGTCATCCGGCCAGCGAACGGTTGCGGCGCCTCCGCCACCTCGGCCGCGGGGGCCTCGGTCACCAGGGGACCTGGAGCCGACACCGCGGCCCCGGTGTCCACGTCCTGGCCGGGGCGGGGCGGCGCGGCAGGGGTGCCAGGGGGCGCCGGCGGTGGCTCAGCGATCCGGCCTGGCCGTCGCCGACCGCGGACCAGCATGGCGCCACCGGCGATCAGGGCCAGGACGACGAGAACGATGACAATGATCAAGTACTCCATAACGGCCCCAGTCTGGCAGATGGAGGCGCCAGCGGCGGGATCCCGTCCATGGCACGGTCACGCCGGCTGGTGGCCCTGGCTTCTACCCCCCGATCCGCATGATCACGTGAGTTTCTTCATCGTATGAGCGAACAGAATCACGTGATCATGAACAACAAGCGGTGCGAGGCGGCGCGGGATTTGCCCGGGGGCTGGCGCCGATGCTGCGGGCGGGCGGTCAGTCCGGGCAGCACCCGATGCCGGGCGGGCCGTGTTCCCTGGATCGCAGGCCAGGCCGGCCAGCGATCTGCGGGACATGCGCTTACGCCCGCTCTCGCTCCCGCAGCCGCTGGCTGACCACCGCGGACACCCCGTCGCCCTGCATGGTGGTCCCGTACAGCGCGTCGGCGACCTCCATGGTCCGCTTCTGGTGCGTGACGATGATCAGCTGGGAGATGCCACGCATCTCCTCGAAGATGCCGAGCAGCCGCTGCAGGTTGGTGTCGTCCAGCGCCGCCTCGACCTCGTCAAGCACGTAGAACGGCGACGGGCGGGCTTTGAAGATGGCCAGCAGGAAGGCGATCGCGGTCAGCGAGCGCTCGCCGCCGGACAGCAGCGAGAGCCGCTTGACCTTCTTGCCCGGCGGCCTGGCCTCGACATCGATGCCGGTCGCCAGCATGTCGTCGGGCTCGGTCAGCACCAGCCTGCCCTCACCGCCGGGGAACAGGCGCGAGAAGATCTGCTCGAACTCGGCGGCGGTGTCCGTGAAGGCCGAGGTGAACACCTGCTGGACCCTGTCGTCGACCTCCTTGACGACGGTGAGGAGGTCGCGGCGGGTCTTCTTGAGGTCCTCGAGCTGGTTGGCGAGGAACTGGTGCCGCTCCTCCAGCGCCGCGTACTCCTCCAGGGCCAGCGGGTTGACCTTGCCGAGCTGGTTGAGCTGGCGCTGTGCGGTGGCGGCCCGCTTCTCCTGCTCGGCCCGGACATAGGGGATCGTCCGCACCGGCTCAGCGGGCCGGTCCGCCGCCGTGCCCGCAGCCGGGGCATCCTGCGCCGGGCTGTCCGGGGTGGCCCCGTCTTCGGCAGCGTCCTCCGCAGCTCCCGCCGCGGTGCCCGGGGTGGGGCGGGCGGCCGGAATCCGCTCCACACCCGGTTCCGCCGGGTGCCGCTCGCCCGGGCCGGTCGCCGAAGCGTCCGCGCCGTTCCCGGACGCCCCGTTCCCAGACACACCGTGCCCGGCCGCGAACGGCTCCCCGCTGGCCACCTTGGCCTGCAGTGGCGCCCGCTGGGCGGCTGGCGCCGCGCTTGGCCCGGAGCGGCCCTGCCCGGAGCCGTTCTGCCCAGAGCTGTCCTGCTCAGAGCTGTCCTGCTCAGAGCTGTCCTGGCCGGAACCGTTCTGCCCGGCGCCGTGCTGCCCGGCGCCATTCTGGACCAGGCCGCCCGGGGCCAGGGTGCCCTGAGCCGGGCTGGCGTGGGCAGCGCGCGTCTGAGCAGCGCTCGTCTGAGCAGCGCCAGCCTGGACCGCTGACCCCGGCCGGCGGCGCCGGGGGGTGGCCGGCTCGGCCTCTTCGAAAACCGGCACAGGAACGTCAGGACCGTACTCGGCGAGCAGTGTCTCGGTGTCCACGCCGAATTCCTCGGCGGCCCGCGCCACCATCTGCTCCACCCGCATCCGCTGCTCGGCCCGGCTGACCTCCGCACCGTGCGCGGTGTCCACCACCCGGTCCAGGTCCGTGGCGATGGCCCGGACTCGCGACCTGACCTCCTTGAGTGCCTCGGCCCTGCCCTTGCTCGCCTGCTCGGCCGCCTCCCGGTCCGCCTGGGCGGTGGCCAGCGACTGCGCGATCTTGGCCAGGGCTGCGTCCGCGCCCGTGGCGACCGCCCCGGCGACCTCCGCCTGCTGTGCCCGCAGCCGGCGCCTGGCCACCGCGGCCTCGGCGGCCCGCCGCTCCCGCACTGCCGCCGCGGCCAGGGCATCGGCCCGGCCAGCAATCGCCCGCAGCCGCTCCTCGGCCGTTCTGACGTCAAGCCGGGCGTCGGTCTCGGCCTCCCTGGCCGCGCTGGCCTGGGCAGTCAGCTTGTCCCGGTCCGGGGCCTCCGGAGCGTCCGGCGGCTGGCCAGCCTCACCGGCGCCGGAACCGGCAGCCTCGCCCGCGTCTGCCTCCGCGAGCTTGGCGACGAGCCCGGCCAGCGCGGTGGCATCCCGCTCACGCTGCTCGGTGACCGAGGCGATCGCCGCCTCCAGCCGCGCGGCCTCCTCCTGGGCCGCCCGTGCCGCGCCCGCGAGCCGGCCAAGCCGCCCAGACGACTCCGCCGCGGCCCTGTCGGCGGCCCGCGCCCCCGCCAGCGCCCGGCCGGTGGCATCCCGGTCCCGTTCCTCGTCGGCCAGCGCGCTCGCCAGTGTGGCGGCCACCGTCTGGGCGGCACGTTCGGCCGCGGCCAGCGCGGCCGACGCTTCCTCCGCCGCCGCGCGCATGGCCAGCATGCTCGGCGGCTTGGCCGAGCCGCCGTGCGCCCAGTGCACCCCGAGCAGGTCGCCGTCCCTGGTGACCACCCGCAGCCCGGGACGGGCACGGACCACATCACGTGCCGCGGCGAGATCGTCGGCGACCACCACCCCGGACAACAGCCCGGCGAGCGCGGCGGTGAGCTCAGCTGGCGCCTTCACCAGGCCGACCGCGGGCACCACGCCCGGCGGCAGATCCCCGCCCGCACCATGCCCCGGCGACGATGCTCCGGCTCCGCTGCCCGGCCCGGCGCCGGCGATGACCAGCCCGGCCGTTCCCGCGCCGGCGCCCTTGAGGCCGTGCAGGATCGCCACGGCGGCATCCAGGCCGGCTACGGCCACCGCATCGGCGGCACCGCCAAGCGCGGCCGTGATGGCCTCCTGCGCGCCCTCGGCCACGGTCAGCAGGGCAGCGACCCCACCGAGGACATGCCCGGCCCACTTCGGGTCCGCCAGCAGGGCCGCCGAGGCGGCAGTGCCGTCCTGGACGGCCCGCAGGCCCTCTTCCAGCGCCTGGCGGCGGGCTACCAGGGCCGCGCGTTCGGCGCTGGCCACCCGGTCGGCAGCGCGGCACTCAGCGACGCGAGCGGAGCTTTCGGCGAGTGCGGCGGCCGCCTCTTCGTGCGCGGCGGCCAGGCCTGCCCGGTCGTCGGTCCCGCCGGCGGCCGCCTCCTGTGCCTCTTGGTGTTCCCGCTGGGCGAACTGTGCCCTGGACCTGGCCTGCTCGATGGCGTCCGCCAGCCGGGCCGCCTCCTCCTCGCTGGCCGCGACGCGGCTGCGGGCGGCGCCCACCTGACCGCGCAGCGTGGCCAGCTGGTCGGCGCGGGCCGCGGCGGCGCGGGCCTGGCCGGCGAGCAGCCGTTCGGCCGCGGCCAGGTCCGCCTCTGCGGCGGAGCGGCCCTCGGTGGCCTTGCCAAGCGCGGCGTTGGCCTCCTCAAGCGCCTCGCCGAGGACCGCCTCCTGCTCGCGCAGCGAGGCCGCCTCGGCGTCCAGTTCGTCGGGATCCCGGCCGGGCCGGGCGGGGACCTGGTCAGCGGCCAGCAGGGAATGACGCTCGCGGGCGAGGTTGGCCACCCCGCGCAGTCGTTCGGCCAAAGAAGAGAGCTCGAACCAGGTGTTGAGCGCCGCCTCGAGCCGTGGCGCGTGCTGTTGCTCGTCGGCGTCAAGCGCCGACTCCTGGCGGCGCGCCTGGGCCAGCAGGCTTTCCAGGTCGGCCCGGTGGGCCAGGGCGGCCGCCTCGTTCGCCTCGCCGCGCTCAAGTGCCGCCGCAGCGCCGGCGAAATCGTCGGCCAGCAGCCGCAGCTTGGCGTCGCGCAGGTCCGCCTGGATCGTCGCGGCCCGGCGCGCGATCGCCGCCTGCCGGCCCAGCGGGCCGAGGCGGCGGCGCAGTTCGCCGGTGAGGTCCACCAGCCGGGTCAGGTTCGCCTGCATGGCCTCCAGCTTGCGGAGGGCCTTCTCCTTGCGCCGCCGGTGCTTGAGGACGCCAGCGGCCTCCTCGATCAGCGCACGACGCGCCTCAGGCCCGGCGTGCAGCACCTCGTCAAGCTGGCCCTGGCCGACGATCACGTGCATTTCCCTGCCCAGGCCCGAGTCGGAGAGCAACTCGGTGACATCGAGGAGCCTGCACTGGTTCCCGTTGATGGCGTACTCGCTCTGGCCGGACCGGAAGAGCAGGCGGCTGATGGTCACTTCTGTGTAGTCGATCGGGAGCGCGCCATCGGTGTTGTCGATGGTGAGGGTGACCTCCGCGCGGCCAAGTGGCGGCCGGGAGGCGGTGCCGGCGAAGACGACGTCGTCCATCTTGCCGCCACGCAGGCTCTTGGCGCCCTGCTCGCCCATTACCCAGGCGAACGCGTCCACGATGTTCGATTTGCCGGATCCGTTCGGCCCCACCACGCAGGTGATACCCGGCTCGAACCGGAGCGAGGTGGCCGAGGCGAAGGACTTGAACCCACGCAGGGTGAGGCTTTTCACGTACACCCGCGGGCTCTCCTCCCCCTTTGCTCATGGCCCCGTCCAGCTGCCACGCACACAAGCGCTGGGTCGGCCAGCTTTCCCGCACCTTACCGCGAGCGGACGACGGTTCCGGCGATTCGCGCACCGTAGGGCGGCCGTGCCGCGCGGCGGACCGCGAGTAACCCGCGCGCGATGGGCACCCGGGCCTGGGCAAACTAAAGAGGGACGCCGCCTGGCGGCGTCCCTCGTACCGTCGAGCTAGATCGACCGGGTCAGGTGAGCGCGGGCTCGCGCTCACGGCCGACTACGAGTAGCTCGTGGCCGGCCTCTGCGGCGAGCACATCCTTCTCTTCCTGGAGCCTGGCTAGTTCAGCTTCCAGGTCCCGCACCCGCCGCTGGAGGCGGCGCATTTCCGAGACGATGCGGGGGTCAGGCCCGCCGACGTGGCCGAGTAGAGCCTTCGCCATTGTAGTGGGTCCTCCACACTGAGTGACCAGAGTGGGCGCACATGCGAAGACCTGCATAAGTGCGCGCAAGGTAACCCCTCAAGGATGGCACCCTCACGGCTATCCGGTCAAGTTGAGCGACTCCGCAGGTCACGGGTGCCTCTCCGGGCCCTTGGCCGTGGCTGGCAGACCGGGCAGCTGTAGGACGACCGATTCATAAACGGATCGCGCCGAACTGGGGCGCCACAGCGCGGGCAGGGCTCGCCCTCGCGCCCGTATACCGCCAGTGACCGGCTGAAATACCCGCTCTCGCCGTTGACGTTCACGTACAGGCTGTCGAACGAGGTGCCACCGGCCTGCAGGGCATCGCCCAGGACCTCGCGGACCGCCGCGAGAAGCCGGCTCGCATCGGGACGGCGCAGGCTGGAAGCCTCCCTGGCCCAGTGCGTCCTGGCCCGCCATAGGGCCTCGTCCGCATAGATGTTGCCGACGCCACTCATCAGCGACTGGTCGAGCAGGGCGCGCTTGACATCGCTATGCCTGGTGCGCAGCCTGGCGAGCACCACGTTCTCGTCGAACGCGGCCTCCATCGGGTCGGGCGCGATGTGCGCGATGGGCGCCGGCAGCGCCGCGCCGCCACGGTCAAGCAGCATGTGACCGAATGTGCGCTGGTCGGTGAACCTCAGCTCGGGACCTGAGTCGGCGAACATGAACCGGATCCGGACATGTGGTGACACCGGTTCCCCCGGCTCGCTGAGCAGCAACTGGCCGCTCATCCCCAGGTGGGCCAGCAGCGCATCCTCGGCGACCGAGCCGGCCTGCTCCGGCGCCGCGGGCAGCCACAGGTACTTGCCGCGGCGCAGGGCGGCGGTGATCACCAGCCCGCGAGCAGCGGCCTCGAAATCGTCGCGGCCAGCCACGTGCCGCCGGATGGCCCGCGGGTGCAGCACCTCGACCGAGCTGATCGTCCGGCCCACGACATGCCGCTCCAGCCCCCTGCGGACAACTTCGACCTCAGGTAGCTCCGGCACGCCTCACCCCGTCGGGCCGCTGGCCCCGGAGTCCCCGTCCGGGGCGGCGCCGGCCGCGTCGCCGTGGTGGCTGCCGCCCAGCGGCGGCTCGCCGTCGTTAATGGCGTTCCAGGCGGCCTCGGCGGCCTGCTGCTCGGCTTCCTTCTTGGAGCGTCCTTCCCCGGTGCCGTACACGTGGCCGCCGACCCGGACCATGGCGCGGAAGGACTTCTGGTGGTCTGGCCCGCTCTCCTCGACGTGGTACTCCGGCACGCCGAGAACCCCTGAGGCGGTCAGCTCCTGCAGGGAGGTCTTCCAGTCCAGGCCAGCGCCGAGCCGCGCGGACTTCGCGATGACCGGGTCGAAGAGCCGGTGCACCAGCTCGGACGCCTCATTCAGGCCGCGCTCGATGTAGACCAAGCCGATCACGGCTTCCAGGGTGTCGGCGAGAATCGAGGACTTGTCGCGGCCGCCGGTGCCGTCCTCGCCGCGGCCGAGCCGCACGTAATCGCCGAGCCGCAGGCCACGGGCTACGCCAGCCAGCGCCCGCATGTTGACCACGGCCGCACGCAGCTTGGCCAGGTGCCCTTCTGGCAGGTCCGGGTAACCGCGGAACAGCGCATCGGTGACGACCAGGCCGAGAACGGAGTCGCCGAGGAACTCCAGGCGCTCGTTGGTGGGCAGGCCACCGTTTTCGTAGGCATAGGAACGGTGCGTGAGGGCACGCTCCAGCAGCCCGGGAGACAGGCCGGCGTCGAGGACCCGCAGCAGCTCAGTGGTGTCGGGCTGACCGGCTCCTGGCTCGTGGTCGGCTGCGACCTTCATGGGGTGTCCTCCTCCCCAGGGCCCTGGGGCACCAGCATGGCAGCGCCCCGCACGGGCGCCGCCTGGCGGGTCAACACCGCTCGGGTACTACCACGCCGCGTCTTTAGGAGGGCGTGATGACCTGACGGCGGTTGTAAGTGCCGCAGGTCGGGCACGCGGTGTGCGGCAGCTTGGGATCCCGGCACTGCGGGCAGCGCACCAGGGTCGGCGCCGAGGCCTTCCACTGGGCGCGCCGGGATCTCGTGTTGCTGCGCGACATCCTCCGCTTAGGGACGGCCACGTCCGTTCTCCTCACCTGTCTCCGGTACGGGCGAGCCGTCCGGGCTTGGCTGCATCGTGATCTGACGCAGAGCTGCCCACCGTGGGTCCAAGGCCGGGCCATGGTGGTGGCCGGGACCCGCCTGGGCAAGCCGCGCACCACATTCGGCACACAGCCCGGGGCAGTCTTCCTGGCATCGCGGCGCGAGCGGCAGCGCGAGAACCAGAGCATCTCGGAGGGCCGGCTCGAGATCGAGCAAGTCCCCGTCCAGAGAGTACCCGTCCGCACCGGTGTCCCCGCCGTTTTGCACATAACCGAACAGTTCCTGGCACCGGACCTTGATGGTCTGGCTTACCGGTTCCAGGCACCGTGCGCACTCCCCCGCCACCGGCGCGGTGGCGGTGACGGTGACGAGGACGCCCTCGGTGACGGACTCCAGCCGGACCTCGAGGTCCAGTTCGGCGCCCTGCGGGATCCAGGCCATGCCGGTGTGGAGATCCGCGGGAGCGGGCACGGTCCGGGTTTCGGCACGCATAGAGCCCGGGCGGCGGTCAAGCTCCCGGGTATCGAAGACCAGCAGCCCACGAGGATCGGTGCGGGCGCCGGCAGTCCTGCGAAATGAAGGCATGGCAAATTCAGGTAGCGAGCAGTTCTAGAAAGTTATTTTACCGGGGCGACGGGCCGAAGCCGAATCGATCGCGGGCGCCGCACCGCCGGGTCAGCCCGCGGTGGGCGGGCCCAGCTTGGCGCGCAGTTGCGCGTCCACCGCGGGCGGCACCAGGGAGGCCACGTTGCCGCCGTAGACGGCGATCTCCCGTACCAGGCTGGACCGCAGGAACGAGTAGAGCGGGTTCGCCGTCATGAACAGCGTCTCGATCTCGGCGAGACGGTAGTTCATCTGGGCCATCTCCATCTCGTACTCGAAGTCGCTGACCGCGCGCAGCCCCTTGACGATCGCCGACACCCCGTGGGCCCGGCAGTACTCGACAAGCAGCCCGCGGAACGTGTCCACCGACACGTTGGACAGGTCCTTGGTGGCCTCTTCGAGCATGGCCACGCGCTCGTCCACGGTGAACATGCCGTGCTTGGCCCGGTTGGCCCCCACCACCACGAGGACCTCGTCGTTCAGAAGGGCGGCGCGGCTGATGATGTCCAGGTGACCGTTGGTCACCGGGTCGAACGAGCCGGGGCAGACGACGCGGTGCACGCGCATCCCGTCCTTCCGTGCCGGCCACCTGGGTACGAGCCCCGATGGGCCTATGTGCCTGCGGCGAGACCGTACCAGAAGGTCGCTTCGCCGTAGCGGCGGGACCGGTCCGGCGCGTAACCGGCAGGCCAGGCAACCGGGCCCGAACGAGTGGCCCGTTCCACCGCCACGAGCGCGCCGCCGGCCAGCCACCCGCCCGCCTGCAGCGCGGTCAGCATCTGCGTGATCTCCTGTTCCCCGGCAGCGTACGGCGGATCGGCCAGCACCACGTCGAACGCTCCCCCGGCGACCGGTGCTCGGCCGAGCACCATGGCCACGCGGCCGGTGACGACCTGGGCGCCGGGCAGGCCCACCGCGGTGATGTTGGCCCGGATAACCCTGGCCGCCGCGGCATCGGACTCCACGAGCGCCACCCGGGCGGCCCCGCGCGACAGCGCCTCCAGGCCCATGGCACCGGACCCGGCGTACAGGTCGAGCACCCCGGCCCCGGTGAGCGGGCCGTGCAGCGCGGTGACCGTGGCGAACAGCCCCTCGCGGGCGCGGTCGCTGGTCGGCCGGGTCCGGGTGCCGCCCGGCACGGCCAGCCGCCGCCCCCTGGCCGCCCCCGCGATGATCCGCGTCATCGCATCGTTGGCAGTGGTTGGCGCGCTGACCACAAAAGAATGTGGGTGGAGGGCCAGCCACCACATTCCCAGCGGACGGATGAGGCCAGGCGCTGAGGCTGGTGAGGCTGGTGAGGCTGGTGAGGCGAAAGGTAAGAGTGGGACTGAGGTGGTGTGTCGCGCTTACGGCGCGGGACACACGGGTTGGAGCTCACGTCTTCTCCAGGAAGCCGGCCTGCTCCTCGTCCAGGAGGGCGCTCATCTCGGCGGCCAACGCCGGATAGCCCGCCAGGTCCGGGTCGGCGTCCACGAGGCTGGTGGCTTCCTCGCGGGCCGCCACGATCAGGTCCCGATCGTGCAGCACGCTGAGCAGCTTCAGGCTCTTCTTCCGCCCTGCCTGGGTGGCGCCCAGCACATCACCCTCCCTGCGCTGCTCCAGGTCGATCTCGGCCAGCCGGAAGCCATCCAGCGTCTCGGCCACGTCTGCCAGCCGCTGCCTGGCCTTGCTGTCCTCGGGCGCCTCGGTGACCAGCAGGCACAGCCCCGGTTCGGTGCCCCGGCCCACCCGGCCGCGCAACTGGTGCAACTGGGACACCCCGAACCGGTCGGCGTCCATGATCACCATGACGGTGGCGTTCGGCACGTCCACGCCCACCTCGACGACCGTGGTCGACACGAGTACATCGGCCGACCCCTCGGCGAACGCACGCATCGCGCTGTCCTTGTCGTCGGTGGGCAGCCGCCCGTGCATGACCCGTAGCCGCAGCCCGGCCAGCGGGCCCTGCTCCAGCGCGGGCGCCACGTCCAGCACGGCGAGCGGCGGCCGGGCCGGCGCCTCCTCGTCGTCGGGCCCGATGAGCGCCTCGGGGTCTGCGGGATCCGCGGATCCGGGGGACGCCGCACCGTCGTCACCCCCGATGCGCGGGCAGACCACGTAGGCCTGACGGCCCTTCTCCGCCTCTTCCCGCACCCGCTCCCAGGTCCGCTCCAGGAATCTGGGCTTCTCCGCCGCGGGCACCACATGGGTGGCGATCGGTGACCGGCCGCCTGGCAGTTCCGCCAGGGTCGAGACGTCCAGGTCCCCGTAGACCGTCATGGCGACCGTGCGCGGGATCGGGGTGGCGGTCATCACCAGCACGTGCGGCCTGGCGCCCTGGGCCTTGCCGCGCAGCGCGTCGCGCTGCTCCACGCCGAACCTGTGCTGCTCGTCGACCACGACCAGGCCGAGGTCGGCGAACTGCACCTGCTCGGCGAGCAGCGCATGGGTGCCGATGACGATGCCTGCCGCGCCCGACGCCGCGTCAAGCAGCGCCTCCCGGCGCGCGGCGGCGGGCTGGGAGCCGGTGAGCAGGGCCACCCTGGTCGCCACCTCCGCGCCGCCGAGCCTGCCTGCCTGGCCAAGCGGGCCGAGCAGGTCCGACACCGACCGGTAATGCTGCTGCGCGAGCACCTCGGTGGGGGCCAGCAGTGCGGCCTGCCCGCCGGCGTCGATGACCTGGAGCATGGCCCGCATCGCGATCACGGTCTTGCCCGAGCCGACCTCGCCTTGCAGCAGCCGGTGCATGGGGTGGTCGCGGGCCAGGTCGGCGGAGATGTCGGCGCCGACCCGGCGCTGCCCCTCGGTGAGCGAGAACGGGAGCCTGGCGTCGAAGGCGCCCGCCAGCCCCCCTGCGCTCGCGGGGCGGGCCGTGGCGGGCAGCGCGGCCGCGGCCAGGCGGCGCTGGGCCAGAACGGCCTGGAGCACGAGCGCTTCGTCCCACTTCAGCCGGACCGTGGCGCTGCGCGCCTGCGCGTCGTCGGCGGGCCGGTGGATGCCGCGCAGCGCATCGGCGAGCCCGGCGAGGCCGTACTGCTCGCGCAGCGGCGGCGGCAGCGGGTCGTCGAGCTCACCCAGGGTGTCCAGCACGATCTGCATGCACTTCTCGATGTCCCAGGTGGACACGTCCTTGGTGGCCGCGTACACCGGGATCAGTTCGGCGGCGTACTCGGCGGCCTTGGCCGCGTCGTCGGCACCGAGCAGCTTGAACTCCGGGTGCGCGAGCTGGCGCTTGCCCTTGAAGGTGGACACCCGCCCGGCGAACATGGCGTGCCGCCCGGGTGCAAGCTGGCGCTCCCAGTACTGCACCTTGTTGAAGAAGGTCAGCGCCAGCCGCGCCCGCCCGTCGGTGACCGTGACCTCGAGCAACTGGCCACGCCTGGCCCGCATGGGCCGGGTACTGACCTTCTCCACCTGTGCGAAGACCGTGACCTGGTCGCCGTCCCGCAGCGAGGCCAGGTCGGTGAGCTCGCCGCGACGGGCGTACCTGCGCGGATAGTGCCGCAGCAGATCCCCGGTGGTGGTCAGGCCGAACGCGGTGTCCAGCTTGGCCGCCGCCTTCCCGCCGAGGGTGGCTCGCAGCGATTCCTCCAGGCCCGCCATGGCCCCTCAGAATAAGGGGCGGGCACGACCATGCCGGGCCGGCCACGCGGGGGATCCGTGGCTCCGGTTCGCGCACGGGGCACCTGGTCGGCTATTCTTCAACACTGGCCTGGGCAATGCCCGGTCGGTGTTTCTTTCCTCGATCTCACAAGGGAGCGTTCGGCGTGGCTTCCGTCTGCGACATCTGCGGCAAGGGGCCGGGATTCGGTAATAGGGTCTCGCACTCCCATCACCGCACCCCGCGCCGCTTCAACCCCAACATCCAGACCGTGCGGGCCAAGGTGGACGGTACGCCGCGCCGCCTGAACGTGTGCACCTCGTGCATCAAGGCGGGCAAGGTCACTCGCTGACCCGTCAGCACGCGAGGCCGGCGCAGCATGCGAGGCATGTGAGACCGGCGTAGGCGCTAGCCGATGTGGCAGGCCCTGCCGTCGAACGAGCACCTGGCCGGGTGGGTCGGTACGCCTTGGACGCCGACGCCGACCGCGAAGGTCCGCCCGTCCGGCCCGTAGCCGGTCGCGTAGTCGCTGGAGCGAACCACCGCGGCATGCCCGTTCGGCGCGAGGTGGCTGTTGGGATTCATGCCGAGGATGTGACCGCTCGGGTAGCCGAAACGCAGGTGCCAGTTCGCGGGCACGGCCCCGGGGAACGTGATGGTGATCTGGCCCCAGAAGCCGCCCTGCCATTTGCTGGTGATCTTGTAGCTCAGCTGTGGCTGGGCGGCCGTGGTGCCACCGGTGCCGGTCTGCTGCCCTGACTGGGCGGCCGGGCCGTCGTTGTCAGCAGGCTTGGCGGACGCGGGCGGAGAAGGGCTGAGCGCGCCGCCGCCGGCGCCGAACGGCTCAGGCTTCCCGGTGGGCGGGGGCTGATGGCTGCAGCCGTCCTGGCCGCACCGCAGGCCGCCTTGGCCGAGCGCCCCCGGGGCGACGTAGCTGAACACCGTCTGCATCGGGTAGGCGAGCACTGCCGCGACGACGACCCCGAGCCCGGCCGCGAACGTAGGCGTCACCGCGACCCGGCGCATGGCTGAGCCCAGGCGCCCGTTCGGTGCCTCGTGCGCCGCCGGGCTGCCATCGGGCCCTGGCGCCCGATGCCGGGAAACCGGCCTCTTACGGTGTCGTGCCATGAGGGGGTCGCTGCCAAGCATCGCCGCATCGTTGAGGAGCCTTAATCTAAACCATCACGCGGCGTATGAGATAGGTGTGGGCATTTAGTCGCTGAAGTGTTTCCATCCGGCCCGGCCGGTCACCTGGTTCCCGTTCACCAGAACCCCCTGACCCGCCCTAACCTGCCCGATTACGGTCCAGTAGGCCGGCAGCGCACGGCCCGGCGGGAAGGTGGCGGCGAGCGCGTGGTCCTCACCACCGGTGAGCATCCAGTCCTGCGTGCCGTCGCGGCCCAGCGCGGCGGCCGCGGCGGCCAGGCCCGGATGGCCGGGCAACCGGGCGGTGGCGATGTCGATCTGGACGCCGCTGGCCCGGGCCAGGTGCCCGGCATCGGCGAGCAGCCCATCGCTCACGTCGATCATCGCCGTGGCCCCGAGCGCGGCGGCCTCAGGCCCGGCCGCATAACGCGGGGCAGGCCGGCGGTGCGCGGCGATCAGCGCCGCCGGCTCGGTCAGTCCCGCTTCGAGCAGGGCCAGTCCCGCCGCGGACTCGCCAAGCACGCCCGCGTAGGCGAGCACATCGCCCGGCCGGGCACCCGAGCGGGTCACCGGATCCCGGCCGCACAGGTCACCCAGGGCGGTGATGGCGAGCACGATCGCATCGGCGCTTGAGGTGTCCCCGCCGGCCACCGTGGCACCGGCCCGGGCGCACTCATCGGCCAGGCCCGCCATCAGGTCGCGCACCCACGCGACGGTCACGTCCCCCGGCGCGGCGAAGCCCACGAGCAGGGCCACGGGAACCGCGCCCATGGCGGCGACGTCGGCGAGGTTCTGCGCGGCAGCCTTGGCGCCTATGTCTGCCGGGCCGGACCAATCGCGGCGGAAGTGCCGTCCCTCGATCAGCAGGTCGGTGGTGGCGACCACCCGGGCGTCCGGTGCCGCCAGCACCGCGGCGTCGTCCCCGATCCCGACAATCGTCCGGTCACCGCGCGGAAGGGCCGCCGCGATCGCCTCGATCAGGCCGAACTCGCCAAGGTCGGCGATGGTCATGAGAACCCCCGCGGCGTATGGCAGGTCCGGTCTGCCCGCGATGCCGGGAAGCCGGCTTTTTCTCCACCCGGGGGGAAAAGAACCCGGGCTTGGCAACAGGCTCTTAGGGTAGCGTTGGCCATTCCGAGCCCAGGCGCGAGCCCCGGGAGGACGGCATGGTGCAGGCTTACATTCTCGTTCAGACAGAAGTCGGCAAGGCTGCCGAGGTCGCTATTCGCATCGGCGAGCTCTCTGGCGTCACCCAGGCGGAGGACGTCACCGGGCCATACGACGTGATCGTCCGGGCCGAGGCGGAGAATGTCGATGATCTGGGCCGCCTCGTGGTGGCCAAAATTCAGTCGGTGCCCGGTATTACAAGAACAC
>DASXKD010000537.1:0-3092 GCA_036497045.1 Streptosporangiaceae bacterium | reverse complement strand
CCGGACCGCGGCGTAGCCCGCGACCTGGCTGCCGGTGTCGCCAGCCGGTCCGGTGCCGTTCCCGTCCGGTGCCTGTTCTCCGGGTACAGGAGCGGCGGCGGGGGGCACCGGCAGCGGCGGCACCGGCCACAGCGATTCGCCCGGGATTCGCAGCGGTTCCCTGCTGGTCACCAGCACGCGGACGTCGGGGCAACCGGCCAGGATCTGGTCGGCGAGCGCGGCGGCGGCCGCCACGATGTGTTCGCAGTTGTCGAGGATCAGCAGGTCGGGCCGGCCGGTGAGCGCGGCCACCAGGCGCTCTGCCGGAGCCGCGAGCGAGCCGAGCTGGCCAGCCCCGGCATGCGCGATCACCGGGCTCTCCCTGATGCCGAGCGCGTTCATCACGGCGGAAGGCACGTCGCCCGGGTCGGTCACCGGTGTCAGCTCCACGAACCACACCTGGCAGCCGGCCCACGCCTGCCCGGGTCCTTCGTGCTGGCCGCGCGCCGTGGCCTCCCGGGACAGCCGGGCCGCCGCTTCCAGGGCCAGCCGCGTCTTGCCTGCCCCGCCGGGACCGGTCAAGGTGACCAGCCTGCCCTCGTCCAGCATTTTCAGCACCCGCGCGACATCCTCGTCCCTGCCAACGAAGCTGGTCAGCGGCTTGCGTACGGCAGCCGGCCGGCCCTGGTGCGGCGGGTCCCGGCCGGCCAGGAGTTCCGCCGCCGAAGCATCATCCGGCGCGCGGGCAGGCCCAGCGCCGGCCGCCGGGCCTGGTGCGGCCCCGGGCAGGTCCTGCCGGAGCACGCCCAGGTAGATCTGCTCGAGCTGGGGGGAGGGGTCCACGCCCAGCTCACCGGCGAGCAGATCGCGCGCCTGCGCATATTCCGCGACCGCTTCGGCCTGCCTGCCGGCCGCATAAAGCGCGCGCATGAGCAGCCCGCGCGGGCGTTCGGCCACCGGATCCGCGGCGATCATGGCACGCAGTTCGCCGATCAGGCTCTCGGCTTCACCCATGGCCAGGCCCGCCTCGATCAGGTCCAGCGCGGCGCGGGTGCGCAGTTCCTCCAGCCGGGCGGCGGGCCCGCTGGCGAACCGAACGCCCGAGGCGTCCGCGAGCGCCGGCCCGCGCCAGGCTTCCAGGGCCTCTCGCAGTACCCGCCCGGCCGTGACCGGGTCACCGGAGGCAAGCGCCCGGCTGCCCTGCCTCGCCAGTGCCTCGAAGGCGACGGCGTCAACCTGCCCGGGCGCGACCGCCAGCCGGTAGCCGGCCGGATGTGACTCGACCACCTGGTCGCCCAGGCCGGCCTGCCGCAGTGCGGCCCGCAGCCGGGACACCAGGGATTGCAGCGCGTTGCCTGAGTTGGCCGGCGGCTCCTCCTCCCAGAGCCGTTCGATCAGCGAGTAGGCAGGTACCACCTTGCCCGCGTCGAGTGCCAGCAGGATGAGCAGCAGGCGCACCCGGTGCCCACCGACCTGCACCGGCCGGCCGGCCTCGTCGTGCACCGCGAGGGTGCCCAGTAGCCCGATCCGCACTGTGCCTGCTCTCAGCCCTGCCCGCTTGTCGCCCTTGTCGCTAGTCAGTTGCCGGCCCGTTGCCGTCCGTGCTCCACCCATTGTCCCGTGCCGGTGTGACTGTACGGACGGCGGCTCGTGAGGGCCAGCTGATATCCGGCCCGCCGGTGTCCGGGCGCATGCTTGACCGGCGCGGGCCGGGGGCCGAGACTACTGCCTGGTAACCGATAACGCATTTCGCCCCCGGGGATGGAGCCTGACGGCCGCCGTGGTTGTGGCGTGCCGGGGTGGTCGCCAGGAACCCGGGACAGGGACGGGAGATGAGGTCGGCCATGCAGCGGAACCGATTCCCAGCCAGCCTCGGCGGCCGTTACCTGCTGGCAGCGGCCAGCCTGGCATTAGCGCTGGCCGGGATCACCTCAGGCACCGCACAGGCCGGGACTGGCGTCGGCGGGCCGCTGCCGCTTGTCGTGCGGACCGACCACGGCCTGGTGCGCGGGCTGGGCCAGCACGGCGCACGGGAGTTCTTCGGCATCCCTTACGCCGCCCCACCGATCGGGGCGAACGCGTGGCGGCCGCCGCAGCCGTTCCCGCCCTGGCGTGGCGTCAGGGCGGCCACGAAGCCGGGGCACGACTGTGCGCAGATCGGCAGCCTCGCGACCGGCGTGCCGACCACCAGCCTGTTCGAGAACTGCCTGTTCCTGAACGTCTATACGCCGCCGCGGGGGACCGGTCGCCTGCTTCCGGTGATGGTGTGGATCCATGGCGGCGGCTTCACCGGCGGCGCGGGCCGCATCTACGACGGTGCTGTGCTCGCCGCCAGGCGGCACGTGATCGTGGTGACCATCAACTACCGGCTCAGCGCGTTCGGCTTCCTCGCGCTGCCGTCGCTCGGCGCCGAGAGCCCCGACAACTCAAGCGGCAACTACGGGCTGATGGACCAGCAGGCCGCGATGCGCTGGGTGCAGGACAACGCGTTCGCGTTCGGCGGTGACCCGGGCAAGGTGACGATCTTCGGTGAGTCCGCCGGCGGTGCCAGCGTCTGCGCGAACATGGCCTCGCCGACCGCGCTCGGCCTGTTCTCCCGCGCGATCGCGGAGAGCGGCTGCATCTTCCCGACCCCTGGCAAGAAGGCCGCGGAGCGGCAGGGCACCGCACTGGCCAACAGCTTGGGCTGCACCAAAGCCGCCACCGCCGCGGCGTGCCTGCGCACCAAGCCGGTCGCCGCGATCCTCAAGGCGGAGCCGTCGGCCGGCCTGTCCTGGGGCCCGGTCTCCGGCGGCTTCACACTGCCGCTGTCGCCGTTGCGGGCATTCGAGACCGGCCGGTACCTGCACGTCCCGCTGCTGCAGGGCACCAACCACGACGAGGGACGGTTCTTCGTCGGGCTTGAGTTCGACGCGCTGGGCCATCCGCTGACCGCGGCGCAGTACCCCCAGGTCGTTGCCGCCCAGTTCGGCGTCAAGGCGGCCCCGGCGATCGTCGCGCACTACCCGCTGAAGGCGTTCGCGTCCCCGGACCTCGCCTTCGCCAAGGTGCTCACCGACTCACAGTTCAGTTGCCCGGCACTGCTGGCCGACATCCTCACCCAGCGCAGCGGG
>DASXKD010000536.1:0-1924 GCA_036497045.1 Streptosporangiaceae bacterium | reverse complement strand
AAGATCGTGGCGGTCGACCTTATCGACGACCCCGGCCGCATCGCCGAAGCCGACCTGGTCATCCTCGACCGCTGGCGGAGCACTGTCCAGTAGACCGTTCCGATCGGCCAGAGGGGATTCATCGCATGCGCAAGGCGGCTGCGGGGGCCTGATCCCGCGCGATGGCCGGTGGCGCAGGAACCAAAGGGATACCGGGAAACCCAGTCAGACAGGGGGGAAGAGTGGGAGCGATCCTGGTCAGGGAGCCTGCGGCTCTTACGATCTTGGATCTTCCGGCAGAATCAAGATCACTAGAAGGCCGCGGGCACCCCGGCGGAGGCGGCCCGGTACGCCGGGCTGTCCTGGCCGCCGGTGCATGATGCGTTCGCCGCGGCCGCAGACCGGGTACTTCAGGTGCCGCATGCCCCGGTGGCGCACCTGGGCATCGACGAGCACCGCCGGGGCCGGCCCCGGTGGCGGATCGACGAGGAGACCAGGGAGTACGTTCAGCTCGCCGGCCGGTGGCACACCTGCTTTCATGATCTGTCCGGGCAGCAGGGCATGCTCGGGCAGGCCGAGGGCCGGACCGCCGATGACGCCGCGTACTGGCTGGCCGGCGCCACCCCCGCCTGGCGGGACGCGGTCCGGGTCGTGGCCATCGACATGTGCACCATCTACGCCTCGGCGGTGCGCCGGATGCTGCCGCACGCGGTGATCGCGGTGGACCTGTTCCACGTCGTCCAGCTGGCCGTCAAGACCGTCGGCGACGTGCGCCGCCGCGCAGTGCGCGGCAAGTACGGGCGGCGCGGCAAGTCCGGCGACCCCGAGTACGGCATCAAGAACCTCCTGACCCGCAACCTGGAGCACCTGACGCCCGCCCAGTTCGCCAGCATCATCGAGACCCTCGACCGTGATGAGGCCGGGCAGCAGATAGCCCTCGCCTGGATCGCGAAGGAGAAACTGCGCGCCGTGCTGAACCTGCGCGCCCGCATCTCCGGATCGGTGCCGTGCGAGCGGCAGGTACGCGACCGGCTGTTCGCCTTCTACGACTGGTGCGCCCGGCATGACGACATCCCCGAGCTCCTCAGCCTCGCCAGGACGGTATCCCGCTGGGAAGACGAGATCGTCGCCGCGGTCCTGACCGGGGTAACGAACGCGACATCCGAAAGCCTCAACCGGCTCGCGAAACTTGAGGCCCGCATGGCCTACGGGTTCAGGAACCCGGCAAACCAGCGCCGGCGTGTCCGCATCGCCTGCACCCGCGGCACCCGGCGCAGCGCACGCACCGCAGCCACCAGGAGACAACGATCAGTAACCAGCCAGCTACCGAATCCCGGTTAACGCACTTCCACCGCTTCGCCAAGTCCTATCTCGGCCTGGCCAGCGCACACCTGAACTCGGCGGCAGCCACCGACCGGTGGGCGGCCCTGGCCATGGCCGCCTACGCCCAGCTGCGCCTCGCCCGCCACCTCGTCGACGACCTGCGCCGCCCCTGGCACCCACGGCCCGACCCGGGCAAGCCCCTCAGTCCCTGCAAGGTCCGCTTCGGCTTCCGCCGACTCCGCGCACGAATCGGCACACCCGCCGGCTCGCCCAAACCCGCCCGCCCCGGCCCCGGCCGCCCGAAAGGCTCGAAGAACCGCCCGAAATCCCGGCGACCGCCCTACCGCAAGAGCGAACCGACCCCAAGCAAACACGAAGAGTAACCACGAAAGCCTAAATCGCAAGCTAAGGCGCGGCCCGTTCCCACTCCGTTGTCCTGCGCTTGAAGAAGTGGGTTGCCGACAGGCCGCTCAAGCGATCACCCCCTCAATTGACCCGCCGCGCTGCAGTCACCCCGGCCATGGCGTAGCGCACCGCGAAGCCAGGCCGCGCTGAAGGTCGTCCTCGAGCCGATCTTCGAGGCGGACTTCGAGCCGGTCTCCTACGGGTTCCGGCCCGGGCG
>DASXKD010000535.1:0-14691 GCA_036497045.1 Streptosporangiaceae bacterium | reverse complement strand
CAGGCTGGCTCGCAGTCCCAGCCGGGGTCCACGACCACCAGCCCGCTCCCGGCGGCGATCAGGTAGGTCAGGGTGTATCGCAGTGGGCTGTCAGGGATCGGCACGGGCACCGACCACAGGTCCGGGCGCACCTGTTCGACGGGCGGGGCGGTGCGCGCCAGCCAGGCCTCCCGCTGGGCCGTCCCGGTCACCCGCACGTGTTGTCCCGTCTCGAGCTTGCCAGGCCGGTCAGGCGACCCGCTGCCAGCCCAGTTCGCCGACCTTCCACCGGGCGATGGCCCGGTGCCGGCTGACGAGCTTGACCTCCCGCAGCCGGTTGCCGTGGCGGTACATCGCCTGCTCAGCCTCGATTATTCCGCTCGCGGCCGAGGACTGGGGGATCTGCCACTTGGTGCCGGACTGCTCGATGAGAATGAGGTCCGCAGACCCGGACGGACGCCGCTGCGGGGCGGCATGGCCCGCGTCACTAGAATCGGTCACACACCGTAAGACATCCCGGTAGCACCCCGCTGTTCCCACAGGCGGTATGGCATGCGACACACCCAGGACTCGCCGACGCGATTCAGGCGAATCTGGCGTGAGTCCTGCGCAGGCCGCCTACGCTGGGCTAAGACGAGGGTGCTTGGCTACCCGGGCAATGACGAGGGCATCGGGGGGCCCGCGATCGGGCGGGACAGCGCCTGCCCAGACGGTGGCCGCGCTGGTCCGCCAACGGAGGTACGGCCCACGCCAACGGAGGTATGGCCCAGGTGACACGGGTGTCGACCCACCCGTCCGGCCCGCCAGGGCCGGCCGGGCCGGACACCGTGCCCTTCGCAGCACCTGACCTTGCTGTCGGGAACGGCCCGGTCGAGTGGGTCATGAGCCGGGTGATCCGCAAACTGGCCTGGAGCCGGCTGTCGGATCCCGTGGTCGCCCTCACCCTGTCCGGGGCCGGCCTGCTGCTCGGCATGATCGTCGGGGCGACCGCGCCGAACGCCGAGACGATCCCCCTCCAGTTGCCGCTGTCGCACATCCTGCCGTCGCTGGGCCATTCGGAAGCCAACGTCGTCATCGCGTCGATCCTGCTCTACACCGGCAACATCCTGGCGTGCCTGGGCCTGGCCGGGATGTTGTGGGCGCACAGCCAGGGGTGGCGCCCCAACCCCAAGCACCTGCTGTGGGCCAGCGCGGCCATCATCGCGGTGATGGTCTGCCTCACCCCGGTGGGCTCCTCCGATACCGGCAGCTACGCGGCCTATGGCCGGATCGCGGCGCTGGGCGGCAACCCCTATACCACCGGGCCGCTGGCGTTCCTCGGGCCGCATTCCTACTACACCCAGGCCGTTGGCACGCTGTGGAAGACACAGCCGTCGGTGTACGGGCCGTTCGCCACCGTGATCCAGTCCTTCGCGGCATCGATCGGCGGCCCGCACGTCAGCATGACCGTCTGGGTCCTGATGATCCTCAACGGGGCAGTCTTCATCGGGGTCGGGTTCCTGCTGCTGAAGACCTCCGACGACCCGGTCCGGGCAACCCTGTTCTGGACCGCGAACCCGGTCCTCATCCAGCAACTGGTGAGCGGCGGCCACCTCGACACGCTGGTGGCGGCGGCGGCGATCTGCGCGATCCAGGTGGCGCGGCGCGTCTCCGGCATCGGGGGGGACGTGCTGATCGGCGTGCTGATCGGCCTGGCTCTCGGGATAAAGATCAACGCGGTGCTCATCGCCCTCGGGCTGGCCTGGCCACTGCTGCGGCGGCACGAGTGGATGCGCACCACCCGGATCGCGCTGGTGGCCCTGGCGACAGTCGCGCTGCAGTACTGGCCGTACGGTCTTGTCGCGCTGAAACCAATCTTCGGCGGGCTGAAACTGGCCACGCTGCCCTCGCCGTGGCGGGTCTTGGAGCTGATCGGCGGGGGGCTCGGCGGCCCAGGGGCCGAGCACACGGTGGCCACGATCATGGGATATTTCTGGCCGGTCGCCATGATCATCGTCGCCTGGTTCGTCTACCAGCGGATCTCCTCGGACCAGCCGGGCGAGGTGGTGGCGCCGTTCGCGCTGACCTATGCCTGGATCCTCGTCGCCCCGTGGGTGTTCGCCTGGTACACCGGCATCGCCTGGGTCGCGCTGACCCAGGTGCCACGCAACCGGATGACCCGCTGGCTGACGCTCGTCACGGTCTTCCTTGCCCTGTGCCATTCCAGCGGCGGCCAGGCGACGCCGGGGATCCGCTGATCACGCCTGCCCGGCGACCGCCATGCTCGAAAAAAGCCAGGTAGAACCCACAACGGTGCAGAACGGGACCGCTCCGCCCCGGCCGCAGGCCGCCCGCGCGCACCTGGCCGCGGCGGCACTGCGACGGCACTGGCTGGCGGCGGTGCTGCTGGCCGCGGGGCTGGTGCTCAGGCTGCTCGCCCAGTTCGCCTACCGGCCGGTGCTTTTCTACATCGACACGACCAGGTACCTGTACAACGACGCGCCCGGCATGGATCCGGTCGGCTACAAGGGGCCGCTGCGGGCGATCCTGGCGGTCGCCAACTTCAACGCGGTCGCCGCCGTGCAGCACCTGCTTGGCCTGGCCATGGCTGTGCTCCTGTACGTGCTGCTGCTGCGCCGCGGCAGCCCCCGCTGGCTGGCCGCGCTGGCCATGGCGCCGCTGCTGCTTGACGCCTACCAGGTGCAGATCGAGCAGACGCTCATGCCGGACACCTGGTTCGAGGCCTTGGTCGTGGCCGGCCTGGCCATCCTGCTCTGGCGCCCCGCGCCCGGCTGGCGGGCCGTCGTGGCCGGCGGCGTAGTGCTGGGTACCTCGGCCATCTTCGCCCAGGTGGGCGAGGCGCTGCTGCTGCCCGCGGTGATCTACCTGCTGGCGGTCGGCGGCGGCTGGCGGCGGGCCCTGGGCAGGGCGGCCGCCGTGTGCGCAGCCTTCGCCCTGCCGATCCTCGCCTACAGCACCGTCAACTACCTGGCCGCGGGTGACTTCTTCCTGTCCCACACCGGTGTCACCTCGGTGTACGGCCGGATGGCGGCGGCCGCGGACTGCACCACGCTGCGGCTGCCACAGGCCGAGCAGAAGATGTGCCCAGCCCGGTGGCAGCAGGCGCTCGGCCCAGACTTCCTCGATTTCGGCCAGCTCTCCCCGATCCGGCCGTACTACTCGGGGCTGGCCCGCGACCACGTGAACAGCCTGATCACCGACTTCAACCACCGGGTGCTTACCCAGCAGCCGCTGCGCGTGCTGCACGCCTACCTGCGCGACCTGGTGCGGCCGTTCGCACTGACCAGGGACGGCAGCCCGGGTGTCACGGCCATCTCCCGCTGGCAGTTCCAGGCGTCCTACCCGTACTTCGCGCCGCACGCATCCCGGCAGGTCATCGACTCCTCGGCGGACCGTTTCGGCGGGGGCAGGCCCGCCGTCTGGGTGCCGGCCGCCACGTTCCTGCGCACCTACCAGCTGCGCGGCGGGTACACCCCCGGGCCGCTGTTCGCGCTGTGCGTGCTGGCCGGCCTGATCGGCTCGGCGAGCCTGCTGGTGCGCAGGCGGGCGGGCCCGGCCGCGCGCGAGCCCGCGCTCGCCTGCCTGCTGATGTTCGCCTCGGGCGTGTCAGTGCTGCTGGTCTCCGACGTGTTCGAGTTCTCCTGGCGCTACCTGCTCCCGGCTCTGGTGACCCTGGTCCCAGCGGGCGCGCTTGGCATCGGCATCATGATCCGGGCCGCGCAGGCCCGGCGCGCCGCCGGCGGAGCGCCGGGGGGCTAGGTACCGGCCCGCCGCCGCTGCTTGCGGCCGTATTGCCGCCCAGCGGTCGTGCGGCGGCGGTCTTCTCTTAACCAGCGCCCTCGCGGGGCCCGCCCCGTGACGTGTGACGATGAGGTCATGCGGATCGTGCAGGCAGAGGCCACCCCGTTGTTCGTCAGCACCGGACGCGGCCCGCGCCAGGTCGTTCGGGTCACGGTGGCGGGCGGGCCGCCGGGTACGGGCGCGCCCGCACCGGCCCCGGTCCAGGTGCGGGTCGAGGGCCCGGGGGTGACCACGCCGCGGCCGGCCGGAATCGACGAGCTGCCACCGGGCGCGGAGCGGATCGCCGAGGTTCCGGTGACCGTCGCCGCCCCGCACGGGCCGGGCAGCAGGCTCAGCGTGACGGTGATCGCGGAGGGCCCCGACATCCGGGCCGAGCAGGCGTATGAGATCACCGCCGCCGAGCCGGGGTGGACGATCTGGATGGTCTGCCATTTCCACTACGACCCGGTGTGGTGGAACACCCAGGGCGGGTTCACCGAGGCAGGGCTGGCGATGCCGGGCGAGGACGGCACGCTGCCGGACGTGCGCACGGCGTTCGAACTGGTGCGGCTGCACCTGGACGCGGCCCGCGACGACCCCGACTACAAGTTCGTGCTGGCCGAGGTGGACTACCTCAAGCCGTACTTCGACGCGCACCCGGAGGATCGGGCGGAACTGCGAGAGCTGATCGCGGCCGGGCGGGCGGAGCTCGTCGGCGGCGCGTACAACGAGCCCAACACCAACCTGACCTCGGCCGAGTCCACGATCCGCAACATCGTCTACGGGCTCGGGCACCAGCGGGACGTGCTCGGCGCGGACCCGTCGGTCGCCTGGGCGCTTGACGCGTTCGGGCACGACCCCGGTTACCCGGGGCTGATGGCGGCGGCCGGGATGACCGGATCTGCCTGGGCGCGCGGGCCGTACCACCAGTGGGGCCCGTGGCGCACGGTCGGCGACAACGCCCGGATGCAGTTCCCCAGCGAGTTCGAGTGGATCTCCCCCGACGGCCGGGGGCTGCTGACCAGCTACATGGCCAACCACTATGGCGCCGGCTGGGTGATCCACCAGGCCGCCGACCTGGAGGCGGCGAAGCAGGAGGCGCTCGGGCAGCTTGCCCTGCTCGCCCCGGTGGCAGCGACCAGAAACGTGCTGCTGCCGGTCGGCGCCGACCACGTCATCCCGCCTCGGTGGGCGACCGCGGTGCACCGGGACTTCGCCGCCCGCTACGCCTGGCCGCGGTGCGTGACCGGGCTGCCGCGGGAGTTCTTCGCGGCGGTGCGCGCCGAGGCCGCCGAGCGCGGGATCTGGCTCACCCCGCAGACCAGGGACATGAACCCGGTGTACCCGGGCAAGGACGTGTCCTACATCGACACCAAGCAGGCCCAGCGGGCGGCCGAGGTGGCGGTGTCCGACGGCGAGCGGCTGGCCACGCTGGCCTGGCTGGCCGGCGCCGGATACCCGGCCGAGTCGCTGGACAAGGCCTGGCGGCAACTGGTGTTCGGCGCGCACCACGACGCGATCACCGGCACCGAGTCCGACCAGGTGTACCTGGACCTGCTCGGCGGGTGGCGGGAGGCGTTCGAACGGGGCGAGGAGGTGCGCCAGGAAGCAGTGGGCTTCCTGGCCGGCCTGGTGAATACCAGGCAGCAATACGCAACGACCGGGGCCGCTGGGGATCCGCCGGGCCGCACGGTCGTCGTGTTCAACACGCTGTCGTGGCCCCGGGCCGGGCTGGCGGCCCGCACCCTGGAGTTCGCCGCACCTGGCCCCGCGTGGCTGGCCCTGACCGACGAGACCGGGGCAAGCGTGCCGTTCCTGGCCGAGGGGATCCGGCGGCACCCCGACCACAGCCTGGCCAGCGTGCGGATCACGTTCCTGGCGGAGGTGCCCGCGCTTGGCTACCGCAGCTACCAGGCGAGCGCCGCTCCCGAACCCGGCTCCCCCGCCGAACCCGGCTCCGGGTCTGACCCGGCCGCGGCGGCTGCGGGCTGGGCCACGCTGCTGGGCACGGTGATCGGCAACGACACGTTCGAGGTCTCGGCGGACCCGGCCCGGGGGGGCGGGCTGAGCCGGGTGCTGGGCCAGCGGACGGGCACTGTGCTGCTCCGCGGCCTGGGCAACGAACTGGTCCTCACCGAGGAGTACCCCGCACATCCCCGCTGGGGCGAAGGGCCGTGGCTGCTGTGCCCGCAGGGACCTGGAACCGGTTCTGGCAGCGCGCCGGCCAGCGTGTCCGCGCAGCGCTGCCCGATCGGCTCCCGGCTGGTCGCGCGGTTCCCCCTCGGAGATCTGCGGGTCACCCAGGAGACCATCCTGTGGGACGGCCTGGACCGGGTGGAGTTCCGCACGCACGTGGACGGGTCGATCGGGCAGGACCGGCTGCTGCGGGTCCGCTTTCCCGCCAACGTGCCCGGCGGGCTCCCGGTGTACCAGTGCGCCACCGCCGTGGTCGGGCGCCCGTTCGGGGTGGCCGACTCCGACGTGGCGAAGGACGCCTTCACCCTGGACAACCCGGCCTGCGAATGGTTCGGCCTGAGCAGCGCCGCGCGAGTGTCGGCGGGCGGCCATACCTGGGCGGCCGGAGTGGCCGAGGTCGTCCTACCGGACGGCCCCGCCGGGAGCGGCATTGGCGACGCGGGCACGGGTACCGCTGGCGCGGGCGTGGATGTGACACCCAGGCCCCTAGAAGGGCACGAATCGTACATTCATGGCGGGTTCAGTGCGGGCCGGGCGGCCGAGGGCCCGGTGGAGGGCTGGCGGGCCGGGGTCCGGGCCATGGTCGCCGCGCTGGCGGCCGCCGGGGTCACGGCGACCTGCTCCCGCGCCGACGGCCCGCGTTACGGCGCGCTCGACCTGGACTCGAACCTGCCGGACTTCCGGATCGCGATTGGCGGCCCCGATGTCAATCCGTGGACCGCCCGACTGCTGGCCGCACTCGGCCCCGCGGGGACGGGCGCCGCCACCCGGCTGGCCGCCCCGGGCGGGGCACGGGTCTGGGTGCCCGCGGCGCGCCCCCGCGCGGAGGTGTTCACCGCCAGCGCGGACGTCCGCGGGGACCGCGACCTCCCGGTGCTGATCGTGTCCGGTCCGGATCTGCCGGCCGCGGTCGCGGATCTCATTGAGGACCTGGCCGACGCGGTGATCGACGCGGACCTGACCGGGGCCGCGCCGGGCGACGCCGGGCCGCCCGACCGGCTACTCGGCACGCACAGCCTCGCGCTGCTGAACCAGGGCACGCCGAGCAGCCTGGTCACCCCGGACGGCACCCTGCACATCGCGCTGATGCGCGCCTCGAGCGCCTGGCCCGCCGGGGTGTGGATCGACGGGCCACGGCGCACGCCCGCCGACGGCAGCAGCTTCGCCTGGCAGCACTGGAGCCACGAGTTCCGCTACGCCCTGGCCGCCGGGGCCGGGGACTGGCGCGACGCTGGTTTTGTAGTGGCCGGCCAGGAGTACAACCACGACCTGCTGGCCTGCGAAACCGGCGTACATGACGGCCCGTTGCCCCCCTCGGCCAGCCTGGCCGAGGTCAGCACGCCGGGCCGCGCGCGCCCAGCGGCTCTGTTGTCCGCGCTCAAGCCGCACGGCAACCCGCTGGCCAGCGGGCTGCCCGGCCGTCCAGGGCGGGAGGCGGGCGTGACCATCCGGCTGCGGGGCGTCGGCGGCCTGCCCGCGGGGCGGGCCCCAGCCCAGGTCAGCCTGCGAGCCGGGATCACGGCCGCCGAGTTGACCGACCTGACCGAACGCGGCGGCGGCCCCGTGGTCGAAGTGGCGGAGGGCCGCGCGCTGGTCGCGGTCCCCCCGGCCGGCCTGGTCACCGTGATGGCGCAGCCCGGACCCGGCGGCCTGGCCGAACCCGGGGGCCCGGGCGGAACCGGGACGGAGCCGGTTCAGCCGGTGTTCACCCGGTACTGGCTGCACGGCAAGGGTGCCGCGCCCGCCGGGAACCTTCCGGTCACCGTGCACCTGTCCCCCGACCGGGTCACGCTGAACGCCCCGGACAATGCGGGCGCCCCGGACGATGCGGGCGCCCCGGACGGTGCGGGCGCCCCGGCCCGGCTGTGCCTGACGGTCGCGTGCGGGACCGGTCCCGTGGCCGGTGAGGTCAGCCTGGAGGTCCCGCCCGGCCTGGCCGTCACCGGGCCGGACGGTACCCCGGCCTGGCTGTTCGAATACTCGCTCACCGAACGTGATTACGCCCGCTGGGACCTGGCGGTGGCGGCCCTGCCAGAAACGGGGCCGGGGCGGTACTTCGTGTCCGCGCGCACCGCTGACGACCTCGGGCAGGTACTGGAGGATACGGCGCTGATCACCGTCGGCGAGCCGCCCGCGCCCGCCCGGGGCATGCCGCGCGAGCAACTGGACGCCCTGCTGGTAGCCGACGTGGTGGCGCGGGAAGCGGAGATGGAGGTGGCCATGGAACCCGCCGTCCTTGAGGCTGCTCCGGGCCAGTGCGCGGCGCTGACCGTGCGGCTGGCCAACCGGACCGCCAGCGTGATCCGGGGCGAGGCGCAGCTCGTCTCGCCGTTCGGCACCTGGCACCAGGCCCGGCCATGGACCCGCGGGTTCACCGCCCGCCCCGGCGAGACGATCACCGTGGATTACACCGTGGCGGTGCCGGCCTGGGCCCGGCCCGGATCACACTGGTGGGCGCTGGCCAAGGTGATGTACTTCGGCCGGGTGCGCTACACCGAGTGCGCCCAGATCCAGGTGACCGGCGGTCAGTAGCGCTCGACCAGATGAGCGCGGCTGGCCGGCACCTCGTAGGGGTCGGGCCAGAAGTCGGTGATCCGGGCGATCCGGCCATCGTCGTCAAGCTCGAAGAAGCACAGGCCGGGCTGGGTGCCTTCGGGGCTGGTGAACTCCAGCCAGCTCGCGGCGTGCTGGTCCTCGCCGACGATCCGCTGGACCGCGATGTGCCAGTCGTAGTCGAAGCCCTCCCGGTTGAAGCGCAGGTAGGCCTCCCGGCCGCGCACCTGCTCCCTGGTCTGCGGGCCGCGGTAGACCACGTCGTCGGCGACCAGGGCGCCGAACGCGTCCCAGTCTCTGGCTTCCGCCGCGGCCCAGTAGGCCGCGACCACCTCATGCGCCTTGGTCATGCCGGGCACGCTACCCGCCGGGTACGGCACTGCCGCCGGGCACCGCCGCGGTCCTCGCGGTCGCCGCCCGGTGACGGCGACGGCGGCCTGCTCGTAGAATCCCTGCACCGCTTGGCTGCCAGGAGGGTGCATGGGAATCAGAACCGTGGCACTGGGCGCCGTGTTCGCGCTGGCCGGGCTGTGCTGCGTGGCGCCGCCGGCCGCCGCGGCCGCAGCAGGGCACCAGGGCTTTCCCACCGAGCGGCTGGCGATACTGGTTCGCCGAGGCCGGGGCGGTCGCGCCGGACGGCCATGTGTATTTCGCCGAGAGCGCCGAGCACCAGGACGCCAAGGGCGACATCCTGCTCGCCGTGCTTTCTTCCGCCGACGGCGGCACCTCCTGGCGGACCAGCTACGTGGCCCGCAGCCAGCAGCAGCCGCACTGCCCGACCAAGGACTGCCCGAACGACTTCTACGGCGCGCAAATCGCCCTGGCCATCGACCCGGCGGGCACCATCATGGCCGCCTATGTCGCGAGCACCATGGCGCAAGCGCCGATGCGGCCGTATGAGATCACCTCGGCCAATGGCGGCCGGTCCTGGACCGCCCCACGCGGCCTGGGCCCGGGCGGGGCCAAGGTCGGCGCCGACTTCCCCAAGGTGGCGGCCGGCCCGCAGCCAGGTGACTTCCGGGTCGCCTGGGAGGACGACCGCAACGGCGCCACTGCGTGGAACGTCTGGTACCGAGCGACCACGAACGGCGGTGCCTCCTGGAGCCCAGCCGTCCGGTTGTCGGACCGTGGATCCGGCGCGCCGTACAAGAGCCGGGCCGGTTTCCGTTTCCCCTACGGGGACTACTTCGGCATCACGGTGGACAGCCACGGCACCAGCTACCTGATCTGGAGTGAGGGCATCAGCTACGACGGCCCCGGCGGCACGTGGCAGGCCCAGGGGCGCTAGCCGGCCCAGCCGCTCGGACCGTCCCCGTTCTATGGCGGCGACCTGCCCGGAATGCGAAGATAACCGGCAGTGAGAAGCACGCTGACCGGCGAGATCCCGCTCATGTCGCGCGACGCGGAGATGGACTGGATCCTCGCGAAGCTGAAGCGCCCGGAACCTGCCGCGTTCGTGCTGGCCGGGGCGCCCGGCGTGGGCAAAACCCGGCTCGCCTCGGAGGCCGCCAAGTCGGCTGCCAGGCTCGGTTTCACCACCGCCCAGGCGGTCGCTTCCCGGGCCGCGGCGGCCATTCCGTTCGGCCCGTTCGCGCCATTTCTGCCCGAGGCCGGCTACTCGCCCGGTGACCTGCTTGGGCTGCTGCGCCGGGCCAGCGACGCCATCCTGGAGCGGGCCGGCCCGGACCGGAGGCTGCTGCTTGTCGTGGACGACGCCCAGTTCCTCGACGAGGGCTCGGCCGCGCTGGTCCACCAACTGGTCCAGAAGCGGGCCTGCAGCGTGCTGGCCAGCCTGCGCACCCCTGGGCCGGCACCGGAACCGGTGACCGCGCTGTGGAAGGACGGCCTGGCCGAGCGGATCGACCTCACCACCTGGGGCGAGCCGGAAACCGAGGCCGTGCTGTCCGCCGTCCTCGGCGGCCCCGTCGCCATCAACAGCGTTCGGCGGCTGTGGGAAGTCAGCCAGGGGAACGCCCTCTACCTCCGCGAACTCCTGATCGGCGCGGTCGATTCTGGCGCCCTGACCGAGACGGGCGGTATCTGGTCGCTACGGCTGCCGCTCACCGCCCCGGGCCGCCTGGTGGAACTGGTCGCGGCCCGGCTGTCCGGGCTGGCGCCCGTGACCGTCGCGGTGATCGAACTGCTCGCCGCGGGTGAGCCGCTCGGTGTGCCGGTTCTCGAAAAGATCACCAACCCGGCCGGCCTAGAGGACGCCGAAGCCCAGGGGGTCGTGCAGGTGTACCAGGACGGACGGCGCACGGTAGCCCGGCTGGCGCACCCGGTCTACGGCGAGGCGCTGCGGCAGAGCCTGCCCCGCTCCCGGCTACGGCGGATCTCGGCGGCCCTGGCCAGCGCCATCGAGGCGACCGGTGCGCGGCGGCGCGAGGACCTGCTGCGGCTGGGCCGCTGGCAGCTCGACTCCGGGGGGCCTGGGGAACCGGTGCTGCTGAGCCGGGCCGCACGGCGGGCCAGCGACATGTTCGACATGGACCTTTCCGCCCGGCTCGCCCAGGCCGCGCTGGACCTGGGCGGCGGTGTCGACGCGGGCCTGGTGCTCGGTGAGGCCAGGTTCCGCTCCGGCCAGCACGCCGAGGCCGAGGCCGTGCTCGCCGCCATGGTGCCGCGCTGCCGGACCGACGCGGAACTGGCCCGGATCGCCAACGCGCGGGCGCACAACTTCCACAACCTGCTCGGCGACGTGCCCGCCGCCACTGCGGTCCTTGACGAGGCCCTGGCGGTCATCACCGACCCTGGGCCCCGGCTCCAGTTGCTCGGCCGGCTGGCGACGATCAAGGTCTTCGAGCCGGACCTGGACGGGGCTCTGGCTGCCGCGGCGCCGCTGCTCGACACTGACGACGACGTGATGGTCAGCCGTGGTGCCTTTGTGTCCTCGGTTGCCCTGGCGATGCTCGGCCGCGGCGAGGAGTCCGTGCCGGTTGCCTACCGGGGGCTGGAGAGCCACCGCCGGGCCAGCGGCCTGCCCCAGCTGCCCGAGGCGCAGCTCATCGGCGCGGTGTTCGGCCATGCCGCGGCCGGGCACCTCGACCGGGCCGAGGCGGACGCCAAGACGGGTTATCAGGCGTGCCTGGCCGCCGGGGACAAGGAAGGGATGGCCACGCACCTGCTGCTGGCCGGGCTGGTGCGGGTCGAGCAGGGCCAGCTCACCCGGGCGTCGAGGGCGTTCCTTGACGCTGCGTCCGTCAACCGTGAGATCCACGACCCGGCCGCGCTGCGCTGGTGCCTGGCCGGCCTGGCCATGGCCGACGCGATGAGCGGGCACACCGACCGGGCCACGGCGGCCGCCGCCGAGCGGGACGAGCTGCCGGCAGGCTCGATGCTGATCTATGAGCCGGACCTGATCGAGCGGGGCCGGGCCTGGCTGAACGTCGCTACCGGGGAACTGTCGGGAGCCTGCGAGATCCTGGCGGCGGCCGCGGACCGGGCGGCGGCCGTCAAGTTGCGCATCGCCGAAGCCCGGGTACTGCACGACATCGCCCGTCTCGGGCAGCCGGGCCAGGTGGCCCCGCGCCTGGCCGCGCTCGCGGAGATCACCGACGGCCACCTGGTGCCCACGCTGGCCGGCCACGCCGCCGCCCTGGCGACGGGGAGCGCGCCTGACCTCGAAGCCGCCGGGCGTGCCCTTGAGGCGATCGGCGCCCGCCTGCTCGCGGCCGAAGCGTATCTGGCCGCGGCGGCGGCTTATCGCTCCGACGGCTACGCCCGCCCGGCGAGCGCCCTGACCAGGCGGGCCGGGGAACTCGCCGCACTGTGCGGGGATGTGAGTACCCCGGGCCTTTCGTTCGGCACGCAAACAGACCGCCTGACCAGGCGCGAGCGGGAAGTCGCCGGCCTGGCCGCCGCGGGCGCATCGAGCCGCGAAATCGCCGCCAAGCTGGTCCTGTCGGTGCGGACTGTGGACAACCACCTGCAGAACGCCTACAGCAAGCTGGGCGTGACCAGCCGCGAAGAACTGGCCCGCGTCCTGCGCTCCTAACGGCACGTATCCCCTGGTAGCGGGGTCACGGCTGAGCAGCCCCGCGGAGTGCTCACCGTCCCTGAGTAGCCCTATGCCGCAGAGATGAGTAGCCGCTACTCAGGTGCCCGCCGGGGCGCCCGCCCTACAAATGTTTCTGCGCGGGCTGACCGGCTCGCGCAATGGAATCAGGGGCTCAGGCCGCGTCGTCGATAACGGGTTCACGGCGGCGCGGCCCGAAGGAAAGCAACAGGGAGTAACACCGATGGGAATGCTCAAGCGGATGAAGGACATGCGGGACATGGTGGAGGCCGCTCCCGGCATGGTCGCGCAGGCGCAGCAGCTCAGTGCGCAGGCGCAGCAGATGGCCGCGGCCCAGCAGGCCGCCTACCAGGTGCAGGCGGGTCAGGCCGTTGGCGCGCAGCCCGGCGGCTTCGCCGAGGGCGCCGACTTCGACCCGATCGCGGGGGTCTCGATCGAGCAGTTCGCCTCGGTCAGCAAGGGCGTCGCGGCGTTCGGCTACGACCCGACCAAGCTGCCGGAAATCGCAGCCTCGAAGGGGATTTCCGCCAGCGACTGGCAGACCGCCCACCAAGGGTGGAATGAGCGGATCAAGCGGAACCGGGCCATGGCGCAGCGCTTCAACCAGCTCTACCGGGTGGCCTGAAATGGGCGTCTTCAAGAGCATGCGCGACCTGCAGAAACAGGCGAAACAGATTGAGGCGACCATGCCGCCCGTGGCCGACCGGATGGCCGCCGCGCAGGCGCGGATGGCGAACGTCAACCAGATGATGGCAGTCCAGACCCAGGCGGCCAACGCCGCCGCGGCGGGGACGGCCGGCGCGGCGGCGGCGCACCGCACGGTCACGATCACCGGGATGCGGCAGATCGGCATGATGAACTTCGACCTGCTGGTGGAGTTCGACCTGACCGTGCTGCCCGACGGGCTGCCTCCCTACCCGGCCACGACCCAGCAGTGTGTCAGCCAGATGCAGATCGGGAGGCTTCAGCCCGGTCTCACCCTGCAAGCCTCGGTGGACCAGTCGAACCCGGCGGCCATCTGGCTGGATCTGGAGAGTGTCCGATGAGCGCCAAGCGGCTCGCGGCGGCGCTGGTGGCGTTCGCCGGCATCGCGCTCAGCGCATCGCTGATCAGCACGCTGCGATGACCGGATGACGCGGTAGCGCGGGCAAGACGCAGGCGCCCCGGTGAGGACCACCGACGGTCCGCGCCGGGGCGCGCCGCGTTCGGAGTACCGCTTGCCCCGGGCACCTTGGGAACCGACGCGGCCGGGGCTGCGTCCAAGCAGCCGTGATGACCTCCGCGGCACGCACACGCAGAAACGCTGGCAGGCCTCACAGGAGGCTCGTGCCTGCCCGCCCGCGGGCCGGGGCACGCGCCTTGGCGGGCGGTGGTGCGATCGCTGCCGGGATCCTGCTGGCGGTCCTGCCCAGCACCGCTGCGGTGGCCAGCACATCGCCGTCACCCTCGCCCACCAGGACCAGTGCGGCACCGTCGCCATCGCCGGGCAAGTCATCATCTGCACCGAGTCCCACACCGAGCAGTTCGCCGTCGCCGTCGCCGAGCAAGTCGCCGTCGCCCTCCCCCTCCACGTCGCCGTCGCCCTCCCCCTCCACGTCGCCGTCGCCGTCGCCGTCCCCGAGCAAATCGCCGTCGCCCAGCCCGTCACCCTCGGCGAGCAAGTCACCGTGCCCGAGCCCGTTGCCCTCCCCCGGTCCCGCAGCCTCGCCGAACAAGACGCCCTGCCCGAGCCCGTCGCCCTCGCCCAGCAAGTCGCCATCGCCATCGCCATCGCCGTCGCACCATGACCCTGCGGCGCCCGGGCAGAGCGGCAATATCTCAGCCGGGCCCGCGGTTACCGGCCCGCTCGCCCGCCCCACGGCCTTGCCGCGCGGGACCGTTCCCGGCCTGTCCGCGCCGGGCCCGAGCGGCAGCCTTGCCCGGCTGTTCCCCGTTGTCACGCCGGCTCCGGTCGCTCCGGGGGCCGGCCGGGGGCGCCCCGGGGCGTCGGGTGCGGGCGACACCACCCTCACGGCCGAATCCGGGGTGATCAACAGCCGGCAGGGCAGCCTGATCGTCCTGGCGATCTCCGTCGCGCTGGGCATCGCCGTGGCGGGCGCCTGGTTCACCGCGGCCGGTCCTGGCCGCAGGGCGGTCGTTTCACTGGCTCGCCGCCGCGGCCGCCACAC
>DASXKD010000534.1:0-9025 GCA_036497045.1 Streptosporangiaceae bacterium | reverse complement strand
CGGACCCGCCATAGACAACGAGCTGGTCGGGGTGCTCGGCCACCTCGGGGTCAAGGTTGTTCATGAGCATCCGCATGGCCGCTTCCTGTGGCCAGCCCCGGCAGCTCAGGCCGGTGCCGCGGGGGGCGCGGACCGGGCGGGCACCGGACGGGGAACCAGCAGCGTTGGCGGAATCCATGACCACTCCTTGTCGAGCGGGACGCCGGGCGCGGCACGATCATGCCCGGCACGCTCATCATTCTCTACCGGCCAGCCTCCCCGTCCGCTGGCGGGCCGCGGGCCGCGTGCCCCCGAGGGGGCGTGCGGCGTCATCTTCCGGCTCCTAGCACACCGCGAACCGGCGTCACCCGCTGGCGGCGGTGAGGATGGCGGCGATGTCGGCGGCGTCCGGCATCCGCGGCGTGTTGCCGAGCACCTCGTCGTCCAGGGCATCGGCGCTGATCTGCGGGTAATCCGCCGCGGTGATGCCCAAGGCGGCCAGGGTGCCGGTCAGGCCCACGCTGTCGCGCAGCGCGGTGACCGCGTCGATGGCGGCTTCGGCGTTGCCGGCCTGGTCCCGCCCGGTGTCCCCCGCGCCCAGGGCGAACGCCAGATCGGCCAGGCGGTCCCGGCAGGTGGCGAGGTTGAAGCGGAGCACCTGCGGCAGCACCACCGACAGGGCGGCCCCGTGCGCGATGCCGAACCGGCTGCCCAGCGAGTGGCCGATGGCGTGGCAGACGCCAAGACCGGTGCTGGCCATGGCGGCCCCGGCCAGATGCGCCGCCAGCAGCATCTGGGACCGCGCCTCCCGGTCCGAGCCGTCGGCCACGGCGTGCGGCAGGTGGGCCGAGACCATCCGGATGACCTGCAGGGCGATGCCGTCCGCCCACGGGTTGGCGCGCCGGGACAGGTACGACTCCAGGGCGTGCGTGAGCGCGTCCATCCCGGTCGCGGCGGTGCCGGTGGGCGGCAGGCCCAGGGTCAGGTCCGGATCGAGGATCGCGGCGGCCGGCAGCGTGCTGGCGTCGCCGACGTAGAACTTGCGGCGTGCATGCACGTCGGTCACTACTCCGAACGCGTTCGTCTCCGCACCGGTCCCGGCGGTGGTGGGCACGGCGACCAGGGGCAGCGCGGCGCGGGCGAACGTGCCGCGGTAGTCGAGGTCGCGGCCCCGCTGCGGGTTGACCGCGGCCAGCGCGATGCCCTTGGCCGCGTCGATCACCGAGCCGCCGCCCACCGCGACCACCGTCACCGCGGTGCCGCCGGTGGCGAGCGCGGCCACCTCCCCAGCGCCGGCCGCCACGTCCTCGGTCGTCGGGTTGGGGTGCACCCCGGTGAATACGGCGGCGGCCAGGCCGCCGGCGGTGAGCGCGGCCTTGGCGGTGGCCACGACCGGGGTGCCCGCCAGCGCCGCGTCGGTGACCAGGGCCACCGCCTGGCCGCCGGTGCCCCGGACGATGCCGGGCAGCGCGCCGATGGTGCCCGCGCCGAAATGCGCGGCCGGCAGCGGCGTGTACACGATCCGGGTTCCGGTGAGCGGCAGGGGCATGGTCACTCCTGTGGTCCGGCCCGTCGGGGCGGTGCTACCGAGCGGGGTGGCGTGACGGGGCTGGGCATTACGGACAGGCTGGGCGTTGTTGCCAACTGAGCGTTGTGGACAGGCCGGACGTTACGGACAGGCCGGCGGGGGGTCCTGGTGGTGTGCGGCGGGCAGGCGGAGCGGGCTTCCGGTCAGGTCTTCGAGCAGCTTGACCGGCAGCATCTCACCCCCGGCATCCCCGTAGCGCGCGCGGGCCTCCCGGTAGACCTGCTCCACCGTTGCGCTGACCGGCGCCGGCACCCCGGTCACCTGGGCCAGGTCCACGGCGAGGCCGAGATCCTTGCAGGCCAGCGCCAGCGCGAACCCCTCGTCGTAGTCGCCGTGCTCCAGCACGCTCAGCACGTCGCGGTCCAGGAAGTGGCTGGCGGCGGGGCTGGCGAGCAGGCAGCGCCGCAGCGTGCCCAGGTCGACCCCGGCCCGCGTGCCGATCGTGAGCACCTCGGCGGAGGCGGTCAGGTGGGCGAACCAGAGCAGGTTGATCATGAGCTTGACCGTGTAACCGGCCCCGTGCGGGCCCGCGTGCACGATCCGCGCGGGGTCGCCCATGGCCTCAAGCAGCGGCCGGGCGGCCGCGAAGTCCGCCGCGTCGCCGCCGACGAAGATCTGCAGCGTGCCGTCCCGCGCCCCGGCGGCCATGCCGCTGACCGGGGCGTCGAGCACCGTGATGCCGCGCGGCGCGGCCTGGGCCCGCACCCGTTCGGCCACGGCCGGGGTGCTGGTGGACATGTCGATCCAGACCGAGCCCCCCGGCATGCCGCCGAGGAGACCCTCAGGGCCGAGCAGCACCTGTTCCACGGCGGGCGGCCCGGGCAGCATGGTGATGACCGCCTCCCGGCCTGGCCCGGCCTCGCGCGGCGATCCGGCCCAGGCGGCCCCTGCGGCCAGCAGGCCCGCGGCGGCGTCCCGGCGCAGGTCGTGGACGACCAGGTCGTGCCCGGCAGCCAAGATGTTGCGGCTCATCGGCGCGCCCATATGGCCGAGCCCGATGAAGGCGACCTTCATGCGTTCCTCCTCAGGTACTCCCGGGCCGGTGTGGCGGTGCAGGCCAGTATGACGGTGCAGGTCAGTGTGGCAATAGGGTCTGGTGTGGCGGAGCGGCGGTCAGGACACAGCCCAGCGGCGGACCGCATCCTCGTCGATCACCGCACCCAGGCCCGGCCGGTCCGGCACGCGCACGCAGCCGCTGGGGTCGACCGACACCGGCTCGGCGAGGAAGAAGTCGCGCCGGGCCACCGTCCAGCCGGGTGGGTCGTAGGGGAACTCCAGGTAGGGGCCGCCGCCGACGCCTGCCACCACATGCAGGTTCGCCAGCAGGCCCAGGCCGTTGGTCCAGGTGTGCGGGGTGAACCAGCGGTGCCGCAGCAGCGCGAACTCGGCGACGGTGCGCGCCCGGAGCATGCCGACGGCGAGCACGGCGTCGGGCTGCACCACGTCGAGTGCGCCCGCTTCGATGGCGTCGAGAAGTTCCGCCGGGGTGCGGGCCATCTCGCCGCCGGCCACCCGGATGCCGGCCTGCTCCCGCAGCGATCGCATGCCGCCGGTGTCGTCGCCGGGCAGTGGCTCCTCCAGCCACAGCACGCCCAGGTCGCGCAGTTCGCGCGCGAGCGCCGCGACGCGGGCCACGTCGAGCGCGGGGGAGATGTCCCCGGGCATGCGCCACCCCTGGTTGAGGTCGACCATGATCTCGACCTGGTCCCCGGCCGCCTCACGGGCGGCCCGCACGGCGGCCAGCCCGGCGGCCATGTCGCCGCGGTCGACCCGGATCTTCACCGCGCGGAAGCCCGCCTCCCGCGCGGCGATCACCGCGTCCGCCCGCTGCGCCGGGCTCTTGATCTCACCGAACGACGCGTACGCGGGAATGCACTGCTCCGCCCCGCCGAACAGGGCAGCCACCGGCTGCCCGGCCACCTGGCCAGCGATGTCCCACAGCGCCGCCTCCAGCGGCCAGTACCGGGACGCGTGGAAGCCGATGGTCTCCAGGGTCCGCACGTGGCGGGCGATCCGGGCCGGGTCGCGCCCGAGGAACAGGCCCTCGAACGCGGCGAAACCGGCCATGGTGTCGCCCGAACCGTAGCCGGTCACGCCCTCGTCGGTCTCCACCCGGACCAGCGTGGCGTCGAACGCCTCGCGGGGCACCGGGTCCCAGGCCGCGCGGAACGGCGGGACCAGCGGCAACCGCATCCGGTCGAGCCTGACGGCGGTGATCTTCACTACGGTTCCCCGAGCGGGGGAGCGGTGTAGAACGGGTTGGTCGGCTGGCCGGCGGCACTCAGCACGTCAACTATCTGCGGCAGCCCCTCGGCGCCGGACCGCAGCGCCTGCTTGGTCGCCGCCCGGTTGTTCGCGTACACCTTGTCGGCGTCCTTGGCCGCGGGATCCACCCAGACCGCGGCGATGAGCAGGAGCCGGTCCGCGTCGGCCGTGCTCACGATCCCCTCGCTGACCGCGTCGGCCACCCCGGCGGCCACCCCCGCTTGCGCTGCGCCCCAGGTGAGCTGGCTGTGCTCGGCACCGGCGACGGTCGCCTTGTTGACGAACAGCGTCAGCGGCTTGACCGGCAGCCCAGGCCGCAGCACAGTGACGAACGGGGTGTGCCCGGAGCCCGGAGTGGCCAGGGCAGTGGCCCAGGCGGTTCCCACGGGCCCCGCACGGTCACCGAGAACCGTGTTGACGTGGGCGGCTTCGGCGCCCTCACCGATGAAGCTCTCGCCGATAACCATGCGGCCCTCCCAATTCTCCGCGCCTCTTCTGGCGGTCTGTGGACGAGGCTATACGGGGCCGCCACGGCGGCCCGGCCGCCCATCGATGTTCAGGACACGTTCACCCGGGCCTTGCCGCCCCGGCAGGCGGAAACTACGCTTCCCCCAGCCACGGCATTCGTCTGCGGCGCGGTCTCGCACCGTTAAGGAGGCCAGGGTGGGCACGTATGTCCTGAAGCGTCTCGGACTGGCGCTGGTGACCCTGTGGCTCCTCAGCGTGCTCGTGTTCTTCGCCACGCAGGTGCTGCCCGGCGATCCTGGGCGCGCGATCCTGGGGAACCTGGCCTCGCCAAGCGCCGTGGCCGCGCTGGACCACCAGCTCGGTGTGGACCGGCCGCTCATTGAGCAGTACTGGACCTGGGTCACCGGCCTGCTGCACGGCAACATGGGCGTGTCCACCCAGTTCCGCGCGCCGGTCGAGCCCTATGTCCAGGCAGCGCTGGTCAACTCGCTGAAGCTGGCCGCCCTGGCCTTCGTCATCGTGGTGCCGCTCGGCATCGTCGGGGGGGTCGTCGCCGCGCTCAACTATGGCCGGGGCGCGGACCGGGTCATCTCGGTGGCCGGGCTGTCCGCGACGACGGTGCCCGAGTTCGTGTCGGGGATCGTGGTCATCGTCGTCTTTGGCGTTGCGCTGAAGGTCCTGCCGGTCTCCGCGTCGGCGGGCGCCGGCGCCTCGCCCGCGAGCCAGTTCCAGCACCTGATCCTGCCCGCGATCCCGCTGGTGCTCGTCTTGTTCGGCTATATCGCGCGAATGGCGCGAGCCGGGACGATCGAAGCGCTCAACTCCGACTACGCGCGGACCGCGACCCTCAAAGGCCTCAAGCGCTCGGTGGTGATCCGGCGGCACGTCCTGCGAAACTCGCTGCTGCCGACGATCACCGTCATCGCCACCCAGACCGGCTACCTGATCGGAGGGCTGGTGGTGGTGGAAACGCTCTTTAACTACCAGGGGATCGGGAATCTCATCTACACGGCCGCTAAGTCCAAGGACTTCCCGATGCTGGCCGCCGGCGTGCTGGTGATAGGCGTCGTGTACATGGTGGCCACGCTTATCGCGGACATCCTCTCTACCGTGCTCAACCCGCGGCTCCGACTGGGGGGCGCTGAATGACCGAGGTTGTCGCGGCGCCAGCCACCGCGGTCACGGTCGTGCACGGGCGCGGCGAACTGCCACCGTGGCGGCTGCTGCTGCGCAGGCCCACGTTCATCGTGGGCGCCGCAATCTTGCTGTTCTGGGTGGTCTGCGCGGTGTTCGGCCACATGATCGCGCCGCAGGACCCGCTCGCCCAGCAGTTGCTCGCCACGAACAAGGCTCCGTCCGGCGCTCACTGGTTCGGCACGGATCAGCTCGGCCGGGATGTCTTCTCCCGGGTCATCGTCGGCGCCAGGAGCATCCTGATCATCTCGTTCTTCGCCACGCTGCTCGGCACCGTGGCGGGGACGGCGCTGGGCCTGACCATGGGCTACCTGGGCGGGGTGGTCGACATAGTGGGCGGCCGGCTGGTCGAGGCCGTGCTGGCATTGCCCCTGGTCGTGGTCGCGTTCCTGTTCGTCGTCGCGGTTGGGCCGTCCCCGCTGACCATCATCATCGTCATCGGCCTGGTCTTCACGCCGCTGATCGCGCGCACGGTCCGCTCCGCCGTCCTGGTCGAGCGGCAGCAGGACTACCTGGCCTCGGCCAGGCTGCTCGGCGAGAACCGCGCCTACATCATGTTCGTTGAGGTCCTGCCGAACGTCTTGCCGGTGGTCCTGGTGGAGTTCACGGTACGGCTGGGGTACGCCATCTTCGCGATCGCCAGCCTGTCGTTCCTCGGCTTCGGCGTGCAGCCACCGACCCCGGACTGGGGCGCGGACATCTTCGCGAACTACGGTGTTCTGCCGGCCGGCTATTGGTGGATGACGCTGTTCCCGGCGCTGGCCATCGCGTCGCTGGTGATAGCGATCAACCTGGTCACCGACTCGATTGAGCAGGTGCTCGCGTCATGACCGTTACCGAGACCGCGGCCGCCGGCCGTGTGGATGACCTGACCCCGACGCTGCAGGTGGAGCACCTCGAGGTCACCCACCGCGTCCGCGGCGACGACCGCCGCGCGCTGCGCGACGTCTCGTTCCAGATCGGCCGGCGCGAATCGTACGGCCTGGTCGGCGAGTCCGGGTCTGGCAAGTCCACGGTGGCGCTGGCGCTGACCAGGTACCTGCCGCGTAACGGCCGGGTGACCGGCGGCCGGATCAGCATCAACGGCCAGGACCCGCTGGCCATGGACGCCGAGGCGCTGCGCGCCCTGCGGGCCCGGACGGTGTCGATGGTGTACCAGGAACCGGGCAAGGCGCTGAACCCGTCGATCCGGGTCGGCCGCCAGGTCGCCGAGGTGTACGAGGTCGCGGGGCTGGACCGGTCGGCGGCGCAGGACAAGGCCGAGGCCATGCTGCGCACGGTCCAGATCTCCGACCCGGGCCGGGTGATGGGGCTGTACCCGCACCAGATCTCCGGCGGGATGGCGCAGCGGGTGGTCGTCGCGATGGCCCTGGCCGCCGAGCCCTCGCTGCTGATCCTCGACGAGCCGACCACCGCGCTGGACGCGACGGTCGAGGCGGAGGTGCTCGACCTGGTGGCCGCGCTCCGCGAGGACTTCGCCACCTCGGTGCTGTTCATCAGCCACAACCTGGCCGTGATCGCCAAGATGTGCGACCGGGTCGGGGTCCTGTATGCCGGGGAACTCCTCGAGGAGGGACCGGCTCAGCAGGTGTTCGAGGAGCCGCGCCACCCGTACACGGTCGGGCTGCTGCGGTGCATCCCCCGCCGCGGTCAGCGCAAGGACGCCGGGCGGCTGGACACGATCCCCGGCTTCCTGCCGTCCCCCGGGCACACGCTCCCCGGGTGCGTCTTCGCCCCGCGCTGCCCGATCGCCGAGCAGCGCTGCCGGGAGGCCCGGCCGCCCGCCTTCGATGTCGGCCCGGGGCGAAGGTCGCGCTGCTACCTGCACGACGCCACGTCGGACCTGCCCAGGAACACCCCGGTCGAGGTACAGCTGGCGTCGACCCGCGACCCGGCCGAGGTGGTCGTGTCGTTGCATGACCTGTCCAAGACCTTCACCCACGGCGGCGAGTCGGTGCGGGCCCTGGTCGGCGTCAACCTCAGCCTCGAGCGAGGCGAGACGCTCGGCCTGGTCGGCGAGTCAGGCAGTGGCAAGACCACCCTGGCCCGGGCCCTGCTCGGCCTCGTCGCGCCGGACGAAGGCTCCGACGTGGAACTGGACGGGACGGCGCTGGCCGCTGAGGCGCGGCGCCGTCCACGGGAGCAGCTCAAGGCGCTGCAGATCGTGTTCCAGAACCCGGATTCGGCGCTGAACCGCCGCCACACCGTCCGGCACCTGATCAGCCGGCCGCTGTCCCGGCTGGCCGGCCTGTCCGGGGCGCGCCTCCGCGAGCGGCTGACCGACCTGGTCCGGTCGGTCCGCCTGGAGGAGCGTCATCTGAGCCTGCGTCCTAGCCAGCTCTCCGGCGGCCTGAAGCAGCGCGTCGCGATCGCCCGCGCGTTCGGTGGCGGGCCACGGATCGTGGTCTGCGACGAGCCCACCTCGGCGCTCGACGTGTCGGTGCAGGCGGCCATCCTCAACCTGCTGGCCGACCTGCAGGCCAAGGAGCAGGTGACGTACCTGTTCATCTCGCACGACCTCGGGGTGGTGCGGTACTTGTCCGACCGGATCGCGGTGCTGTATCTGGGCCGGGTCATGGAGCTTGGCCCGGCCGAGACGGTCTTCGCCGGTCCGCACCACCCCTACACCGAGGCGCTGCTCTCGGCGGTGCCCAGTATCGACGGCCAGCGCGCCGACCGGATCCGGCTGCACGGTGAGATCCCGTCCGCGGCCGATCCGCCCAGTGGCTGCGTGTTCCACACCCGGTGCCCGCGACGGCTGTCCACGGGCGTCTGCGAGACCACCGAGCCCCCGCTGGCGCAGGTCGCGCCGGGCCACCTGATGAGCTGTCACATCCCTATCGATCAGCTAACGATCCTGCAGCGCACCGGGCAGGATGGTGACTGAGAGCATGCCCGGGGCATAGTTTCATTCGATTCGCACCAGCCGCGTGCCGCGGCTGAGTCAAGTTCGCAGGAGGACCCAGTGGACATCGACCATGGCCGCCTCGGCCGGCTCCGCGAGGAGCAGGGCGAAATCGCGAACCACGTCATCGACGAGTACGCCGCGGGGCGGCTCTCCCGCCGGGACTTCCTGCGCCGCGGCGCCGTCGTGGGGATATCGCTGCCGGTACTCGGCGCCGTCATCTCGGCCTGCGGGAGCTCGGGTTCCTCGACGCCGAGCACTTCATCGAGTTCCGGCGGGGGTACGGGCGGTGCCACGATCAAGGCCGGAATCGTCGTGCCGACGGCGACGATCAACCCGGTGACCGTGGCCGACCAGGGCGGCCTCGACATGCTCGGCCAGACCGGTGAATACCTGACATTCTCGAACCAGCACCTGACGCTGCAGCCGGCGCTCGCCACGAGCTGGACACCCAACTCCACCGCGGACGTGTGGACGTTCAAGATCCGCCAGGGCGTGAAGTTCCACAACGGCCAGCCGCTGACCGCCGACGACGTCGTCTATACCTACAAGCTGCAAACCGACCCGAAGGGCTCGGCCAACGCGTTGTCGGCGTTCGGCGGCGGGCTGACCCCCGATGGCGTCGT
>DASXKD010000533.1:0-4242 GCA_036497045.1 Streptosporangiaceae bacterium | reverse complement strand
GGAACTGCGGCTCCAGGCGTTCGGGATCACCGAGCCGGACGCCGGTTCCGACTCCACCAAGATCGCCACCCGGGCCGAACGGGACGGCGGGGACTACGTGGTCACCGGGCAGAAGACGTTCATCAGCCGGGCCGAGCAGACCGACCTGATGCTGCTGCTGGCCCGGACCGGCCCGCCCACAGAGGCCGACCGGTCGGCCGGCCTGTCGCTGCTGCTGGTCGACCTGCGGGAGGCCGGCGGCACGGTGGAGACGCGCCGCATCCCGCTGATGTTCAACTACCACACCTACCAGGTGTTCTTTTCCGGCCTGCGGGTGCCGGCCGGCCACCTCATCGGGGTGGAAGGGCGCGGGTTCCGGCACGTCCTGGACGGTTTTAATGCCGAACGATGCCTCCTGGCCAGCGAGGCCATCGGCGATGGGCTGTTCTTCCTCGATCGCGCCAGCGAGTACGCGTCCCGGCGGGAGGTGTTCGGCAGGCCGATCGGGGCCAACCAGGGGGTCGCTTTCCCGCTAGCCCAGGCCAAGGCCCGGATCGAGGCGGCGTCCCTGCTGCGGTTCAAGGCGGCGAGCCTGTTCGACGCGGGCAAGCCGTGCGGGGCGGAGGCGAACATGGCCAAGCTGCTCGCCTCCCAGGCCTCGGCCGAGGCGGGCAACGCGGCGATGCACGCCTTCGGCGGCAACGCGTTCGCGGCCGAGTACGACATCGAGCGCAAGTTCCGGGAGACCAAGCTGCTGGAGATCGCGCCGGTGAGCAACAACCTCGTGCTGGCCTTCCTCGCCCAGCACGTACTGGGCCTCCCCCGCTCGTATTAGCCCTGGGGGCGACCCCCTGGAACCCCCGCTGGCCTCAGGCCCCGCTCCTCTGTCACGGGACCTGGGCCGTGCTGGCCTGGGCTCGGGCGGTCTTCGAGCGGCGCACGAATGGCCAGGCAGGGGGGTCAGGTCGCACAATGTCTGACATGACCGACCTTCTCGCGCCGGGTCTTCGATGACCGCTGTGCTGCCACTGGCCGCGGACGACGCGCCGGCCCCGCTGCTGACCGTGTCCGGGCTCGAAGTCAGGTTCGGCGCCGTCCGCGCGCTCGACGGGGTCGACCTCAGCGTCCGGCCCGGCGAGCTCATCGCGCTGGCGGGGGAGAACGGCGCGGGCAAGACCACGCTGGTGCGCTGCATCGCCGGTGACATCGCCCCGGCGGGCGGTGAGATCTTCCTGGCGGGCCGGAAGGTACTCGCCGACCCGCGCGCCGCGGCCCGCCAGGGAATCGGCGTGGTCTGGCAGGACCTGGCGCTGTGCGACAACCTGGACGTGGCCGCCAACATCCTGCTGGGGCAGGAGCCACGGCGCCTCATGCTCTCGGAGAGCCGGTTCCACGCGGCCGCGGCACAGGTGCTGGAGAGCCTGCGGATCCCGCTGCGGGACACCACCCGCAGCATAGGGACCCTATCCGGCGGCCAGCGCCAGCTTGTCGCCGTCGCCCGCGCGATGCGGAACCGGCCGCTGCTGCTCGCCCTGGACGAGCCCACCGCGTCCCTGGGTGTCCGGGAGTCGGCGCAGGTCGAAGCGCTGATCGTAGGCCTGCGCGAGCAGGGCACCACGATCTTGCTTGCCTGTCACGACATCGAGCAGATGTTCCGGCTGGCCGACCGCATCGTGGTGATGCGGCAGGGGCGGATCGTGGGCGACCTCGACCCGCGCCGCACCCACCCCGACGACGTGGTCGCGCTGCTGTCCGGCCAGCAGGTGGACTCCTCGGCGCGCCACCAGCTCACCCGGCTGCACCGGCTCGCCGACCGGCTGGTGTCGGCCGACCCCTCCGCCAGCGTCCTGCTGATCCTGTCCGCGCTCGGCGCCGCGCTGGACACCGAGCGGCTGTGCATCCACCTGGTCAGCGACCAGACGCTGATCTGCGCTGCCTCGCTCGGATTCTCACCCGGGCAGATCGCCGGGTGGTCGGCGCTCCCGTTCGGCCCCGCGGGAGGCCCGGTCGGGATAGCCGCCGCGACCGAGCGGCCGGTGGCCGAGCCAGACGTCCGGGCCAGCGCGGCCCGCACGGGCCACGCCGACCTGGCGGCTGGCATCACGAGTTCCTGGTCGGTCCCGGTGATGGGCCCGGGCGGGCTCAGCGGGGTCATCACCGTGTTCCGCACCGACACCCGCCCGCCGCAGCGGGACGAGCTGGACCTGGTCACGCTCTATGCCGGGTACGCGGCGAGCGCGATCGAGCGCGACCGGCTGCTGGACCAGGTGACCGCGCGGAACCGGGTGCTGGAAACCATCCGCGAGATGCTGGAGACGCTGGCCGGCCCCGTCCCGGTCGCCGAGGGACTGTTCGTCGCGGTCGAGTCGCTGCGGCGCGGGCTGCGCGCCGACGAGGTAGCGCTGCTCACCCAGCCGCCGGACGCGGCCCCCTGGTGGCGCGCGTTCACCGGGCCCATGGGCCGGGATCCGGCGTCGGCGTCGCCGTCGCTGCGCGGCACGGCGGAGCAGTTCCTGGCCGGGGCGCACCGCGACGGCGCGGCCGGGCAGGACGGTGTCGCCAGGCCGGTGCTCAGCAGCCGCGGCCGACGGGTGCTCGCGGCCGCGTTCCCGGCGCCGGGCGGGCCCACCGTGCTGCTGGCAAGCTGGAAAGAGCTTCGCGCCACCAAGGACGAGACCGCGCTCATGGAGGACGCCGCGCACTCGCTGCGGCTCGCGCTGGAACGGGAGGAGGCCGGCCTCGCCCACCAGGAGGCCGCGGCGCTGCGCCGGTCGCGGGAACTGCAGCGCGGCTTCCTGTCCCGGATGAGCCACGAGTTGCGCACCCCGCTGACGGCCATCCGCGGCTACGCCTCCAGCCTCATGCAGCCGGACGTGACCTGGGACACCGACTCGCAGATGCGCTTCCTCGACCGGATCGCCGCCGAGTCGGCCCGCCTCGGCCGTCTCGTGGAGGACCTGCTCGACTTTTCCGCGATCGAGTCGGGCGTCATGCGGCTGCAGCGGGACTGGTGCGACATCCCGCTGGTCCTGGAGGCGGCTATCGCGTGCCTGCCGCCGGCCGACGCCGCGGCGGTGTCCATGGACAGCCAGCCCGGCCTGCCCGCCGTGTGGGCCGACCACGACAGGATGGAGCAGGTGTTCGTGAACCTGCTCAGCAACGCGGTCCGGCACAACCCGCCCGGGACGCAGGTCCGGGTGACCGCGATCACGGCGCGGGCCACGGCTCCCACGGCGCCCGCCGAGGTCGTGATCAGCGTGATCGACGACGGCACCGGCATGCCGGGGGAACTGGCGGCCGCGTTCGACGTCACCCCGCAGCGCCGCGCCCCCAGCGCCGGGGCCGGGCTCGGGCTGTCCATCGCCAAGGCCATCATCGAGGCGCACGGCGGCAGCATCGAACTGCGCCGCCCGGCCCGCGGCACGTGCTTCCGCATCAGCCTGCCGGTGGAGGCCAGCGACCGTCCCGGCACCGACGACGGGCACCGGGACGGCCTCACCGGCGAAGGCATGGCTATGGCACGCGAGACCGAGGAAGCCGGGCAGGGACTGGGCCGTCATGACTGAGAACACCAAGAACACCCGCGCGCTCGTGGTGGAGGACGACCCGAACATCGTCGACCTGATCAGGTCGAACCTGGCCGTGCGGGGCTTTGACAGCGTGGTGTCCGCCGACGGCACCCGGGCGCTGCAACTGTTGGAGACCGAGGAGCCGGACATCGTCCTGCTCGACCTGATGCTGCCCGAGGTCGACGGCTTCGAGCTGTGCCGGCAGATCCGCGAGCAGTCCAGCGTGGCGATCATCGTGGTGTCGGCCCGCGGCGGGGAGCGGGACAAGGTGACCGCGCTCAACGTTGGCGCCGACGACTACATGACCAAGCCGTTCAGCATCGAGGAACTGCTGGCCCGGATCACCGCCACGCTGCGCCGCACCAGGCCCGCCGCCTCGACCGAGCCTGGGCCGCCGATCGTCACCGCGGGGAACATCGAGATCGACCTTGCCAGCCAGCAGGTGACCAGGGACGGCCAGCCGGTGCACCTGACGCCCACGGAGTTCGCCCTGCTGCGCGAGCTTGCCACCAACCGCGGCAAGCTGCTGACCCACGCGCACCTGCTGCGGCGCGTGTGGGGGCACGGGTACGAGACCGAGACCGAGTACGTGCGGGTGTACGTCCGGCGGCTGCGGGCCAAGCTGGAAGCCGACGGAAGCGCCCCGCTCATCCTCACCCAGCCGAGGGCTGGCTACCGCTTCGCGCCGGAGTAA
>DASXKD010000532.1:0-10363 GCA_036497045.1 Streptosporangiaceae bacterium | reverse complement strand
CCCAGGCCTACGTGTCCCCGTCCTGGTATCCGAGCACGGCTGAGCACGGCAAGGTCGTGCCGACCTGGAACTATGTCAGTGTGCACTTCACCGGGCGGCTCACCGTCCACCGAGACTCCGAATGGGTGCGCGAGATCGTCGGCCTGCTGACAGCCAGGTACGAGGCCGGGCGGCCCGCGCCCTGGCGGGTCAGCGACGCGCCGCGGGACTTCATCGACGGGCAGTTGCGGGCGATCGTGGGGGTCGAGCTGGCGATCGCGACCGTGGAGGCCAAGGAGAAGCTGAGCCAGAACCGGGATGCCGAAGACCGGGCCGGCGCGCTTGACGGCCTGCGCCACGAGCCGGGACCTGGCCCGGCCGCCATCGCGGACCTCATGACGGCGCTGCCCCTGGCGCGCAGGTAAGGCGCGCAGGTAAGGATGGTCAGTCGGCCAGTGCTTCCTCGCGGCCTAGCTCGGCGGGTTCCTCGGTGCCGGGGCAGCCGGGCGGGAACGCCGGGATCGGGCGGCCACCGCATGCCGCGGCCATCACCTGGCCGATCATCTTGAGCTGGGTCACCTGCTCCGGGGTGAGCCCGTCGAACAATGACTCGCGGACCTGCGCGACATGGCCGGGGGCGGTGGCGGCCAGCACCGCGTAGCCCTCGTCGGTCAGCTCGGCCACCTGGCCGCGCCGGTCGGTGGGGCAGTCCATCCGCCGGACCCAGCCGCGTTCTTCCAGCCTGGCCACCGCGTGCGAAGCGCGGCTCTTGCTCGCCGAGGCCGCCTCGGCCAGTTGGCTCATCCGCAGCGCACGGCCGGGTGCCTCGGACAGCCGCACCAGGATCTCGTAATACGCCAGCGGCATCCCGGCGTCCTTCTGGAGCTGGGCGTCCACCGCGGTGAACAGCGCACGGCAGCCGGCCATGAAGGACCGCCAGGCGTCCTGCTCCTCCGGGGTGAGCCAGCGTGTATCCCCCATGGCACCAGTGTACACGAGAAATAGTTGAGCGCTTGACAATGTTACAGAGAGCGTGATACCTGTAGAGCATTCAATCATTGAACACTCAAACAATGGGAGCAGGAGGACGTCATGAGCACCACTGACGCTGGCACCCTGACCGGCCTTCCCGGATACGTGGCCGGCACCTGGTCGATCGACCCGGTCCACACGGAGGTGGGCTTCGCCGTCCGCCACATGATGGTGAGCAAGGTCCGCGGCCGGTTCCGCACCTTCTCCGGCCAGATCGTGACCGGGGAGAACCCGCTCGAGTCCACGGTGACCGCCGAGATCGACCTGTCCTCGATCGACACGGGCAGCGAACAGCGCGACGCGCACATCAGGTCGGCCGACTTCTTCGAGGTCGAGACCTACCCGACGATGACCTACCGGTCCACCGGCGTGCGCCCGCACGGCGACGGCTACATCCTCGACGGGAAGCTCACACTCAAGGGCGTGACCAAGGACGTGCCGCTGACCCTGGAGCTCAACGGATTCGGCCCCGACCCCTTCGGTGGCACCCGGGCGGGCTTCACCGCCACCGCCGAGATCAACCGGCGCGACTTCGGCGTCAACTTCACCGCGGTCATGGAGACCGGCGGCGCGGTGGTGAGTGACAAGATCACCATCCACCTCGAGATCGAGGCAGTGCTGCAGCCCTGACGCGCGCACCAGCACGGCCATGCCGGGCGGCCACGGGAACTCCCCGTGGCCGCCCGCGGCGTCTCTAGGATCGGTATGGAGTACCCCGACCCCACAGGAGGCCAGCCGTGAGAGCTGCCAGTTATGACCGCTATGGCCCGGCAGCGGAGGTCTTGGAGGTCCGCGACGTGGAGCGGCCGGTCCCCGGGCCGGGCGAGGTCCTGGTCAAGGTGACCCTCTCCGGAGTCAACCCCACCGACTGGAAGAGCCGGAGCGGCGCGACGCCCCGGCCCATCGACGGCTTCCAGATCCCGCACCACGACGGCGCCGGGGTGATCGAGGCGGTCGGCGACGGCGTGGACCCGGCGCGGGCCGGCCAGCGGGTCTGGCTGTGGCTCGCCGCGGCCGGACGGCCGTGGGGTACCGCGGCGGAATGGACCGTGGTGCCGCAGGACCAGGCGGTCCCGCTGCCCGACGGCGCGTCCCTGGAACTTGGTGCCAGCCTGGGCGTGCCCGCCATGACCGCGCACTGGTGCGTGTTCGCCGACGGCCCGGTGACCGGGAAGACGGTGCTCGTCGCGGGCGGCGCGGGCGCGGTCGGCCACTTCGCGATCGAGCTGGCCGCCCGGGCCGGCGCCCGGGTGATCGCCACGGCCAGTAGCCAGGAAAAGGCGGAGCTTGCCCGGAAGGCCGGCGCCGCGCACGTCGTCAACTACCGGGACGCCGATGCCGCCGGCCAGATCCGTGCGGCGGCGGGCCAGACCGACCGGGTGATCGAGGTCGCACTCGGCGCGAACCTGGCCCTCGACCTCGCGGTGGCCAAGCCCGGCTCGATGATCGTCACCTACGCCGCCGAGCCGGCCGATCCGGTGCTGCCGGTCCGCGCCTGCATGACGGCGAACGTCATGCTCCGCTTCATCCTGCTGTACGGCGTGCCCCGTCCGGCGCTGCGGCAGGCGGCGGCGGACATCACCGCCGCGCTCACCGAGGGCGCGCTGACGGAGCTGCCGGTGCACAGGTTCGGGCTGTCCGACATCGCCGCCGCGCACGAAGCGGTCGAGGCAGGCGCGCTCGGCAAGGTGCTGGTCGCCCCCTGACCTGCGGACTCTCCCGGGCGCCCGGACGATTTTTCTGCTAAACGACGGCCCGCGCCGCCCTGATCCGCACCTGACCGTGGATTCGGGGCCCCCGGCCCGCGTGGTGCGGCGCGGGCCGTGGCGCACGCGCGGCCCTAACTTTTTCGCGACTTATCCGGACCCTGGCGGCCAGGCGCGCCCCGGTTGTCGTACCGCCGCGCCATCATGAGCAGCGTCCGGGCGGCCAGGTGCGCCGCGCCGGTAGAGGCGGTCACGGCGAACGGGGCCACGATGCGGCTGATCCACACGTCCGACTGGCATCTCGGGCGGACCCTGCACGGTGTGAGCCTGCTGGAGCACCAGGCGGTGTTCCTGGACTGGCTGGCCGGCCAGGCCGTCGCGGGCCAGGCCGACGCCGTGCTGGTGGCCGGGGACATCTACGACCGGGCAGTGCCTCCGCTGGAGGCCGTGGCACTGCTCGACCGCGCGCTCGCCGCGTTCGCCGAGGCGGCCATCCCTGTGGTCCTCATCAGCGGCAATCACGACTCACCCGTGCGCCTCGGGTTCGGGTCCGCGCTCAGCGAGAGAGCAGGCGTCCACCTGCGCACCAGGGTCACCGACATCGACCACCCGGTGATCCTCTCCGACGCCCACGGCGAGGTCGGCGTCTACGGCATCCCCTACCTGCTGCCCGACGCGGTCATGGACGAACTCGGAGCGCAGCGCTCGCACGCGTCCGTGCTCGCCGCCGCGTGCGAGCGAATCCGTGCCGACGCCACCGCCCGCGGGCTGGCGCGCACCGTGGTCCTCGCGCACGCGTTCCTCACCGGCGCGCAGGCCAGCGAGTCCGAGCGCGACATCAGGGTCGGCGGGATCGGCGACGCTCCCGCCGCCGTGCTGGCCGGCTGCAGTTACCTGGCCCTCGGCCACCTGCACGGCCAGCAGCGGGTCCCGATGCCCGGCAGCACCACCACGGCCAGGTACTGCGGCTCCCCGCAGGCCTTCTCGTTCTCCGAGCGCCAGGCCAAGTCGGTCACGCTCGCCGAGATCGACGGCGCCGGCCGGGTGACCACCGAACTGCTGGCCACGCCGGTGCCGCGGCCGTTGCGCGAGGTGCGCGGCCGCCTGGCCGGGCTGCTCGCGCGGGCCGACGGGGACCTCGCGGACCTGTCCGGCGCCTGGGTGAAGGCGGTACTGACCGACCCGGTGCGGCCGGTGGCGCCGATGGAACGGCTGCGCGAGAAGTGGCCGCACACGATCGCGCTCGACTTCGACCCGGAAGGGGGGCTGACCGGAGCGGACGCCGACCTGGCCCGGCTGGCCAAGGCGGCCGACCCGGTCGAGATCTGCGAGTCGTTCGTCGAGTATGTGGCCGGCGTCCCGGCGGACGCGGCTCAGCGCGTGGTACTGCGGGCGGCGGTGGAAGCTGCCCAGCACACTGACGACGGCCCTGGCCGGGAGGTCGGGGCGGTCCGGCCCGCCGCCACCTTGGCGGGTGGTGCCTGATGCGGCTGCACCGGCTCCGCCTGGCAGCGTTCGGCCCCTACGCCACCGAACAGGTGATCGACTTCGACCGGCTCGCGCAAGGAGGGCTGTTCCTGCTGGAGGGCCCGACCGGGGCCGGCAAGAGCACGATCCTCGACGCGGTCACGTTCGCCCTCTACGGCAGCCTGGCCGGTGAGGATTCAGCCGGCGACAGGCTCCGCTCGCACTTCGCCGCCCCGGACGCGCGGACCGAGGCAGAGCTGGAGTGGTCGCTGCGCGGCGTCCGGTACAAGGTGACCAGGAGCCCGGAATACCGGCGGCCGAAGAAGCGCGGCGACGGGTTCACCACCGAGGCGGCACGGGTGCACCTGCAGCGGCGCGACGGGACGGCCTGGGCCAGCATGTCGGCGAACAAGGCCGAGGCCGGCGAGGCGATCAGCGAGTTGCTCGGCCTCACCCGCGTGCAGTTCACGCAGGTCATGCTGCTGCCGCAAGGCGAGTTCGCCCGGTTCCTGCGCAGCAGCGACGATGACAGGCGCAAGCTGCTCACCAAGCTGTTCGGTACTAGCCTGTACGACCGGATCACCGACGGGCTGTGCACGCTACGGACCGAGGCCACCCGGACCAGAGAGCGTGCCGACCGGGCGATCGAGCTTGCCGTGTCGGCGGTGGCCGAGGCGGCCGGGCTGGACGCCGTGGCAGGGGCGGAACTTCTTGAGGCCCCGCGCGCCGACCGGCACACCTGCCTGAAGGAGCTCCAGGAGAGCCTGGCGCAGGCCGTGGCGGTCACCGGGGCAGAGGTGGAGGCCGCCATCGCCGCGGTGGCCGGGGCGGCGGCCCAGGACGAGGAGGCGAGGCGGCAGGCCGGCCTGATGGCCAGGCTGACGGGGGCGCTTGCAGAACTGCGGGTGCACGAGGGCACTCGCCCCGAGCATGACCGGCGGGCCGGTCAGCTTGTCGCGGCCAGGCACGCCGAGCCGGTCCGGCCGCTTCTAGAAGCACTCAGCGAGGCCGCTGCCGCCACCCGCGCCGCCACGGGTGATATCACCTGCCTGATCGCCGAGCCCGGCGATGACGCGCTCGCGGGCCGGGGCGGCCAGGAGGCGGCCGGCCGGGCCGCGGCCGCTGAGGCCGAAGCCGCCGCGCTGCAGCGGACCGTGGATGCTGAGCAGGGCCTGCCTGCCGTCGAGGCCGGGCTGGCCGGGCTGGACGAAGCGGCGGCCGCGGCCGAGGAGAAGGTCGCCTCCCTGGAACGGGCCAGGCACGACCTACCAGGACGCATCACCGTATTGGAAACCCGGCTCAGCGAGACACGGGTGGCCGGGGCCGGGCTGGAGGCGGCGCAGCAGCGGCTGACCGTGGTAGACCGGCAGCGCGAGGCGGCGGAACGGCTCGTCGAACTGGCCCCACTGATGGCCGAGCGCGCCGCCGCGGCGCTCGCCGCGGTCGAAGCCCACCAGCGTGCGGTGGACGATCATCAGCGGCTGATGGACGCCCGGCTTACCGGCATGGCGGCCGAACTGGCGGCCCGTCTCGCCGAGGGCAGGAAGTGCCCGGTGTGCGGCTCGGCCGCGCACCCCGAGCCGGCCGCGGCGTGTGAGCCGGTGGTGTCCGCCGATGAGGTCGGCCAGGCCGCCGACCGCCGCGAGGCGGCGGAGGCCGAGCGCAGGCGGGCCGGGGAGGAGCACGCGGAACTGGCCATGGCGGCTGCGGCCGACGAGGCGCTGGCGGATGGGTGCGACGTGGCCAGCCTGGCCGCCGAGGGCGCCCGGCTGGTCGGCGAGGCCGCGGAAGCGCAGGCCGCGCGGGAGGAAGCCACCCGGCTGGAGGCCGAACTCGCGGACGTGCGGGCCGAGGCCGAGGGGGTGGCGGTGCAGTTGCGCGCCGTCGCCCCGGCGGCGGCGGTCGCCAGCGAGCAGGCAGGGCAGGCCCGTGCGGCGCTGGACCGGCTCCGCGCCGAGCTGAGCGAGGCGGCGCAGGGGCACCCCTCGGTGGCTGCGCGGCAGGCCGCGCTGCGCCGGTCGGCCGAGGCCGACCGTGCGCTGGGAAGGGCCTTGGACGCACTCGCGGCGTGCCTCGCGGATGAGGCCAGGGCGCGGGAGCGGGCCGATGGTGAAGCCTTGGGCCGTGGCTTCGCCACACTAGAGGAGGCGGCAGCGGCGGCGCTCGCCCCACCGGAGCAGGCCAGCCTTGCCGACCAGGTGAACGCCTGGGACCGGGCCTTGGCCGCGTTCACCGCTGCGGTGCAGGCGACCGACCTTGCTGGTCTCGACCCCGGCCGTGCGGAGGAGGTCGCGGCCCGCGCGAAGGCAACGGCAGCGGACCTGGCGCTCGCCCTGCAAGCCGAGCGGAAGGCGCTGGCGGCCAGCCAGGCCGCGGCCCGGAAGGCCGAGCGCTTCGCCCAGCGCAGTGACGACGTCCTGGCCGTGGAGGATGACTACGACCGGGTGGCGGAGGAGACCGAGGCGGTGATCCATCTGGCCGGGCTGGCCAGCGGGACCGAGGGGCAGCGGCGGGTCGCGCTGACCACTTATGTGCTGCGGCACTGGTTCGGCCAGGTGGTTGCGGCGGCCAACGTGCGGCTGTCGGCGATGTCCTCGGGACGGTATGAGCTGAGGCGCACCGACGAGGGCAAGGCCAGGCGGGACCGCTCCGGGCTGACCCTGGCCGTGATCGACCGGCACACCGGTGCGGAGCGCAGCCCAGCCTCGCTGTCCGGCGGGGAGACCTTCTACACCGCCCTGGCCTTGGCCCTCGGCCTGGCGGACGTCGTCCGGGCCGAAGCCGGGGGAGTGGACCTGGACACCCTGTTCATCGATGAGGGATTCGGCTCGCTCGATTCGGGCACCCTGGACCAGGTGATGGGCGTCATCGACGACCTGCGCGACCGGGGCCGGGTGATCGGCATCGTCAGCCACGTCGCCGAGCTGAAGGAACGCGTGCCTGAGCGGCTCGAGGTCCGCCGCCTGCCCGACGGCCCCTCTGCCGTCCGGGTCGTCGCCTGAGCGGAATCAACCCGCCCGGGGCGCGGTTGGCACGGACATGGCTTCAGGGCATCAGATCACGATCACCCCCACCGACCGGCACGTCGAGATCTTCCTCGGCGGCGAGAAGCTGGCCTCCTCCGACCGGGCCATGGTGCTCGCCGAGACCGGCCTGCCGGATCGTTACTACCTGCCTGCCGAGGACGTGCGCACCGACCTGCTGCGGCCCACCAGCACCAAGAGCACCTGCCCCTATAAGGGCGAGGCCTCGTATTGGTCGGCCGAGGCCGGCGGCCACACGCACAAGGACATCGTGTGGAGCTACCCGGACCCGATCCCCGCGGCCGCGGGCATCACCGGGCTGCTGTGCTTCTGGACCGAGCGGGGCGCCGAGTTGACCGTCACCAGCCCGCAGCCCGCGCATTAGCGAGGCCTTCCGCGCAGCGGTTTCGGCCTTCGGTGGCTGAGCGCCTTGAGTCGTGCGGGCCGCCATGGGCTGCTCTTACCTGCGCGTTCTTACGGCGACTGCCCGCCCGCGATCCCAGCTACAGGGCTGGTAAAGCTGCGGGTTGTTATACATGCACTGGGGGAACGACCCCGCGCTGGAGAAGCACTACGTGCCCCCCGGTCCCAGCGCGCCCGGTCGGTGCTCACCTTCTTCGCCCAGGACTCCGGCACGCACAACCTCGTCTATGCCAATGCCGACGTCTCAAAAGCGAACCAGGCCGCAGCACTTCGAGTTCAGCTAACTCAGGGCCAAAGAAGCTGCGTGGAAATCTGTCTGTCCGGCGGCCCTTCCTCTCACCGCGCACGGTCAGCTCACACCTGTACCGGTCCTACCCCAAGCTCGGGGTCGCCAGCCGCCACCAGCTACGCGACGTGATCGCCCGCGCCAGCACGCCAGCGCCAGCACACGAAGTCGCCGGAAGCTCCGACAGCCGGACTCTTCTTTAGGCCGCTTCCCCGAAACAACCACGCGCGTTCGCGCCCTCGAAGGCTGCTACTCGGTGCGGGCCACCGCGCAGCAGCGGGCCGGGCGAAGCGCCTGGGCCTGCCTCAAGGATCCGGTGTGCTTCATGTCGCCAGCCGGCCGCGTTCCCAGCCGGGAAGTGCAGTAAGCCTGCGGATACCCCGCCGCTAGGTTCCAGACACAGACTCAGACCGTGCGAGGTTACCCGGCACCGACCAGCGCCGCGTCCTGACGGCGTCTGAGGACGCGCCGGACGAAGGGCTGACCCAGGAACCATCAACGCGCAGATCGGTCAGCGCTGGTGACCGCCTTGTAGCGCACAACCCAGCGTCCGTGCGGGCGCTGGGCACGCCAGGAAAGGAGACCTCGGTGAACATCACCCGAATCGCGCAGCCAGGCAGGCTGCGGCTCATCATCGCGGCTGTCATCGTGGCCATTGCCGGCTTGGTCATCCCGCTCAGCCAGATCGCGTCGGCCCGTACAGCCGAGGCTGCCGCCGCGGGCGACGGTCCTAAGCCCAGCATCGTGCTGGTGCACGGAGCGTGGGCCGACAGCGGCAGCTGGGACGGCGTCACCCAGCGCCTGCAGGCTGACGGTTACACCGTGTACGCGCCGCCGAACCCGCTACAGGGCCTGGCCTACGACCCGGCCTACCTGGCGGACTTCCTGCACAGCATCTCCGGTCCCATCATCCTGGTGGGGCACTCCTACGGCGGTGCCGTTATCACCAACGCCGCCACCGGCGACCCGCAGGTCAAAGCCCTCGTTTACGTCGACGCCTTCGCGCCCGCGCAGGGCCAGACCCTCGCGCAGCTGCTCGCCGCCTATCCCGGGTCATGCGTGGTGCCCGCGAACCTGAATGTAGTCCCGTTCCCCGGCGCCCCCAGCGGCGTGGGCGACGCCTACATCAAGCAAAGCGTGTTCCCCAGCTGCATGGCCAACGGCCTGCCCGCCACGCAGGCACATGTGCTCGCCGCCACCCAGGAGCCAATAGCAACGATCGCGCTAACCCAGCAAACCGGTGTCCCGGCGTGGAAAACAATCCCGTCGTGGGCCGTGGTGGGCACCGCCGACCACGCCATCCCGCTGGCGTTGCAGCTAGCCATGGCCAACACGGCGCACGCCCATATCACCAAGGTAGACGCGCCGCACCTATCCATGATCTCCCATCCCGGTACCGTGACGAACGTGATCCTGCGAGCCGCCCGGGCGACCTCCTAACCTAGGCCTGTCGCCTAAGGCAGCAACTGGCACGGCCGACAGAGGATGCCTGCCGCGGGGATCCGCGGCAGGCATCACCTGTCGGTGGCATCTGCGTAGCGGCCGCGGTGGCAGCACCCAGCAGCGTGCGAAGCGGATCGCCGGACCGCGGGAGTCCGATCGCCTCACGCCGGGCCCGGCGGGCGGATGACGGCGGTGTGCCAGGCGAGTTCTTGCCCAGTTCCTCGATCTGGGCGCGTGCGGCGCTGACGAGTCCGGCGTTGGTGTTCGCGTACCCGCCCAGGCCCTATCCGCCCTCGGGCGCCCCGGTCAGCAGCACCCAGGGTCCGGTCGGCCAGTGCAGGGCCGTCGGCGGCAGCTGGATGATCTCGGCGCGCTGACGGACGCCCGCGAGCTGTTTATCGCGGTCTAGCCCAAAGTCACGGGGCCCTTTCCCGGCCGGTCAGGCCGGCGGTATCGCCACGCCAGCCGCGCAAGAGGCATCCGCAAAGTGCAGTAGTGCTGCGGATACCCCAGCCGCAGCCTCGCGCCGCACGATGGCCATAAGACACGACCGCGAAGGGATCCCCGAGATGAACACCCGACCGAATATCGTTCTCATCCACGGCGCCTGGGCCGACGGCTCTTGTTGGAGCGGCGTCATCGAGCGCCTGCACGCCGACGGCTACCATGTCACCGCACCGCAGTTCCCTTTGACCGCGCTGGCCGATGACGTCGCCCGGCTGCGCCAGGTGCTGGACCTGCAGGACGGCCCCGCCATCGTCGCCGGGCACTCCTACGGCGGCCAGATCATGACCGCTCTGGGCGCGGATGCCCCGAATGTCGCCGGCCTGGTCTATATCGCCGCGTTCGGCCTGGACCACGGCGAATCGTTGGGTGGGCTGTTGTCGCAGGGACCGGTGACCCCGGCGCTGGCGCACCTGTTCACCGACACCCGCGGCTTCGGCTGGCTGTCCGAGGACGACTTCGTGAACCATTTTGCCGGCGACGTCGACCCGGTCAGGGCC
>DASXKD010000531.1:0-14254 GCA_036497045.1 Streptosporangiaceae bacterium | reverse complement strand
GTCCAGGACCCGCGGGTGGTGGTCGGAGCCCAGGTTGCCACGATCTTCGGGGTCACCGTCCTCAACATCGCGCTGACCCGCTACCTGCACGACGCTATGCCCTCGACCGTACGGGCCGGTGCCTCGTCGGTGGTGAGCACCATCGGGTACGGCGCCTTCGTGCCGATCGCGCTCGGCTTCGGCGTCTACAGCCGGTCACATGGCATCTTCTCGGCGTCCGTATTCGTCATCGTCCCCCTGGGTGTCATGTGCTTCGCGGTCGCCTGTGCCCGGCGCTGGCGGACCCAGCCCGCTCCGGAACCCGCACTGGACCCCATCCAGCAGCTGCAGGCCCTCGGCCAGCTCCAGGAACGTCGCCGGGGTGCCCCGCCAGAACCGCTGGCCGGCCCCGCCCGGTCCAGGTATGCCACGGACGTGCCCAGCGCCCCCTACTGGTGGCCCGCCGACCGGGCCCGTCAGTCGGCAGTGGCCGGGTCGAAGGTGAACCGGGTCGGGGAACCGGCGAAGTCGGTGGCGTCCAGGGCGAACACCCACTCAAGACGCAGCGCGTAGACGCTGTTCAGCGCGGGATCCACCATCTCCAGCCCGTAGCTGGTCTGGTACTTGGCGTTCTCCGCCGCCAGCATGGCCGCCAATTCCTCCGGGCTGGTGATCCGCTCGGCCAGGCCGTGCACGACCACCGGCTCCTGCGGGTTGTCGGTGGACACGGTGCAGCGGGCGTCGGCGCTCAGGTTGCGCGCCTTGCGGGATCCGTTCGAGCTGGAGAACCACAGCCGCCCGGAATGCCACACCGCCCAGACCGGCATCAGGTGCGGCGCACCCTGCGGAGTCACCGTGGCGAGCCAGAAGTCGTGCGAGCGGGCCAGCTGCTCCACCACCCAGGACCAGGGCAGCAGTCCGGTCCCCTCGGCGGCGGCCAGCGTTCCGTAGCCGGGCATGTAAGGCCGCGTGGCGATCGGTTCTTGCACCCTTACGAAGCTAGTGCATCTGCCTATAAATACGGGTGTGTATTTCAGGCTCCTCGCCGGGTGGGCGAGCGACTCCCTTTACTTGGCCCTGGATGGGGCTGGGTGGGGCGGGCCGGTGCGGGCCAGGGGACCTTCGGGCGCGGCGTTGATGGGCGCGGCGCCTGGGGTCACGTCGCGCCGGTGACACCCCGGGGAGGTGCGTCCCGGCGCGGCGGTGCAGGACACCGGCTGGGGGCACGGCCGGTGTGGTGCCGCCGCTCGGCATCCGTCCACGGGATGAACAGCCGCGAGCCGCGCCGTACCGTCAGCTTGTCCGGCACGGTGCCAAGTGTGATGCCCGGCCGGCCGGTGGCGTTCCTCGTAGTAGCTCAACTCAGGCCCTCTCAGCCTAAGCGGGCTATATTACCGGGTGAAAAAACAGGGAATTATCGCAGTCCCCAGCATCAACCAGGTATCTCACCCATGAATCGCGCAGGTGGGCAACCGGGATCCACGCACAGCCCCCCGAGCGACATAGGGGGTGATCTACCCTGCTCCGCATGCGTATTCCACCCGGCGCACGGGTCTACCTCACCACGGGAATCAGCCTGGCGGCGGTTGCCTTAGCGACGTGGTTCGGCGTGCAGGCGGGTTCGGCCACGGTAGACCGCGGCTGGTGGGCCCTGGGGGCCGCGCTCGCCAGCGTCACCGCCGCCGGGGTGCCCGCCTACGAGCAGGTCAGGAAGGAACGGCTGCGCGCCCGGGCGCACCGGGCTGCCGTGGACGCCGCGGTCGCGATGCAGGTGACCATGAACGACGCCCTGGACCCGATCGTGCGCCAGCTCGGCCGGGTCGCCACCGCGGGCAGGCACGAGCGGGCGGCGCTGGCCGAGGCGGCGATTCCCATGGTGCTGGACTCGGCGGCGCACCTGGCCGGCACCGGGCGGGTGCGGGCCTGCCTGTACCGGCTCGCGCCGGGGACGCCGGCGATGCTCGTCCCGGCGCAGTACAGTGGCCGGGTGGACGACCCGCTGGAGCCAATCACCGACGGAACGACCGAGGGTGACCTGGTGTTCGGCATGATCCGGCACAACCAGCACCTGTTCTGCCCCGACCTGAGCACCAGTGCGCCGCCGGGCTGGCGGATCACCGCGCCGCAGACGTACAAGTCTTTTGCCGCGGTCCCGGTCGCCGCAGGACAGAACGCGTTCGGCATGCTGATGGTCGATTCCCTGGACTCCAATGGGGTCCGGCGGGCGGACGTGCCGCTGATCCGGCTGCTCGGCGGCCTGCTCGCCGTCGCGCTAGCCTGAGAGGGCAAGGTAACCAGCCAGCCATTGTGCCCCTGCGGGCACTGGCCGACACTGAGGTCGTGGGGAAGGCAGCCAACGTGGCGGTGCACATCACCATCGAGGATGATGACGACCGTCCCGAGCGGATGGTGCGCGATCCGGACCGCTACTTCGCCGACGCCCGGCGGCGTGCCGAGCGGGAAGTCACGAGCCAGGCGGCGTGGCTGCTCGACGGCGACCGGCACCGCGAGGCCCGCTAGCCCCGCCCGCCGTCAGGCCAGCGGGTTCTCCTCGGTCGAGGACCTGGGGGTGCTGCTCAACCTCCCGCCGGCCATCGTCGATGGGATCCGGGACACCGCGGTCTTCCTCCGGGACTGATCGCGCCGGAGTGTACGTAATGGTCGGCGCAACCAGTACAAAAGAGCCACTGGTGGCCGGGCGCCGGTCACTGCGGATCATCGGCTCGCCGGGGACCGTCGCCGGCCTCGCTATGCGTCCCTCCTCCGGACGACGAAGAACGTGACCGCGATCAGCACGGCGGCGAGGGCCATGAAGACGCCGGTCTCGATGAACTGGAACGGCCAGAACCGGTAGCCCGGCTGATAGGTCGTGAAGGAGCGGTAGCCGAGGCGCGCCATGCACGCGAGTGTGGAGTTCACCTGGCCGGCAGCCTGGCATGTGGCGGGAATGGTGGGCCCATTGAAGCCCGAGGTTGCGTGCCCAGGGCCGACGCTCACGTTGGTGGTGAGTTGGCCGCCGGGCAGTACCACGCCCTGCGCGAGTGGCCAGTACGCCCCCTTCGGGGTGAAGTTCTGGGTCACGCTATAGATGGTGGTGACCGCGGGCATGTAGTGCACGCGCACCCAGTAGGTGACCGCCAGGCGAATGGCGAGGAACACGCCGCAGGTCACCGCGAGCGCCGGCAGCGACCGGCCGATCAGCGCCCCGGCGGCGATCCCGAGCGCTACCGCGAACACCGCGTACCCGATCGGGACGATGCCCTGGATGTCGAAGCCGCCCTGCGTGAACTGGTTGTGGTTGAGTGCGTTCAGGGGCGCGTACCACCAGGTGACGATCCCGGCGACTGCGCCACCGAAGACCGCTCCCGCGAGCAGTAGCCAGCCGGTCTTGACGGACAGCCAGCGCCATCGGGTGACCGACTGCGTCCACGCGAACTGCACGGTCGCGGTTTCCCGTTCCCTGGCCACGGCCGGGCTGCCCCAGAACATCCCGAACAGGATCGGCACGGCCAGGGTCAGGATGGTCAGCGTGTACACCGGGCCGCCGTACAGCGACAGGGTCTGCGAGAGGCCGCCGCAGATCCCGTCCTTGGCGCAGTTGGCGAGCGCGGCGTGCCAGCGCGCGGCGTCCTGCAGGCCGGTGATCAGCAGCAAGACGGCGAAGGCGGCGAGAATAGCGCCCGCGATGGCGGCGGTGACGCGGTACTGCCGCCAGATGACCCAGGTCATCGCTTACCTCCCACAACGGTGAGCCCCGCGGTCGCCGGGGCCGCGTCGGCATCCATGTAGCCGAGCACCATGTCCTCCAGGCTGACGTCCTCGGCTTCCCACCCGGGGTCGGCGACCGGGCCGTTCAGCCGCACCAGCATCGTGGTCTGGCGGGCGGTCCGTTCGGTCTGCACGACGGTGTGGTCCCGTTCGATCGCCGTCGTGTCCTTCCGCGGGCCGACGAGCACCCGGTGCTCCGCGAGCAGGCCCTCGACATCCCCGCAGAGCTGGACGCGGGAGGACGCGAGCAGGATGAGGTGGTCGCAGACCCGCTCGATATCCGCGACCAGATGCGAGGACAGCACGACGGTCAGCCCTCGCTCGGCCACCGCGTCGGCGAGGGTGGCGAGAAAGTGCCGCCGGGCGAGCGGGTCGAGCGCCGCGACCGGTTCGTCGAGAAGCAGAACCTTCGGCCGCTTGGCCAGCGTGAGCGCGAGGGCCACCTGGGCGCGCTGCCCCCCGGACAACGTGCCCACGGCCGCGTCCAGCGGGATGTTCAGCCCGCGCAGCCGGTCCCTGACCGACTGGCCGTCCCATCGGGGGTTCATGTGCGCGCCGATGCCGATGTGGTCCTCGGCGGACATCCGCCGGTACAGCGGTATCTCCTGGGCGAGGAATCCGATCTCCGCGAGGAAGGCCGGGTCCTGGCGCGGCGCGGCGCCGCGGATGGCGGCCTCGCCGCTGGTCGGGCTCGCCAGCCCGCAGAGCAGGCGGAGCAGCGTGGTCTTGCCCGCGCCGTTCGGCCCGACCAGTGCGGATATCCGGCCCTCGGGAACCGTGATGGAGCAATCGGACAACGCGGCGACCCTGCGGTACCGCTTGGTCAGCTCGCGGGTTTCGATGGCGGGGGTCAAGCGATCGCCTCCTCGTCCGCCGCGCGCAGCGTGACGCGCAGCAGCGATTCGATCGACTCGTCGTCAAGACCCGCGGCGCGCGCCTCGCGCACCCAGCGGGCCAGGCTGCGGCCAAGCCGCGTGTGAGTGCCGGGCGGCGGGCCGTCCGGTCGTTTGGTCACGAAGGTGCCGCGGCCGGCCTCGGCGGCCACCAGGCCTTCGCGTTCTAGGTCGCGGTAGGCCTTGAGCACCGTGTTCGGATTGATGGCGGTGACGGCGACCACTTCGCGGACCGACGGGAGCTGGTCGCCCACGTCGAGCACGCCCATGCGGAGCGCCTGCCGAACCTGCTGCACGATCTGCAGGTACGGAGGTGCCGCCGATCGCGCGTCCACACGGAACCGAATCACCGTCTCATCCCTCTCAGTGTTCTAGGTCACTAAGACGGTAACTTGTCGGCATCGCCCTCGTCAACCGAGACAGGCGCAGGTACGAAGGGACAGCTTCAACCGCCTCCAGCGGGAGTAGCCGCACCCCGCGGGGCCCCGGATCGTTAGTTCACGATGAGCCGGGACGGGCGTGACGGCGTGTGCCAGAGCCGGTTGGTGGCAATGACCCCCTCGGTCTCGGTGATCATGTCGCCGCCGGTGCCCAGGTTGACGTCGAACTTGGGAAATGCCGAGGAAGCGATCTCGATCCGCAGCCGGTGCCCGGCGGGCAGCCGTACGCACGTGTTCCACATGCGGATCTCCACCTCGTAGATCTTGCCGGGAGTAACCGGCTGCTCGGCGTCGAACCCGTCCCGGTAGCGCAGCCTGGCCATGCCGTCGCACAGCCGCTGGGCGAAGCCGCCGGGGTGTACGTCAAGCAGCTTGGCCGTGACGTCGCTGTCCGCGGCCGAGGTGGCGACGTACGCGATCACCTTGACCGGCCCGATGACCTCCAGCGGCTCGGTAAGCGGATCGCTGGTGAACACCAGCACGTCGCCGCGGCTCTCTACGCCGTGGTAATCGTCCGGGCCGCCGATCTGCGCGCTGCTCTGGTCGGTGAGGAACGGGACCGGCCGGTCCGGGTCGTGCGTCCACTCGTCCGGGGGCTGCTCGTCGGTCACCGCCGCCGGAACCAGCCGTCCGTCGCCGTACCTGCTGTTGCCGTGCCCGTTGCTGGACAGGTGGAAGACGATGGACAGCGCGCCTGCCGGTGGCCAGGCTTGCTCGTCGCGCCATTCGTTCGCGCCCATCACGAAGATCCGTACCGGCGCGGGCGCCGGGCCCAGCTCGATGCCCTTCACGTGTTCGTCAAGAAAGGCCAGCGTGTACGCGTCGAGGTCGATCAGCGCATCCGGGCCGAAATCCACCTCACCGAGCTTCCGCGTCGTGTTCACCGCGTGTCCCCATGAGCCCATCAGCAGCCGCTGGCCCGCCCGGCCCGCGGCGACCATGGCGGCGAAGTTGGCCGGGGTGCCGATCTGCTCGTCGTCGTACCAACCGGAGATGTGCAGCACAGGCACGTCGATCTCGCCGATCCGGTGCTGGTAGCGGACCGGCTCCCACCATTCGTCCAGGGTGCGGTGCCGCAACTCTTCGCGCCACAGCGGTGCCGTGAACCCGGCCGCCTCGTCCATGGTCAGCAGCGGGCGGTGCCGGTACACCTCCATCCAGTCCACATCCTCGATGAACTGGGGCATCCGGCCGTCGGTCAACCGGAACCAGTTGATGTGCATCGGTGTGGGCAGCCCGGTCGGCCACTCCACGAACGGATCGCTCGGCGTCACCAGGCACACCATCGCCCGCAGCGCGGGCGGCCGCTCGAGCGCGGTCAGCCACTGGATCCGGCCGCCGTAGCTGCCGCCGAGGGTGGCCACGTCACCGGTGCACCAGTCCTGCGCGGCGGCCCAGGCGATCACCTCCGCCCCGTCGGGCCCGTCGTTGCGGTACGGCTGGAAGCTGCCGTCGGAATCGCCGCGGCCGCGCACGTCCACGTGCATGCAGGCATAACCGCCCTTGGCCAGCGCGCCGCCGCGCTGCGACTGCCGCTCTCCGGCCTTGCCGTAGGGGGTGCGCACCACCACGACGGGGGCGGGCAGTTTCCCGGGGAGGACCAGGTCAGCCGACAGCGTGATGCCCTCGCGCAGTGGGACCCGGACATTGAACCTGCGTGCCACTCCACCCTCGGCCACGAGAGGGGATGCTACCCGGCGGCCGTGATCCGGTTCGAGCATTTCCGGCTGGCGCCCCCGGACCGGCACTGGCTCGCCGGGTGCCGCGCCCTGGTCGTTGCCACCACGTTTGCCCGCGATCGCGGCGGGCCGTCCCTGGCGTGGCGTGCTCGGCCGCGCGGCGTGCCGCGCTTCGGCTGAGCCGGCGAGTTAGGGATCCACTGTGCTGGGAAGTGGGGAGTGCGGGCGCCGGAAGGCATGTGCCCCGGCCGGGAGGTGGAGGACGTGGAGTTCAAGGTGGTGCTGTTCATGCCGCGCGATGCCGCGAGCGTGCCGATCAGCCGCCAGGTTCTCGACAGCTGCTTGGAGACCCTCGGGGTGACGGCCGATACCCGGACCGACATCGCCCTTGCCCTCAGCGAGGCGTGTGCCAACGTGGTCCTGCACGCGGGGGCGGAGCAGGAGTACCAGGTGATGGCCCGGGCCACAGACGGCCGGTGCGTGATCGAGGTCGTGAACGGCGGCGACGGCGCGGCCGCGGTCGCCCCGCCCAGCGAACCCGTGCCGCTCACCGCCGAGCACGGCCGCGGCCTGAAGATCATTGACGCGGTCACCGACAACCTGCGGCTGACCGGCAACGGCCGCTCCGGGACCACGGTGCATTTCGAGAAGGAACTGGGCTGGGTCCCTGGCGCACCCGGCGAGCACCTGATCCACAAAGACAGCTGATGCCGTGCCGTATTACCCGGCCGGTGCCTGCACTACCCGGCCGGCACCTGCGCGATGAGGGCGCTGTCGAGCACGGCCCGTACCAGGCGCTCGGCGTAGCTGCGATCCGTGGTCCCCCCCGTGACCAGGGCCCGGTAGTAGATCGGGCCGGATATCTGGTCGATCAGGAGGCCATGGTCGATATCCGCGCGGAGCCCCTCCCGTTCGCTTGCCCGCTGCAGCCGGGCCACCGCCATGGCATGCCGGCGCGCGTGCATGGTGCGGGTCAGGTCGCCGATGTCCGGATGGCGGCCCGCCGCGGCGACAAGTTCGCCGGCCAGGCCGGCCGACACGCCGTCGGAACCGCCCGTCGTACGGTACTGCTGCAGGTTCGCGGCCATGCCCACAGCGAACTCGGTCAGGTCGTGGCACAGGTCGCCGGTATCGGGGACCAGGGCAAATGGGATCATCCGGGTGACCACCGCGAGGGCGAGATGGTCCTTGGTCGGCCACCGCCGGTACAGCGTCGTCTTGGCCACGGCGGCGCGCTCGGCCACCTCGTCCACGTTCAGCCGCGCGTAACCCCCGGTGAGCAGGAGATCCCAGGCCACGTCCAGCACCCGCTGATCGACGGCGCTATCGCGGGGGCGGCCACGGCGGGCCGCCTCGCCCTCGTTCGCCACAAGCCCCTCCCCCAGTGCGCTATCTAGGTAGCGTCAATGAAGCGCAACGATCGCACAACTCAAGCAGCGCAGTTTTAACGGAAAACGGGCACCTGTGCCCTCCGGGGAGGTCCCCGGAGGGCACAGGTGCCCTCCCTTGGCCTGCGGCGGGGCGGGTCAGCCGGCGGCGTCGGCGGGCGCTTGCCCGGCGGCGGCGCTGACCTGCTCCCTGGCTGTGGCGGCCACTGCCCGGCCAGCCGGGACCTGGCCGGCCGGATGGCGGCCCGCCGTCCGGCGCGGCAGCAGCAGCGTGACCGCCGCCGCGGCCGCCACCAGGGCGGCGTTCACCGACATGGCCACCACCATTCCGGAGACGAACGTGCCCGTGTCCGGTGCGGTGCCGAGGACGCCGTAGAAGATCGCGCCGATGACGGCGATCCCGCTGGCGGCGCCGAACTGCTGGGTGGTGGTGAGGATCCCGGCCGCCGCACCCGCCCGCTCGGGCCGCACGTGGGCGAGCACCGCGCCGATCAGCAGCGGCAGCGCAATCCCCTGTCCCAGGCCGATGAGCACGGTCGCCGGGGCGAGATCCCAGCCGGTCAGCTGGGCGCCGTAGTGCGCGCCGGTGACGACAAGCCCGATCGCGCCCAGGGTGGTGATGGTCGCGCCCAGGGTGATGGCCCGGGGCCCCAGCCTCGCCGAGAACCGCGGGCTCAGGATCGACATGAGGGTGAACGCCCCGGCCAGTGGCAGGGCCTGGACCCCGGCGTGCAGCGGCGACTGGCCGAGCCCGGCCTGCAACAGCAGGGTGAGCACGAACATGAAGCTGGCGAAGAAGAAGACCAGGCCGAAGTTCACCACCAGGCCGGCCGAGAAGGTGCGGTCGCGGAACAGTGGCAGGTCGAGCATTGGCTCACCGTTGCGGAGGGCCAGTCGCCTCTCCCAGGCCACGGTCAGCGCCAGCATCGGCAGGGCGGCAGCGAGCGATACCCAGGTCCACGGCGGCCAGCCCTGGGCGCGGCCGAGCGTCAGCGGCACCAGGGCCAGGGCGATGCTGGCCGACACCCCGATGGCACCGAGTGGGTCGAGCCGGGGCCGGTGCTGCGCCCAGGCGTGCGGCACCACGAGGGCCGCGGCGACCAGCGCCAGCACGCCGACCGGCACGTTCACCAGGAAGATCGCTCGCCAGCCGAGCCCGAAGATGTTCGCCTGGATCAGGCCGCCGCCGAGGATCTGCCCGGACACGAAGCCGACCCCCAGGGTCACGCCGAACCAGGCCAGCGCGCGGCTGCGCTCGTATGCCGGGAACGTCGCCGTGATCAGCGCCAGCACCTGCGGCACCATCACGGCACCGGTGAGCCCCTGGACCAGGCGCGCGGCAACGAGTTCGGTGGAGGACTGGGCGAGCCCGCACAGCAGCGACGCGGCGGCGAAGCTGACCACGCCGATCATGAACATCCGCCGGTAACCGAACAGGTCACCCAGCCTGCCCCCGGTCACCATGCCGCTGGCGTACATGAACGCGTAACCGCCGACGATCAGTTGCAGGGCCGCATCGCTCACGTGCAGGTCGCGCTGCAGGGACGGGGCCGCCACGTTCACCGCCCAGATGTCGAAGCCGGCCATGAACATCGCGGTCAGCACGACAGGAAGCATCAGCCAGCGGCGCGGATCTGGGCCGGCCGCAGTTGGCTGGAGCCTTGCTAGCCTTGACTGCGCATTCGGCACGAGTGCTCCTTGAAGTTCGATAATCATCGAAGTTCGATGACCATCGAACAGTACAACGATCGTCGAACTAATCGCAACTCTGAGCTATGCTCGGCACTGTGATGGACGACGGGGTCGAGCCGGCGGTGCAGGACATCGCGCTGCCGCGGGTGCTTGCCGCGCTCGCCGACCCGCACCGGCTGGCGGCCGTGCGGTTCGTGGCACGGCGCGGCGAGTCCTGGTGCGCCCAGGTCATTGAGGAGGCCGGGCTGCCGATGACCAAGCCGACCTTTTCCCATCACCTGCGCATCCTGCGCGAGGCGGGCATCGTGACCAAGCGGATCCAGGGCGCCAGGGGCTACATGTCGCTGCGCAAAGACGACCTGGATCAGCGCTTCCCCGGCCTGATCGACTCCATCCTCGCAGCCGACGCCGAACCCGTGTCCTGACCTCGGGCCTCAGTGCAGACCGGCGGATTTGTGCGCCGTCCGACAGCGCCAGGATCCGGCCGATACCCTCGCCCGCCGCTTCGTCGCCCTCCTGCCGCGGCAGCCGCCACACCCGATCCGGCAAATTCCTCACTGGATCCCCCCAGCGGGTCCACAGACCCGGCTTAGCCGGCCTCGGCGAGGCCGGTGGTCCGGCGGTAGTAGACGGGCCAGGGCTAGGGGGCGCCGGTCAGGCGATCAGGTCGCGGCGGCGGAACACGGCCAGCCCCGCGGCCGCCGCGGCCACACCGATCCCGATCATGACCACCGCCGCGACCACCTGGAATGGCTGTGCGGGCACCAGCCCGATGTGCGCGAACGGCGTCAGCCCGACAAGCCAGCCCGGCGCGCTCAGTAGCGCGCCAACCGCCTGCCACAGGAACGTCAGTACCACGAGCCCGTAGGCGATCGCGGCGCTGGCCCGCGGCACGACCGCGTACGCCAGCGCCGCGACGCCCAGGAACAGCAGCGCCGCGGGCAGGCAGTTCAGGCCGGCCTCCAGCATCTGCCCGGCCTGGACGCTGGTCCCGCCCGCCGCGGCCCCGGCCCAGGTGAGCAGGCCGGTCAGCACGCAGATCAGCGCCGCCGCGACGGCCCCGAGCAGCAGCCGCCCGGTGAGCCAGCCGGTGCGGCCGACCGGCAGCGCCAGCAGCGTTTCCAGTTGCTGGCCGGCCTCCTCGCGGCGGGCGGCCCCGACCTGGGCGCAGGCGAACAGGCTCACCCCGAGCACGTAGATGAAGAAGATCAGGGCGAGGTACCCGGCCGGCGTCGTGATCGAGCCCGCGCCGAGCTTGGCGACCTGGCGGTTGACCCCGGCGGGGATGCCGTTCGAGGAGACGCTGCTGGCCACCACGCCGAGGATGAACGAGAACACCGCGAAGCCGCCCGCCCACACGATTAGGCTGTCCCGCTGGCTGCGCAGCGCCTGCGCGACTGGCGAGGACAGCAGCGCCAGGCTGGACCCACCGCCCCGTTCCGGGAGCAGGCCGCTGCCGAGGTCCCTGGTCGCGCCGAGTCGCTCCGCGATCAGCAGGAGCAGTGCGCTGGCCGCCACGGGCAGCAGCAGCACCACGGGCCGCGGCGCGGCGAACGGGCGCATCTCCTCGGCCCAGCCCAGCGGCGTCAGCCAGCGCAGCCAGCCGGCCCCGGCCACCGTGTCCGCGATCACCCGTAGCAGGAAGAACAGTGCGACCGCGCCGCCACCGATTTCCAGTGCAATACGACGCGTCGAGGCTAGCTGGCTCGCCACCGCACCGACTCCGGCGATCACGGGGATGACCGAGACGGTGGCCAGGGCCAGGTACGCCGATCCGGCCACGGGGAGGCGGCCCAGCGCGAACCCGGCGAACTCCGCGGCCCACAAGATCACCGTGGCTGCCCCGATCGCGGCCATCGCGGACAGGTAGGCCGTGCGGCGGCTGACGATCCCCGCGAGCGTCAGTTCCGCCCGGCCCGCGTCCTCCTCGCCGCGCAGCGCCCGCACCGCCGACAGCAGGCCGAACACCGCGGCCGCGATGGCCAGCACCCCGCCGACCCGCCACGCCGTGTAGCCGCTGACCGTGGCCAGGTTGTGCGGCTCGCCGTACAGCAGGCGCAGCCCCGGGTTCGTGCCGAAGCTGCGGGCGAACGCCTCCCGGCCGGCCGCCGTGGTGTATATGCGCCGGTAGCCGACCGGCTGGATGAATGAATAGACCAGGAACAGGTAGGTGAACACGACCGTCAGCACCCGGCCGTCCCGGATCGCCCGCTGGACAAGGGCACCGGCCGGCCCGCCACCGGAGCGGGTAGCGCGGCGGGCGCGCGGCCGGGCCGGCGCTTCCTGGCTAACGGCTGGCATGGCCGTCGTAGTGGTGCAAGAAGATCTCCTCCAGTGAGGGTTCACGGCTGACGAGCGCCGTGACCGGATGCCCGGCCAGGGCCGTGACGACCGGCCCGACACTGCCCGCGATCTCGAACCGCAGTGCGTTCGGGCCGGCCTGGCGCACCTGCACCCCGGGCAGCGGCGGAAGCTCCGGCGCCTGGCCCTCGAACGTGACGTCCATGGTCTGCGTGCTCAGGTGGCGCAGTTCGGCCAGCGTGCCCTGGTCGACCAGCTTGCCCTCCTTGAGGATGCCGACCCGGTCGCAGACGGCCTCCACCTCGCTGAGGATGTGCGAGGAAAGGAAGACGGCCTGGCCGCGTTCCTTGGCGGCCGTCACGCAGTCCCGGAACACCATCTCCATCAAGGGGTCAAGCCCGCTGGTGGGCTCGTCGAGCACCAGCAGGTCCGCCCGGTTGGCCAGCGCGGCGACGAGCTGCACCTTCTGCCGGTTGCCCTTGGACAGCGCCCGCACCTTCTTGCTGGTGTCGAGGTCGAACCGCTGCACGAGTTCGTCCCGGTAGGCCTTGTCGGTGCCGCCGTGCAGGCGGGCGAGGAACTCCAGCGTCTGGGCGCCGGTCATGGCGGGCCACAGGAACGGTTCCCCGGCGACGTAGGCCACCCGCCGATGGGCTTGCACCGGATCGCCCCACGCGTCGACGCCGAACAGTTCGGCCCGGCCGCTGGTGGGCCGGTGGATGCCGAGCAGGCACCGGATCGTGGTCGTCTTCCCGGCCCCGTTCGGGCCCAGGTATCCGTATACCTCGCCGGGCTCGATCGACAGGTCCAGCGAGTCGAGCGCCAGCGTTGCGCCGTAGCGCTTGGTCAGGCCCTCGGCCTGGATGGCCTTCATCTGGCTGGCCCTTCGGTTGCTGGTTGGGCTTCCTGGAGGTGCGCCACCGCCGCCCGTGCCTGTTCGGCGAGTTCCGGGCTGAGCAGCGGCTGCGCATAGAAGTCGATCAGCGCGGCGGTCAGCCGCAAGTGGCCCTCGGCCGTGAAGATGTCCGCGCCGAGCCAGCGGGACAACGGGCGGTGCATCATGAACAGCCCGGACTGCATCGCGACCAGCACCGCCGAATAGCCGCGCGGATCTGCGACCTGGCCGGGGTTGTGCTGCTCTAGCCAGGCCTCACCCAGCGCCACCATCTCGTCGTACATCGACGCGGCCGCCGGCGAGCCATCTACCAGAGAGCGGGCCAGGTAGCGGAGGGCTAGCAGCACGGTGGGGTGCGCGGCGGACATGAATGCCGGGTTGGCGAGCTGCCCGTCCAGCACCGCCTGCTCCTTGATCCGCATGAGCTGGTCAAGCGCGTGGGTGTCACAGGCGGTGCGCAGGTCGTCCTTGGACCCGAAGTGGTGCCGGATGAGGCCGCCGGACACCCCGGCTTCCTTGGCGATGTCCCTGATCGTGGTCCCGTCCAGGCCGCGATCGGCGAACAGCCGCAGCGCCGCGTCCCGGATCCGCGCGCGGGAGGTCAGGTCCTGGGCCGACCTATCCCCGGCTGCGTTCGCCACCACGGCTCACCTGCTGCTATACGAGTGAACAGTTTGCTGGACATCCGTATAGCAAACTATACAGATGAATAACCGAGGCGCAACTTCGGCTGCCGGCACCGGCGCAGAGCATTGCCTAGCCGCGAGCCCGTGTGCGGACCCGCGGCCAGGCGTGGGACAGGGGCCAAGGCCCCGTGACGGAGGAACGGGGCCTTGAGGCAGCGGGGGGTTCCGGGGGGTCGTCCCCCCGGGCCAGCACAGCTATCCGAGTGGCTGGTGGCCCAGGTCGCGGGGCTGGCGGCCGGCGAATATCCAGCCGCCGATCGCCGCGACCAGCGGCATGCCGATCAGGATGATGAGCAGATTCGTCACTGGGATGGTGGTGAAGATGGCGGTCAAGCCACCGTTGAAGGAGTTGGTGCGGAACCAGCCCGCGGTGCCCACATAGCCACCCACAGTGCCGAGCACCGCGCCGGTGAAGCCGAGCGCGCCGGCGGTCGCGGCGGTGATGTTGCGGCGGGTTCGCCCGCTGGCCCCGGTGGCGGCCAGGGTGCGCAGGTCGCTGGCGGTCTCGCTGCGGATCAGGCCGACGCTCATGG
>DASXKD010000530.1:0-5673 GCA_036497045.1 Streptosporangiaceae bacterium | reverse complement strand
GAGCGGACCGGGTTCCGCTTGTGCGGCATCGCGGACGAGCCCTTCTGGCCCGCCGAGAACGGTTCCATCAGCTCGGCGACCTCGGTCCGCTGCCCGTGCCTGATCTCCAGCGCGATGGCCTCGCAGGCGGTGGCCAGGATGGCCAGCGCGCTCACCCATTCGGCGATGCCGTCGCGGAACACGACCTGGGTGGCCACTGGCGCCGGGCGGAGGCCGAGTTCGCCCAGCACCCGGGCCTCGATCGCCGGGTCGATGTTGGAGTACGTGCCGACCGGCCCGGACAGCTTGCCCACCGCGACCGCCTCCCGGGCGTCCCGCAGCCGGTCCCGGCAGCGCGCCACGGCGAAGGCGAAGTCCGCGACCCGGTGCCCCCAGATGTCCGGTTCGGCGTGGATACCGTGCGTCCGCCCGGCGCGGATCGTGTCCCGGTGCGCCAGCCCGTGCTCGCGCAGTGCGGCGACAAGGGCCGTGGCCCGGGTGATCAGCAGGCCAGTGGCCTCGGTGAGGGTGACCGCGAGTGCGGTGTCCAGCAGGTCGGAGGAGGTCATGCCGAAGTGCACCCAGGCGGCGGCCGACCGGGGCACGGTGTTGTCCGCCCACGCGGTGAGGAACGCGATCACGTCGTGGTCGGTGACCGCCTCCGCGGCGGCGACCGCCTCAGCGGTCGGCGGTGGCGCGGCACGTACCGGCGCCACGGCCTCGGCCGGCACCGTGCCGGCGGCGGCGTGCGCCTCCAGTACCAGGGTCTCCACCCGGCACCACAGTTCGTATTTGTGCTCCTGGCTCCAGATCCGCCCCATCTCGGGCAGCGTGTAGCGCTCGATCACATGCCCATTGTCCCTGACGGTGTGTCCCGTAGATCCATGCCGCCGCAGGCTGGAATGATCCATGGGCCTGCCATTAGCCGCGGGCCGCGGCTCTGGGGCGCAGGCGGACGTAGCGTTCGCCCGCGAGCATCGCCACGATCCCGGCCAGCAGGACGGCAAGCTGCACCTCGGCGTTGACCGTGGCCCCGATGGCGGCGGTCGCCAGGGCGAACCCGGCCCCGGCCAGCCGCAGCTCGATGGGCCCGATCCGCAGCGCCCAGCGGAACCAGGCGCTGCCGGCCAGGAACAGCGCGGCACCGCCCGCCACCGCCACCGCCTCGCCGGGGTGCGGCCGGGCGGGGTTGCCGATGGTCAGCGCGGCACCGGCGGCCAGCGTCACCACGCCGAGCAAGATCGGGATGTGGGCGTAGTAGATGGCCAGCGCCAGGCCGGCCCGCCGCGACCGATCCGTGGCCGCAATGGCCTGTTCGGCCCGCTCGTCGTCGCCGTCGCCGAAGTAGGTCCACCACAGCACGGCGGACAGGGCCAGGCCCAGGACGGCGGCCAGGGCCACGCTAAAGGTCACGCCCGCGGGGGCGGCCCCGATGCCGATCGCCGCGACCGACTCGCCGAGTGCCACGATGACCAGGGCCCCGTGCCGCTCGGCGAAGTGCGCCGGCCGGATGTCGAACCGGCCACCAGGATGGGCGATCAGCGGCGACAGCCACTGGACGGCTACCGCGGCCGCCCAGAGCAGGTAGCTGGCCGGGGAAGAAACGAACGCGGCCCCGATCACCAGCAGCGCGGCGCCGACGTTGAACGGCGTGACCCGCACGATGTTCCGGTTGACCCGGTAAAAGAGCGCGGTGTGTACGAGAACCACGATCAGGTACCCGACGCCGAGCGCGACCCTGGTTTCGGTGTCGCCGGGGCCGAAACCACGCGGGATCGCCAGGCCGCAGATCAGGAAGCCGGCCATGCCGAGAAGCAGCAGCAGCCGGTCCAGGGTGCGGGTCGGGGCGCGGCTGTTGGTCAGCCACGCGTATCCCCCGTACATCCACCACAGCACCCCGAACACCAGCAGCACCTCGAACGCGCCGCTCGGCGAGAAGTGATGCTCCAGTAGCGAGGCGAGCTGGGTGAGGGTGAACGCGAAGACCAGGTCGAAGAACAGTTCCAGGGTGGTCACCCGCAGCGGCGCGTTGGGGTCCGTGATGTCCATGGTGCTGACGGGTTCATTGGGGCTGGAGGAGTTGGCGGCTCCGGCGGGCCCGGTCACTCCGCGGTCCTGGCTCCCCGTGCCGTCCTGGTCCGGTGGGCCGTCCTGGTCCGGTGCGCCGGGTCCCGGGCCGGTCATGCCGAGCTGGGCGCGGTCCGGGCGGCCTCGGCGGCGATGTCGCCGCGGAACCAGCCGCCCCGCATCCGGATCCGCCCCGCCGCCGCATAGGCCACGGCACGCGCGGCGGCCAGATCCGGCCCGGTGCCGACAACGTTGAGCACCCGTCCCCCCGAGCTGACCAGCGGTCCGCCCCGGTCGGTGCTCGTGCCCGCGTGCAGCACATAGGCCCCGGCTACTCGTTCGGCATCATCGATACCTTCAATGACGTCACCGGTCACCGGCGAGACCGGGTAGCCCTCGGCGGCGACGACCACCGTGACCGCGGCGCCCGGCGCCCAGTCCAGTGGGGCGGCGCCGGACAGTGAGCCGGACGCGGCCGCGGCCAGCGCGCCCGCCAGCGGGCTGGCGAGCCGGTCCAGCACGACCTGGGTTTCCGGGTCGCCGAACCTGGCGTTGAACTCCACCACCCGCGGCCCCTGGCTGGTCAGGGCCAGGCCGGCGTACAGCAGGCCGCGGTAGGGGGTGCCGTGCCGGCGCAGCGAGGCGATTGCGGGCTCGATGACCGTGCCCATCAGCTCCGCGGCCAGCCCCGGCGGCACCCAGGGCAGCGGGGCGTAGGCGCCCATGCCGCCGGTGTTCGGCCCCTCGTCGCCGTCGTGCGCCCGCTTGAAGTCCTGCGCGAGCAGCAGCGGCACCGCGCCGGCACCGTCGGCCAGCGCGAACATCGACACCTCGGGGCCGTCAAGGAACTCCTCCACCACGACCTTGCCCACGGCCTGCGCGTGTGCGAGCGCGGCGGCCAGGTCGCCGGTCACCACGACGCCCTTGCCCGCCGCGAGGCCGTCCGCCTTCACCACGTACGGCGGCCCGAACTCGGCCAGCGCGTCCGCCGCCTCCGCCGCCGTGGTGCAGGTCCGGGCGCGTGCCGTCGGAATGCCGCCCGCCCGCATGACCTCCTTGGCGAACGACTTCGAGCCCTCGATCATGGCGGCCCGGCGGCTCGGCCCAAAACAGCTCATCCCGGCCCCGCGCAGCGCATCCGCCAGCCCGGCGACCAGCGGCGCCTCCGGGCCGATGACCACCAGATCCGGGGCCACCGACCGGGCCAGATCGAGCACCGCGCCGATATCGGCGAGATCGGCCGGGTGCAGCTCGGCGAGAGCGGCGATGCCCGGGTTGCCCGGCGCCGCGTGCAGGCCGGTCACATCGGGGTCGGCGGCGAGCGCCCGCGCCAGCGCGTGCTCGCGGCCCCCGGAGCCGAGGAGGAGGACTCGCACCCGGCGAGCCTACCTGCCCAGCAGCGGCCTGAGCTGCAGGGTCTGATCGCGGCGCGGGCCGGTGCCGACCGCGGCCACCGGGGCGCCGATCATCTCCTCCAGCGTGCGCACGTAGGCTTGCGCGTTGCGCGGCAGGTCGGCGAACTCCCTGGCCTCCGACAGGTCCTCGCCCCAGCCGTCGAGGTACTCATAAACCGGCACCGCGTGGTGGAACTCGGTCTGCGTCATCGGCATCTCGGTGTGCCTGGTGCCGCCGGTGTCGTAGGCGACGCACACCGGCACCTTGTCCAGCCCGGAGAGCACGTCCAGCTTGGTGACGAAGAAGTCGGTGACCCCATTGACCCGCGCGGCATACCTGGCGATCACCGCGTCGAACCAGCCGCAGCGGCGCGCCCGGCCGGTGGTCACCCCGTACTCGCCGCCGGCCTTGCGCAGCCAGTCGCCCTGCTCGCCGTCCAGTTCGGTGGGGAAAGGACCAGCGCCCACCCTCGTCGTGTACGCCTTGACGATGCCGATGACCGTGGTGATCCGGGTCGGCCCGATCCCCGAGCCCGCGCTGGCGCCGCCCGCGGTCGGGGACGAGGAGGTCACGAACGGGTAGGTGCCGTGGTCCACGTCGAGCAGGGTCGCCTGGGCGCCTTCCAGCAACACGGACTTGCCCTCGTCCAGCGCGCGGTTGAGCACAAGCACCGTGTCCGCGACATAGCGGCGCAGCCTCTGCCCGTATTCCACGTACTCCGCCGCGACCGCAGCCGCGTCGATGCCCCTGCGGTTGTAGACCTTGGCGAGTACCTGGTTCTTCTCCATGAGCACCAGGTCCAGCTTCTGCCGCAGGATGCCGGGGTCGAACAGGTCCTGGACGCGGATGCCGGTCCTGGCCACCTTGTCGCCGTAGGCCGGGCCGATGCCCCGCCCGGTGGTGCCGATCCGCGCGTTGCCGAGATAGCGCTCGGTCACCCGGTCAAGCGCCCGGTGGTGCGGCATGATCAGGTGCGCGCTGGCCGAGATCAGCAGCTGGTCGCAGGAGACGCCGCGGGCCGCCAGGCCGTCGATCTCCCCGAACAGCACCTCAGGGTCGATCACCACGCCGTTGCCGATCACCGGCGTCACGCCGGGGGACAGCACCCCCGAGGGAAGCAGGTGCAGCGCGTAGCTCTCCTCGCCGATGACCACGGTGTGCCCGGCGTTGTTGCCGCCCTGGTACCTGACCACGAAATCCACGCGGTCGCCGAGCAGATCGGTCGCCTTGCCCTTGCCCTCGTCACCCCACTGGGCGCCCACCAGCACGATGGCCGGCATGTGACCAGCCCCTTCCCGGCGTTGAGCCTGCGGATTCCGGTCCCGCCCGCGGAGCCTGAGGGTACCTCAGCGGCCTGCCCGGGAGTCAGCCGCCGTTCAGTTCCGCGACGGCCTGGGGACTGGAGTCCTGCAGGAAGGCCCTGCAGCGCTGCGCCTCGTCCTGCTCGCCGAGAGCGGCGGCAGCCCGGCCCAGCGCATGCAGGGACCGCAGGAAGCCCCGGTTCGGCTCGTGCTCCCAGGGGATCGGCCCCTGGCCGCGCCAGCCGGCCCGGCGCAACTGGTCCAGGCCACGGTGGTAGCCGGTCCGGGCGAACGCGTAGGACGCCACGGTTTCGCCGCGCTCCATCGCCCCGTCGGCGAGTGCCGCCCAGGCAGCCAGGCAGGCGGGATGTGCGGCGGCCACGACGAGGGGGTCGGCGCCCGACTCCAGTTCGGCGGCCGCCGGATCCTCGGGCAGGTAGGTGGCTGGCGGCCCGGCGAACAGATTCCGTTGTTCCATGGCTTCCATCCTGCCTGCCGCCGTGAGTGCCCGGCTGGCCGCCGCGCGGATGTCAGGTCAGGCGCTTGCCCGCGGACATGAGGTCCTCGCAGGCGTGCTGGACCCGGGCGGCCATGTTGGCCTCGCCGGCCTTGCCCCAGGCGCGCGGGTCGTAGGCCTTCTTGTCGCCCACCTCGCCGTCCACCTTGAGCACGCCGTCGTAGTTGGTGAACATGTGCGCCGCGACCGGGCGGGTGAACGCGTACTGGGTGTCGGTGTCCACGTTCATCTTCACGACCCCGTAGGAGATCGCCTCGCGTATCTCCTCGATCGCCGAGCCTGAGCCGCCGTGGAACACCAGGTCGAACGGCTTGTCCTTGCCGTACTTCGCGCCGACCGCCTCCTGGATCTCCTTCAGCACCGTGGGCCGCAGCGTGACGTGGCCCGGCTTGTAGACCCCGTGGACGTTGCCGA
>DASXKD010000529.1:0-2205 GCA_036497045.1 Streptosporangiaceae bacterium | reverse complement strand
CCGGGACCGGTAGGGTCGGGAAGTGTGATCGCTTCCCGCATTAGGCGATGAGCCGCTGATGACAGGCACCGACGCGTTCGGGCTCGTCGTGCTGGTGATCGGCCTCGCGGGAACCGGTGCGGTGCTCTCCAACCGGCTGAGCGCCCGGCTGCGTGTCCCCGCCCCCGCCTTCTTCCTCATCTGCGCGACCGTCGCGGCCCAGTTGTGGCCGCGCGCCACGCTGCTCCCGGCCACCACGGTGCAGAACGTGGTCTCGGTGGCGCTCGCGATCATCTTGTTCGACGGCGGGATGCACATCGGCTGGCGGCGGTTCCGCACCTCCGCGGCCGCGATCGTCTGGGTCGGCGTGGCCGGGACGCTGGTCACGGCGGCCGGTGCCGCGGTAGCCGCGTACTTCGTCGCGGGGATGGGGTGGCGGCTGTCGCTGCTGCTCGGCACCGCCGTGGCCGCCACCGATCCGGCCGTCGTGTTCTCGGTGTTCGGCCGCCGGGAGATCGCCGGGCGCACCGGGGTCCTGCTGGAAGGAGAATCAGGCGCCAACGACCCGGTGGGGATCGCGCTGCTCGCCGCGCTGCTCGCGGCGCACGGCAGCGCCGGCGCGGTCGCCTGGCACGTGGTCACCGAGTTCGTCCTGCAGATGGCCGTCGGCACGGCCATCGGCGTGGCCGGCGGCCTCGCGTTGCTGATGTTCATGCGCCGCGTCCCGCTGCCCAGCGAGGGCTTGTACTCCCCGCGGGTGCTGGCCGGCGTGCTGGTCATCTTCGGCCTCGCCGTCGTCGCCCAGGGCTCGGGGTTCCTGGCGGTCTTCGTGGCCGGGATCCTCATCGGCGACGAGCCCGCGCCGTACAAGCGGGAGATCGAGCGGTTCCACTCCTCGCTGGCGAGCCTGGCGGAGATCGTCGCGTTCGTCATGCTGGGCCTCACCATGCGGCTGTCGGCGCTCGGCAGCGCGGGCACGTGGCCGGCGGGCCTGGCGATCGCGGCCCTGCTTGCCTTTGTCATCCGCCCGGTGCTCGGCGGGCTGGTGTCGCTGCCGGTCCGGCTCACCCGCGGGGAACGGGTGTTCTTCCTGTGGACCGGCCTCAAGGGCGCGGTGCCCATCCTGCTCGGCATGACGATCGTCGCCTCGGGCACACCCGGCGCGGCCAGGGCCTACCAGATCATCTTCGTCATCGTCGGCTTCTCGGTGACGGTCCAGGGCGGCCTGGTGCCCACGCTGGCGCACCGGCTGCGCATCCCGCTGCGCACCGTGGAACCGGAGCCCTGGTCGCTCGGCGTGCGGTTCAGCGAGGAGCCCGAGGGCCTGCACCGCTATCACGTGGCGGCCGGCTCAGCGGCTGACGGCAGCGCCGTCAGCGAACTGCCCTTCGGCGAGGACGTCTGGGTCAGCCTCATCGTCAGGGACGGCAACCTGGTCACGGCCGCGGCCGATATGACCCTGCAGGCCGGCGACGACGTTCTCGTCCTCGCCGAACCCGATGAAACCCCGGCCCTCGACCGTCTGTTCACTACGCTTCGAGACCCCGAAAGCTAAGATCTCACTAAGCTACGAAAAAAGTCGCTGCGCAGGCAATCCCTTTCGCCGCTTAATCCGTATAAGGCCCAAGGTGTGTGTGCCGAAATCGTCGGCATTACAAGCGGGAGGGACCAATGAAGCGAGTTCTCGCAGCCACAGTGATCACAGGCTTCCTCAGCCTGGGCATGGCAGCACCAGCCTTCGCTGCCACCCCACCAGGAGCCACTCCTGGCAACCCGAGCGGGACGGGACAGCCAAGCCAGACCTGCCTCTCATCCACCGCCCCCAACGAGCCTGGCAACTCCGCAACTTCGCCAGGGTCGGCGTTCCACGAGCCCGGGACACTAAGCCCAACAGACCCAGGTGGCACCGGGGGCCAGAATTACGCAGGGAACGGGCCTGCCACCGCGGGCAACACGAACCTTGCGAACGGCCGAGGGGTAGCGGCACAGTACGACGTCGCCTGCTACCACCAGCCTGGGTAGTAGATCCAGGTCAGTCCTGCCAGACACCGCCCCGGTCGCCTGCGGCTCCCGGGGCGGTGTTATGTGCGGGCGGGGGGATTTGAACCCCCACGGTGTTGCCACCAACAGGACCTAAACCTGCCGCGTATGCCATTTCGCCACGCCCGCGTGGCCGTGCCTGACCGGAGGATACCCGTCCGCGCCTAGACGCCGAGTTCCTTGCGG
>DASXKD010000528.1:0-11222 GCA_036497045.1 Streptosporangiaceae bacterium | reverse complement strand
CCGCAGGATCCGGGGACCGAGGTAGGCCGCCTCGGCGCGGCGCTGAACGGCATGCTCACCCGGATCGAGACATCCGTCAGCGAGCGCGAGGCCAGCCAGGAACTGACCCGGCGCTTTTTCGCCGACGCCAGCCACGAGCTGCGCAACCCGCTGGCCTCGTTGCGCGCCAACGCCGAGCTTTACCAGCAGGGCGCGCTGCGGGAGCCGCACCAGGTCGACGAGGCGATGCGCCGCATCGCGCACGAGGCGCAGCGGATGAGCGCCCTGGTCGACGACATGCTCCGGCTGGCCCGCCTGGACCAGCAACCCGGGCAGCACGTCGAGCCCGTGGACGTCACCGCCCTGGTCACCGAGTGCGCCGAGCGCGCCGAGATCACCGACCCGGAGCGGGCCTGGCACTCCGACATCGCCCCTGGCCTTTCCGGCATGGGGGACGAGGAACTGCTCCGCCGGGCCGTCGACAACCTGCTCGCCAACGTCAGGGCGCACACCCCGGGCCACACCACGGCCACCCTCACCGCCGCCCAGCGCAACGGCAGCATCACCATCGAGGTCAGCGACGACGGCCCCGGCGTGCCCCCCGACCAGCTCGCCCGCATCTTCGACCGGTTCTACCGCAGCGGCCAGGGCCGTGGCTGCCCGCCCGGATCCGGCCTGGGGCTCGCCATCGTCAGCGCGGTCGCCGTCACCCATGACGGCACAGCCCAGGCCAGCCTGAACGATCCGCACGGGCTGCGCATCACGCTGACCCTGCCCGCCTTGGGGCCAGCCTCAGCCGAGTCGGCCCCGGTCCCGCACACGGTCTCCGCGCCACGCTGACTCGCAGGCGGCCTGTGCCGCCGGCCGCGCCAGTACGCCGGCTCGCAGTGGTCCGTGCCCCAGCGGACCCCGACGGTCAGGAACTCGGCTGCCCGGATGGGCAACCCGGACGACGGTGGCCAATGACTGTCAGGTAGACCGCTGAGGCCGTGTTCCCTGGCCGGAGCACGGCCTCAGATGGCCTTGGTCATGGACGGTCAGCCGTGCCGGGGGCGCGGCGAGATGCGCGCCGCGCCACGTAGCGCCACAGCGAAGGCGAGCGCGGCGGCCACAGCCCCGGTGAGCATGGCGGCCCGGTCCCCGGAGGCGACCGTGTGCCCGCCCCGGTCCACCGCGCCGGCGATGGCGGGCAGCAGCGCCGCCCCGATGGCCGCGCCGATCTGGCGGCTGGAGTTGATCACCCCGCCGACCACTCCCTGGTCGTCGTCCGCCACCCCGTGGCTGGCGGTCACCATGGTCCCGAACGCGGTTCCCGCGGTACCGAAGCCGACCAGCATCACCGCCGCGAGCAGCGGGCTGTAACCGCCGCTGGCCGGCAGCCTCGTCAGCACCAGGAAGCCGAGGGTGGCCACCGCGCTGGTCAGCACCAGCACCCGGCGGACGCCTACCCGGCTGGCCAGCCGGGCGCCGAACAGCCCGGCGGCGAACCCGATGATCCCCTGCGGCGCGATGGCCAGCCCGGTCGCCAGCGGGGAGTCGTGCAGGACCTGCTGGAAGTACAGCGACAAGACGATCAGCTCCCCGGCGTTCCACAGCCCGAGCAGCAGGTTCATCGTGCTGGCCTTGCGCAGCCCGGGCCTCCGGAGCAGGTCCGCGCGAACCAGCGGATCGGGGTGGTGCCGCTCGACGACGGCGAATCCTGCGGCGGCCACGACCGCCAGGGCAGTCGCGCCAAGCAGGACCGGAGAGGTCCAGCCGAGCACGCCGAGCTGGGACACGGCGAACACGGCCGCGGCCACCGTCACGGTGATCAGCAGTGCCCCGGCGCCGTCCAGCCTGGTCCCCGGCCTGCGCTGGCGCGACTCGCCGAGCAGCCACGGGGCCAGCGCCACGGCCAGCAGGCCGACCGGCACGTTCACCAGGAACACCGCGCGCCAGCTGGTGAACTCCACCAGCACGCCGCCGAGCACCTGCCCGGCGACGAAACCGACCGAGGCCGTCGCGCCGTACAAGCCCAGGGCCCGGTTGCGCTGCGGCCCCTCGGCGAACCCGGTGGTGATCAGGGACAGCGCCGCGGGCGCGACCATCGCGGCCCCGGCGCCCTGCACCAGGCGGGAGGCGACCAGCAGGATCGGGTCGTGGGCCAGGCCACCGGCCAGCGAGGCGGCGGAGAAGACCAGCAGCCCGGCGATGAACATGCGCCTGCGGCCGAACACGTCCGCGGCGCGGCCGCCGAGGATCAGCAGCCCGCCGAACGCGATCGCGTACGCGGTGATGATCCACTGCACCGCGTCGGCGGGGAAGCCAAGCTCGGTCTCGATGGACGGTAGCGCCACGTTCACGATGCTGAAGTCCAGGACCACCATGAATGCCGCGGTCAGGATGAGCGCCAGCGCCGGTCCGTACAGCCCGGCCCGCTCCGGGGATGCCCCAGCGGGCGAGGATGCCGCGCGGGCCGGGGGTGTGATGTGGCCCGGCGATGCCGCGCGGGCCGGCGGTGCGATATGGCCCGGCGATGCCGCGCGGGCCAACGGTGCAGTATGGCCGGGGGATGCCGGACGGGCCGGCGAGGCTGCTGGAGCCGGCTTGGCGGGCTGAGGGATCCGGTGGCTGGACTGGGTGCGCTCCTTGGCCAGGAACATCACGCGGGAAACACTCTTTTCGATACGCTACGTCTCGTTTCTTTGCTGTACGCTGCAACCTCATGGACGGTACGGGTATTCCAGGGGCCGGAAGTGAGGTAGGACACTCCTCCCCCGGGCCTGCCGTGCCAGGCAGGCGCGGCCGGCCGCGCAGCGAGGAGGCGAACCGGGCCATCCTGGCGGCGGCTACCGAACTGCTCGCCGAGCGCGGCCTCGGCGGGATGTCGATGGAGGAGGTGGCCGCCCGCGCCGGGGTGGGCAAGGCCACCGTCTACCGCCGCTGGGGATCCCGCGGCGCCCTCGCACTCGACGCCTTCCTGGCCGAGTTCTCCCGGCAGCAGCCACTTCCGGACACCGGGACCTTCCACGGCGACCTGCTCGCCGCGCTGCGGGGCTGGATCCGGTCGGTGACCCGTACCCCGGCGGGCCGGATGCTGGCCGGGCTGGTCGCCGAGGCGCAGCGGGACCCCGCGCTCGCGGCCGCATGGCGGGAGCGGGTGTTCGAGCCACTCCGGGCCAGCAACACGGTCCTGGTCCAGCGGGCCATCAACCGCGGCCAGATCCCGGCGGGCACCGACGCGGACGTCGTGCTCGATCTGCTGTTCGGCTCGGCCTACCACCGGCTGCTGCAGGGCCACCGTCCGCTGAGCGACCAGTTCGCCCGCCGGGTGGTGGACCTGATCGTGGCCGGGGTCACCGGTCAGGGTCCGTGAATGTGATTCTGGTGCCCCGAGAAGGTGTCACGAAGAAAGGCACAACCCAGACCCCGCTGACCAGGCCCGACGCCTGACGATCGAGTGGACGGCTCGGCTATCAGGCATTTCACGGTTCGCGGCCATCGGCGGACGAGATTATCAACGGCCCTGGGTGAGTAGCCACCGCCGCAGAAGATGAGTAGCTCTTGCTCAGGCCGGCGGACGGGCGGGTGTCCTACAAATGTCCCAGAGCGGGCCGATGGGGCTCGCCACATGCTGAAGGCGAGGAATCATGTTTACACGCCATCGGGGCCGGACGGCGGCCGGCGACCCGGCCACCACACGCCCGCGGCGCCGGGCCGTCCGGCTGTGGCGGTCGCTCCCGTTCGCCGTTGCCGCTTTGCTGGCCGGAGGGGTCGCGCTGCCACAGTCGGCCCTCGCCGCGGCCGCCGCGCCGAGCGTTACCTTCACCCACCTCACGCTGCTGAACGGCTGGGGCACCTACCCCGGTTCCGCCAGTCCGGCGGTCGCGGACATCTCCGGGACCGTCTACTTCAAGGGCGCCATCTCGACGAGCAGCAGCAACACTAACGATGTCGCCTTCGTCTTGCCGCTGGGCTTCCGTCCTGCCAAATACATCGACGTCCCAGTGGACATGTGCAACGCCACCAGCGGGGAACTGAACATCGCCCCGACCGGGGTGGTCCAGGTGATCTCCCAGGGAGCCAACTCCAACGCCACGTGTTTCACCTCACTGGACGGGGTCTCGTACGCGCTGTCATCGCAGTCGTTCACCCCGCTCCCGCTCCAGCCCGGCTGGACGGAGTTCGACAACCTCTACAGGAAGGCCGCAGCTCGCGTCATCGGCGGGATCGTTCACCTCGAGGGTGAGATCAAGACTGCCGGCACGAACCCGGCCGCCTTCACGCTGCCGGCTGGATTCCGGCCCAGCAAGAATGTCTACGCCCTGATCAACCTCTGCACCGGCAGCATCGGGCGCCTGAACATCACGCCCAGCGGCGCTGTGACGGTGCAGGCCGAAGGCATCGGCAACTTCTGGATGGCCCAGTGCGGGACCTCGCTGGACGGGGCCTCGTTCGCGTTGTCGCCAACGTCGCTCACGGCGCTGACCCTCCAGAACGGCTGGATGAACGCGCCCTTCGGAACCGCGAGCGCCGCGGTGCGCAACATCTCCGGGATCGTCCACTTCAAGGGCGCTATCTGGACCAACGGGACGAATGCCGATCCGTTCATCCTGCCGCCAGGATTCCGGCCGGCCAACGAAATCTACATCCCAGTGGATCTGTGCCACGGGAACAACGGGCGGCTGGACATTCAGCCAAACGGCGTAGTCACGGTGGAAGCCGAGAATGACGACTTCACCCAGGCCCAGTGCTTCACCTCGCTGGACGGCGCGTCCTTCGCACCCTGAGGTCGCGCAAGCAAGCGATCCCGCCGGCCTGCCATCATCTACCTGGCGCCGAGCCGGGTAAGAAATGCACCTACTGCGCAGGCTGTGAACCTCCACGGGGTTCACAGCCTGCGGTGATGCCATGACTGTTTGATCTGGGACTGAGGATCTCGAGACAGACCCAGGCTGATAACCGGCTGTGGATGTGAATCTGGTGCCCCAAGGAGGGCCTCGTCGTCACATTCATGCCCCGTTCAGCCGGGGCGGGCGGCCCGCGACGCGACAAGCAGCGCCTGTGCGCCGACGCCCACCGGGCCGCCGGTGTCGGACAGGACCGACGTCGCCAGCCCGGCCCCGCCGGCCGCGACGTTGCTCTGCGCATCCAGGCAGATCCACTCCCCGGCCGCCTCCCGGAACAGGTGGACGGTGAGTTCGGGGTTGATGAACAGCCAGTGGCGCAGGTCGAGTTCCCCGGACACGCCGTTGCCGCTGTCGGCCACCGCCAGGACCCGCTCAAGCGGGGCCGGCTCCTCGTCCGGCACCAGGGGATAGCGCATCCTGGCCCACACCGTGGCCGGCCCGGGCTCGCCGAAGGCGCCGTGCACCGAGCGCCACTCGATCGCCGACAGGTAACCGTCCACCCAGCCGCCGGGCGCCAGCGGCGCACTGACTTCAGGCAGCGGTGGCGGCTTGGCCAACCCCGGGCCTGTATCCGGGCAATCGGTACGGAGCACCCGCCACGCCCGGGCCCAGGCCACCTCGCGCCCGGCCGCGGTCAGCACCGCCTCAAGCAGTTGCACGCTGCGCCCTGGCCGGGCCACGCGGGCCCGCACCTCGATCTCGCCAACCGGGATGGCCGAGAGGATCTCGTTGGTGAACCTGGCCACGACCATGTCCGCGCGCGGCTCGCAGCGCTGCATCGTGCGCCCGAGCAGCGCGGAGGGCGGCCCGCCGTGCTGGGCGCGCTCGTCCCACGGCCCGGTGGTGTGCACCGTGGCGAGCCACCTGCCCTCGCCGAGCGGCACAAAGAAGCTGTCGGCCACGCGCAGGATGTTACCGGTAGGTATCGCCGGGCCAAGGGCCGGGACCGCAGCCGCGGCCCGCCGCGCCGCGGCCCGCCGCGCCGCGGCTGCGGTCAGGCCGCTGGCTCGATGACGACCTTGAGGCCCTTTCGCTCCGCGGCAATACCAAACGCCGGACCAGCGCTGGCCAGCCCGAACCGGTCGGTGACGAGCGGGGCCAGGCTGAAGCTGCCCGCAGCGGCCAGGGCGATCGCCCGGCCGTACACGTTGTTCATCCGCCGCACCATCGCGATGGTGAGCCCCTTGCGCCGCGCCGTGGAGGCCTCGAAGGCGATCCGGTCATCGGCAGGGATTCCGCCGAGCACCACCCGGCCGCCGGGCCGGGCCGCCGCCATCGACAACGTCACGGCATCCGCCGTCCCGGCCATCTCGAACACCGCGTCGGCCCCGGACCCGACGAGTTCACGCAGGTCCCCGGGGAGGATGTCGGGCCGCAGGCAGACGTCGGCACCGTAGTGCAGGGCGGCCTCGCGCCGGTGCGGCAGCGGCTCGAAGGCGGCGATGTGCCTGGCCCCGGCGGTCCGCAGCACCGCGATGAGCAGCAGCCCGATCGGCCCGCACCCGACCACGGCGACGCGGGCACCGAGCCGGACGTGCCCGAGGTCCAGGGCGTGGATGGCGACGCCGAGCGGCTCGAGCAGCGCGCCGTCGGTGTCCGTCACACTGTCCGGCAGCGGGTGCAGCAGGTCCGACGGCCAGGCCAGCAACTCGCGCATGGCCCCGTCCTGGTCGCCATGCCCGGCGAACCGGATGTTGAGGCACAGGTTGCGATAGCCGTCCAGGCACGGCCGGCACGTACCGCAGGTGATTGCCGGGTCGATCGCCACCCTGGTGCCGCGCCGCGGGCCCGCCTCGACCACCCCGGCGGCCTCGTGGCCGAGCACCAGGGGGCGGGTGATCACGGCATCCCCGATCCCCGCCTCGTCCCACCAGTGCAGGTCGGAGCCGCAGATCCCGACCGCGGTCACCCGGACGAGTTCCTCGCCCGGCCCGGCAGCCGGCTCCGGCTCGTCGGCCAGCCGCAGGTCACCGGCGCCGTAGAGGCGGGCCGCCCTCATGCCTGGGCCGCCGGCGCGCCGCCGGTATCCGTGCCGTCAGGGCCCGCGCCCCCGTGGCCCGCCCCGGATCCGGGGGCCGGCCTCGTCCCGGCCGCGCCCGGGCCGGTCAGCCGCTCCGGCACGACCACCTCGTCGTAGAGTTCCGCGCTGACCCCGGAGGCCAGCGCGGCGTCCCGCAGCGTCAGGTCCTCGGCTACCGCCCGGTGGGCGATGGCCGAGGCCTTGTCATAGCCGATCACCGGGCTCAGCGCGGTCACCATCATCACCGAGCGCGCGACGTTCTCGGCCAGCCGCGGCCGATTCAGCTCGGCCCCCTCCACCAGGAACCGCCGGAAGCAGTCGCAGGTGTCGGTGAGGATCCGCGCCGAATGCAGGAAGTTGGCGATCGCGACGGGGCGGAACGCGTTCAGCTCGAAGTTGCCCTCCGCCCCGGCCATGGCGACCACGCTGTCGTTGCCCATCACCTGGAGGCAGACCATCAGCATCGCCTCGGCCTGGGTCGGGTTGACCTTGCCTGGCATGATCGAGGACCCGGGCTCGTTGGACGGCAGGATCAGCTCGCCGAGCCCGGTGCGCGGGCCAGAGCCGAGCCAGCGCATGTCATTGGCGAACTTGTACAGCGCCACGGCCACGCTGCGCAGCGCCGCCGAGGCCCGGACCAGGGCCCCGAGGGAGGCCATGGCCGCGAACTTGTTGGCCGCGCTGACGAACTCCTCGCCGGTGAGCGCCGAGATCTCCGCCGCGACCTGTTCGCCGAACCCCGGCGGCGAGTTCAGCCCGGTGCCGACCGCGGTGCCGCCGATGGCCAGCCCCCGCAGGCCAGGCAGGGCCGCGCGGACGATTTCCTCGGCTTCGTCGAGCTGGCCCACATAGCCCGACCACTCCTGGCCGACCGTGATCGGCGTCGCGTCCTGGAGATGGGTCCGGCCGATCTTGACCACCCGCGCCCACTCGTTGCTCTTGCGGGCCGCCGCGTCGCGGAGCCGGGCCAGCGCGGGGAGCAGGTCAGCCACGAGCAGTCGTAGTGCAGCGATGTGCATGACCGCAGGAAACGTGTCATTGGTCGACTGCGCTGAGTTGACGTCGTCGTTGGAGTGAACCGGGTGCTTGCTACCGAGCTGGCCGCCGACGAGCTGGATGGCGCGGTTGGCGATGACCTCGTTGACGTTCATGTTCGACTGCGTGCCAGATCCGGTCTGCCAGACGTGCACAGGGAACTCCGCGTCGAGCACGCCGGAGATCACCTCGCCGGCGACCTGGGCGATGAGCGCGGCCTTCCAGGTCGGCAGGCGGCCCTGGCGGCCGTTCACCACCGCGCACGCCTTCTTCACGAAGCCGTAGGCGTGGTAGACGGCGGCGGGCATGACATCGTCGCCGATGTTGAAGTAGGTCAGGGACCGCTGGGTCTGCGCGCCCCAGTAGTGCCCGGCAGGGACCTCCACGCTGCCCAGCGAGTCCCGTTCCGTCCTGGTGCCTGTGGCGGCGATGCCCACCGGCAGCGGCAGCACCTGCGGGCCGTCCGGCCCACTCGCAGCGTCCACTCCTCGCCCCTTTCACCGGCTTCGTGCGGAGTCCACCGGACCTGACCAGCGTAGTGAGCCACCGGGCTCAGCTGGTGAGCCACCGGGCCGGGCCAGGGGCTGGCCCCGGCAGCCCGCGGGCTGGTCAGCCGGCTGTGCCGGGGATGGGCCGCCGGCCAGCGAAACCGTGCTCGGGCTTGTGGTACCAGCGCAGCTCACGCTCGCCCTCCAGCCAGCAGAGCAGCACGGTGTCCCCGTCCAGTTCGGCGGGGAAGTCGAGTAGCAAGGGCGCGATGCCCTTCAGGTCAAGGCCTTCGGCCGAGAACCAGCCGAGGATCTCGCTCAGCCGCGCTTCGAGCGCCTTGGCCTCGGGCAGGCCGCCGAGCGGAGAGGTAGTGCCCTCGTTCAGCGCGGACTGCAGTTCGACCAGGTCGGCCCGCACGTCCACCGCTTCGTCGGCCCTGGCCAGGAGATCCGGCATCAGCAGGCGGGCCTGTTCCAGCGTGAAAATCTCGTCCACGGCAGACAGCCTGCCGAAGACTCCCCCGCGCGTCCACTCGGCTGCCCGGGCTGCGGGCAGACAGCGCCACGACGACACCCGCATCTCTGCGTGGGTGCCGTCGTGGTCGTGCGAGGCAGCGTGGCTCACGGCAGTTCCGGGCTCACGGTCCGGTGCTGGCGCCGCGCCGACGAGGTGACCAGGGCGAGCCCGATCTGGATCAGGGCCCAGCCGGTCAGGTGCCGTATCGTGCGGCCGGTGTGTGCCGCTGGCCTGCGCTGGGCCGCCTCGGCCCGGAACCGGGTGGTGCGCTCTTGGGCCAGTCGCTCTGCGGTGTAGGGGTTCATCTTCGTGGCTCCTTCCCTGTGAAGGGGTAACGGGTGGCGGGGCAGCCGCCTTGGGGGGCGGCGCTGGTGGTTACTCGGCCGGCGTGGGCTCGATGGCGCCGGGCGCGTCATCCCGGGCGCGGGCAGGCCCGGCCGCCGCCGCCCGGATGATCCGGATGTCGCCGCTTACGGTGCGGCACCTCACCCGGAGCGCGACGTCCTCGCTCGGCCCGGTCTCGTCGAGCTGGCTGGTGACGGAGCCGGTGGCGCTGGACAGGTCCAGGTAGACGCCGACGCCCGGGTTCACGCCGATGATCACGTCACCGGACGCGGTGCTCACCTTGGTGCTGTCCCGGGCCACGCTGGCGACCCGGAAATCGCCGCTTGCGGTCGTGCCGGCGACGGCGGCGGCGGCGTTGGCGATGGTCACGTCGCCGCTGGCGGTGCGCACGCTGACGTCGTCGCGAGCCCAGGTCAGGCGCACGTCCCCGGAGACGGAGCGGATTTCCGCCGTGCCGGTCTCGTCCAGCCTGATGTCACCAGAGGAGGTCTCCGCCTGGAGCTGGCCGGTGACCCTGGCTGCGGTGATGTCGCCGCTGGCCGCGTGCGCCTCCAGTTCGGCCAGCTCGCCACTGCAGGTGATGTCGGCGGATGCGGTGCGCGCCCGGCAGCGCGAGCCCTCGGGGAGCGTGATCGTTACGTCGAAGGCTGCGTTGCCGCGGAACAGGCCGGTCCGCCTGGGCCCGGCGACCTCGAGCCGGCCGTGGTCGAAGGTGACCCGGAACTCGTCGATCAGCTTTTCCGCGTTCCGGCTGAACCGGGACGGGGCGACGTCCACGGTGGTCGCGGACACCGGCCCGGCGTCCATGGTCACGCGCCCGGAGGCCAGGTCGATGGAGACGTCGATCGGATCGGAGCCGGGAAAGTCCCAGTGAGGCATGGTTCTAGTCCGTTTCGTGTTGGTCGTGCCGGTAGATATGACGGTGTTCAGCCGCGCGCATAACCGGTGAATCGCGTACCGGGCCCGCGCTGGATGCGCGGCGGCTTGGCCGGGCCGGGTTCCAGCGCGCGGGAGATGGCGCGGACCAGCCAGGCGTTGACCGAAAGCCCCGCCGCGGCGGCTTCGGCGTCGACCCTGGCCTTGAGCGGGCCGGATAGTCGGAGGGTGATCCTGGTCATGTCGTCCGAGGCCTCGCCGGGGTCGGCACTGGCCGGCTCGTCCGGTGGCTCACCGGGGGTGGTGCTGACCACGAACTCCGGCTCGCTGCCCGACAGCCGGACATCGATGACCGTGCCGTCGAGACGCGTGGTGATCTCGGCCGCCGCGGCGGACAGGACCTCGAGCAAGGTCAGCCGCACGGATGAGTCCAGCGCGTCGGCCAGCATCTCGGCCGTCCGGGTGAACTCGTCGCCGCCGAACCGGGTGACCGAGCCCAGTTCCCGCCGCAGCATTTCGGTGTATTCGGTGAGGTCCATGACGTCATCATGACACCACTTATGACGTCAGTCAAGCGTCAGATGACGTCAACTTGCTGTCATACGACGTCACGGACGACATCATCCGACGTCAGAGCCTGCGTCATTGCGCCGTCACCTGGGCGGCAAGAAGGGATGAGGCCGTCAGCGGGACAAGAAGGGATGAGGCCGTCAGCGGGAGGTGAGCTCGGCGGCTACCAGCTCGGCGATCTGGGCCGTGTTCAGCGCGGCACCCTTGCGCAGGTTGTCGCCGCAGACGAAAAGCTCGATGGCATGCGGGTCGTCCAGGGACGCGCGGACCCGGCCCACCCAGGTCGGGTCTGTGCCCACCACGTAGGCCGGGGTCGGGAACTCGGCTTTCTCCGGGTCGTCGGTGAGCACGACGCCCGGCGCCGCCGCCAGCACGCGCTGCGCGCCTTTCCTGGTCACCTCGCGCTCGAATTGTGCGTGGACGGCCACGGAGTGCGTGGTCACCACGGGCACCCGGACACAGGTGGCATGCACCCTCAGCTGTGGCAGCCCGAGGATCTTCCG
>DASXKD010000527.1:0-4487 GCA_036497045.1 Streptosporangiaceae bacterium | reverse complement strand
CCGTGAGGCGCTGCTGCGCCCGCTGGAGGAGGGCAGCGTGGTCATCGCGTTCTCCAGCGGCGCCGCGCTCCGCGGTTCACCGCTGTCCGGCGGTTACGCCGGGGCCAAGGCGACCATCAGGTTCGTCGCCGCCTACGCCGCCGACGAGTCCCAGCGGGCCGGGCTCGGCATCCGGTTCATCTCGGTGCTCCCGCAGCTCACCCCGGCCACCGACCTGGGCGCGGCGGCGGTGGCGGCCTACGCACGGCGGGCGGGCACGGACCTGGCCACGTTCACTGAGAACCTCGGCCCGGCGCTGACTCCCGAGCACGCGGGCAAGGCGATCACCGGCCTGATCGAGGCGCCCGCACCCGGCGAGGGCGCGGAAGCCTACCTGCTCACCGCGGACGGCCTGCGCCCAGTTCCGTAGCGTGGCTGCGCGCGCTGGCCGGTCGCGCTGGCCTGTCAGGCGACGCCCAGCGCGCGCAGCACCGCCGCAGTGCCGGCCGCGACGACGACCACCACCAGGAACGGTGCCCGCAGCAGCAGCGCGGCCACCGCCGCGCCCAGCCCGGCCAGCCGGGCCGGGTCGATGGTCAGCGACTGCCCGGCGCCGAACGCCTGCACCGCGACCAGCGCGGCAAGCAGCGCGATCGGGACAAGCTCGGCGAACCGGCGGACCCTTGGGTTGCTGAGTACGCCCCTGGGCACGACCAGCCCGGTCAGCTTGAGCGCGTAACATCCGGCGGCCGTCACAAGGACCGCCACCCAGACCCCGGTCATGGCACCTCCGGTTGCGGAGACTCCGGTTGCGGCGAAGCCGGCTGCGGCGAGATCAGCGCCCCGCCCAGCGCCGCGAAGGCGGCCAGGATCACCGGCATACCCGTCGGCAGGAACGGTGTCGTGGCCAGGGCGATCACCGCGCCGGCCAGCCCGACGGCGCGCTCGGTCCTGCCCGCCCGCAGCCGTGGCCAGATCAACGCGAGGAACGCGGCCGGCCCGACCACGTCGATGCCGAGCGACTGCGGCGAGCCGAGCCTGCCCGCGCCGAACGCGCCGAGCAGCGTGGTGAGATTCCAGGTCAGGTAGATGGTGACGAACGTGGCGAGGAAGCCGAGCCGGGCCGCCGCCACGTCGGGCTGCGCCAGCGTGACGGCCGTGGTCTCGTCGATGACGCCGTGCGCGGCGACCAGCTTGCGGATGCCCCGGTGCGGTAGCAGGTCCGCCAGGCGAAGGCCGTAGAGTGCGTTCCTGCTGCCGAGCAGGATGGCGCCCGCGACCCCGCCGATCAGGCCCGCGCCGCCGGCCACCGCGCCGGCCAGGGCGAACTGCGACGCTCCGGTAAAAGCAAGAAGGCTCAATACGCAGGCCTGGGCAACGTTCATTCCCGAGCCGACGGCGGCCGCGCCGAAGGCGACGCCGGAGACGCCGACCGCGAGCCCGAGCGCTACGCCGTCGCGGACCGGGCGGACCCGTGCCCGTGCCACGGGCCGGTCATCGATATCAGGCACAGTTGCGAGGCTAGGTGGCCAGCTCCGCCAGGTCTTGAACGTTCTTGCCGCCCGTGCGGTGGCGCTGATAGGAGCGTGGCGGCACGCCCACCACACGTTTGAAATGCCGGGTCAGGTGCGCCTGGTCGGCGAAGCCGGCCCGGGCCGCGACGTCCGCCGGGGCCACGCCGCCGTCGAGCAGTTGCCGGGCCAGCCGCACGCGCAGGTGGTTGACGTAGGCGTGCGGTGGCAGGCCGGTCTCCGCGCGGAACGACCGGACCAGCACGAACGGGCTCATGTCGAGTTCGCGCGCCAGGTCATCCAGGCTCGGTGGATCGGCCAGCCGGTCGGCAAGCAGGTCGCGGGCCGTGCGCACGGCGGCGGGGGACCGGCGCGGCCCGCGATCGGTCCTGGCGCGGCCACCGGGCCGGGCGTGGGCCCGGAGCAGCCCGGCAAGCGCGGCGCGCAGCAGGCTGGAAGACGCGAGCCTGTCGCCGTGCTCGGCGGCGATGTGGGCCGCGCGCAGCAGCCGGGCACTGCGGGTGTCGTAGACCACCGTCTCAGGGAAGGACGGAGTGCCAAGCCGCCAGCCCAGGTCCTCGGCAACCCCGCCGACCAGGCCGGGGTCTGGGTAGAGCACCCGGTAGGCCCAGCCCCCGGGGGCACCGGCCTGGCCGGTGTGCACCATGTCGGGGTTCAGCAGCGCGACACCGCCCGCCCCGGCGCGCAGCAGGCTGCCGCCGTAGCTGAACTCCTCGATCCCGGCCTCGATCAGGGCGAAGGTGAAGGTCTCGTGCGCGTGCCTGGTGTACCGGTGCGTCACGTACCTGGCGCGCAGCAGGTCCACCCCGGGCACGCCAGCGTGCCGCCAGTACCGCGCCACCTCACTCGCCACGCTGCCATGTCTACCCGACGATGCTCACTTCGGCCCGCGGGCCGCCGCCCGCCGCTCCGCCACCCCGCCGAGCCACGCCCCTCCTCGCCGCCCTCAATCAAGGGCATGAACATGACAACCACCCCTCTCTAAGCCGTACTTTCCCCCGGCAGCGAGTCGGCATAGGCGCTGACCAGGCAAAACAGCATTCGACTCATGACTATGTAGTCATGTAATTTCCAAGATCGAGGGTGTTACTACCTGGTCAAACAGGCCGGCCTATCGGCTTGGAGGGAACTTCGGTCTAAGGGCACCAAACCCGCATTCATCACACCTAGCGCTGGGGACGCGGGCCACCGGTTGGCCGGCCCCCGGGCTAACCCTGCGGTCCCAGGCTGGCCGGGCCGCCGGGTTCGGCCTGGCCCGCGGTCACCACGGCCTGGTGCCCGCGCCGCGCGTCCTGCTCGATGGACAGGCGTCCGTCCCGCATCTGGCCCACCCGTTGCGCCCGGCGGGCGACCGGGGTGTCGTGGGTGACCAGGATCAGCGTCAGCCCGAGGTCCTTCCAGATCTTCTCGAGCAGTGCGATGATCTCGTCGCGGGTGCCCTCGTCGAGGTTGCCGGTGGGTTCGTCGGCCAGCAGCACCGTGGGCTTCTTGACCAGGGCACGGGCGATGGCGACGCGCTGCTGCTGGCCGCCGGACAACTCAGAGGGCAGGTGCCGCAGCCGGTCACCGAGGCCGACATCGACCAGGGACTGCGCCGCCCAGGCCCGCCGCTGGGCCGGGTGGATGTGCTGCGGCACCAGCGCCGCCTCCACGTTCTCCTGCGCGCTCAGGGTGGGAATCAGGTTGAACGTCTGGAAGATGAAGCCGATCGAGGTGGCGCGGACCCGGGTGACCCGTCGTTCCGGCAGTGCCGCCAGGTCCTTGCCGTCGAAGACCGCGCTGCCGGAGGTGGGCCGGTCGAGGCCGCCGAGTATCTGCAGCAGCGTGGTCTTGCCGTGCCCGGTCGGCCCCTGGATGGCCAGCCATTCGCGGTCCTCGATCGTCAGGTCCACGCCGCGCAGTGCCTCGACCGTGTCCCGGCCTTTCTTATAGGTCTTGGTGACCCCGGTGAGCTGGTACATGGATGTCCTTTCGGTGGGCTGGCTCAGGGTTCCGGGCGGTGCGGCGCGTGCCACGGGGTGCGTAGCGCCCATTACTGGATCTGCGCGAGGGCGGCGGCAGGCCGCAGCCGTGCGGCCCGCCAGCCGCCGAACATGCCGGCGATCAGGCCGCCCGCCACCGCCAGCAGCACGGCGAGCACGATGACGCCGACCGTGACCGGCGCGTCGAGGTGGACCAGGACGGTCTTGGCCGCGTCGTTCGCCAGCCTGCCGAACGGGCCGCCAGCACCGGACCTGCCGCCGGTCGCCCCGAACCCCGGGGACGCGGACCCGGCGGGCTGGCCGAGCGTCGCCGACAGCGGCCCCACGAACCCGGATACCAGCGCCACGCCGGCATACCCGAGCGCGATGCCGGCCACGCCGCCGACCACCCCGATGACCAGCGTCTCGCCCATGACCTGGCCGACGATGCGGCGGCTGCGCCAGCCGAGGGCCTTCAGCGTGCCGAACTCCCTGACCCGGCGGGACACCGCCGCCATGGTCAGCAGGCTGGCCATCGCGAACGCCGCGATGAGCACCACGATCGCGAGCCACTTGCCGAGGCTGCCGGCCAGGCTGGAGGCGCTGGTCAGGGAACCGGTGACCTGGCTGGCCAGGTCGCTGGAGGTGGTCACGGTCGCCTTGGGGAGCTGGGCCTTGATCGCCTGCTGCACGGCCGTGATGTCCGCCGCGCTGGCCGCCGCCACGTAGATCGTGTTCACCTGACCGGTCATCCCGGCCAGGCTCTGCGCCCGCTGCAGCGGGATGTACACGTCCGTGGTGGTGCCGCCCTGCGGTTCGGCCACGGTCCCGATCACAGTGAAGGTGGCCGAGCCGACCGTGACATGAGAGCCGGTTGCCAGCTTGTGCTGCCGGGCGTAGTTCGCGTCGACCAGCGCCACGTCGGAGTTGGCCTCGGCGGCGGTGAACGTCCGGCCCGACGCGATCTTGTCCGAGCTGAGCGGGCCGACCCGGCCCGCGGTCGTGTCCACGCCGA
>DASXKD010000526.1:0-10522 GCA_036497045.1 Streptosporangiaceae bacterium | reverse complement strand
TAACGCCTGGGCGGTCCCGGCGCGTCATGCCGCGGGCGTAGGCTGCCGGGCGGATACCGGGGCCGTATCGGCCCCCGCACCTTACGGGTGACGCGAAAAGCAGACCTGAGGATGACGACGCCGGGCGCCGGGGCCGGGAGGCTGGAATCGCCGCCACGGGCGTGACGGCCATCTCTCCTGAGAGCCTGACGAAGGCGAGGCAAGGATCACCGTGACCGCACCACCGCAGTTGCGCACCGGGCCAGGCCCCGGCGACGCGGGCACAGCGGCGGCCGTCATCCGGACGGAGGCGCTGACCAAGCGCTACACCAGCGAGGTGACCGCGCTGGATGCCCTCACCGTCGCATTCGCGCCCGGCATCACCGGGCTCGTCGGCGCGAACGGGGCCGGCAAGTCCACGCTGATCAAGATCCTGCTCGGCCTGCTGCCCCCGACCAGCGGGCGTGCGGTCGTGCTCGGCCACGACGCGGCGGCCGCTGGCGAGCGGATCCGGACGCTCACCGGCTACATGCCCGAGCACGATTGCCTGCCCCCGGACGTCACCGGCACCGAGTTCGTCACCCACCTAGGCCGGATGTCGGGGCTGCCGGCCACCGCGGCGAAGGAGCGGGCCGCCGATTCGCTGCGCCACGTCGGCCTCTACGAGGAGCGGTACCGGCAGCTCGGCACCTACTCCACCGGCATGAAGCAGCGGGTCAAGCTGGCCCAGGCCCTCGTCGGGGACCCCCGGCTGCTGTTGCTCGACGAGCCGACCATCGGCCTGGACCCCGCCGGGCGCCGCGCCATGCTCGATCTGATCAGCAGGATCGGGGCGGAGTTCGGCATCTCCATCGTGGTCTCCTCGCACCTGCTGGGGGAGATCGAGCAGATCTGCGACCAGCTCGTCGTCATCGACGGGGGCAAGCTGCTGCGCTCCGACACGATGACCAGCTTCACCCAGGTGAGCCAGGTGCTGTTGATCGAGGTCGACGAGGGCGGCGCCGCGCTGGCGGCGGAACTGGCCGCCCGCGGCCTGCAGCCGAGGCGCTCCGGGCGCGGGCTGCTGGTCCAGATCGACGGCGACACCACCTACGACAAGGTCCGGGACGTCGTCGCGGACCTGGGCCTGCCGCTGAACCGGCTGGAACAGCAGCGGCGCCGGGTCGAGGAACTGTTCCGGGACCACGGGGATGACGAGGAGGAGGAGCGCGGTGACGGCTGACAACGCTGCGGCAGCGGCCGGCCCGGCGCCTGTGGCCGGCGCGGGGGTCATCCACGATCTCGGCTACCGGCACTACGAGGGGCCGCGCCTGGGCCGGGCCGGGATCATCCGGGCGCTGTACTGGCACAGCCTGCGATCGGCGTTCGGGATCGGCCGCGGCGCCAAGGCCAAGATCGTGCCGGTCCTCATGTTCGCGCTGATGTGCCTGCCCGCGATCGTCAACGCGATCGCGCTGGCGCAACACCCCGGTCAGTCCCCGATAGTCAACTACGACACCTACACCTACCCGCTGCGGTCCCTGGTCATGCTGATCTTCGTGGCGGCCCAGGCGCCGGAGCTGGTGTCCCGGGACCTGCGCAGCCACGTGCTGCCGCTGTATATGTCGCGGCCGATGCGCCGCCTGGATTACCCGTTGGCCAAGCTCGCCGCGTTCACGGCCGCGTGCCTGCTGATGCTGGAGATCCCGCTGATCATCCTCTACGTGGGCAACATCCTCTCCGCCGGCGGTGGGTCTGCGGTGTGGGCCCAGACCAGGGCGCTGATTCCCGGGATGGGCGTCGCGGCGCTCTGGGCGGTGCTGCTCGCGGCGATCGGGCTGGTGCTCGCCTCGCTGACCGGCCGCCGCGCCTACGCCACCGGCATGATCGCGATCTATCTGTTCCTCACCTTTACGCTGTCCACGATCCTGATCAACGTTGCCCAGCAAGGGCCTGCCGGGCCGAAGGGCGGGCCGCTCGGGCCGAACGCCGTCGAGCCGCTCGGGGCCAGGCTCGGCGGGCTGATCAGCCCGTTCAGCGTGCTCGACGGGGTCAGACAGTGGCTCGGGGGCACGAACCCGAGCCCCATCCCGCCGCCGGGCAGCGTCGGTTTCCTGTACGGGATCATGTTCCTGCTGCTGCTCGCGGCCAGCCTGGCCGGCCTGGCCGCCAGGTACCGGAAGGTGGGTGCCGCATGAGCGCGATCGAGCTGCGCAATGTCTCCCGCTGGTACGGCAACGTGGTGGCGGTCAACGACATCACGATGACCATCGGGCCCGGCGTGACCGGCCTGCTCGGGCCGAACGGTGCCGGCAAGTCCACCATGCTGCACATGATCGCCGGGTTCCTCGCGCCATCGCGCGGGGAGCTCACCGTCGGCGGCACCCCCAGCTGGCACAACCCGGGCATCTACCGGACTCTCGGGCTGGTGCCCGAGCGGGACTCGGTGTACGCGTTCCTCACCGGGGCGGAGTTTGTCAAGGCCAGCGCGCGGCTGCACAAGCTGCCCGACCCCGGCGCGGCCGCCCGGCGGGCCATCGAGATGGTGGAGATGACCGGTGCGCAGGACCGGAAGATCTCCACCTACTCCAAGGGCATGCGGCAGCGGATCCGGGTGGCTGGGTCGCTGGTGCACGACCCGGAGGTGCTGCTGCTCGACGAGCCGTTCAACGGCATGGACCCGCGGCAGCGGCTGCACATGATGGACCTGCTGCACGGGCTGGGCGAGCAGGGCCGGACAATCCTGTTCAGCTCGCACATCCTGGAAGAGGTGGAGCGGCTGTCCGGCACCATCCAGGTGATGGTCGCGGGCAGGCTCGCCGCCTCCGGCGACTTCCGTGCCATCCGGCGGCTCATGACCAGCAGGCCGCACGTGTTCCTGGTACGCACATCCGACGACCGCGGGCTCGGCGCCACGCTGATCGGCCGCCCCGCGGTGACCGGGGTGGAGGTCACCGACCACGGGCTGTCGGTACGGGCCAGCGACTACGGCACGTTCTCCCGCGAGATCGCGGCGTTGAGCAGGGACCAGGGCATCAGGCTGCGCGAGCTGCTGCCCGAGGACGAGTCCCTGGAAAGCGTCTTCGCCTACCTGATCGACACCGATGGGCCGAAGGCCCGGTGAATGACACTGCCGGGCCGAGGGCCCGCTGACGCCCGGCGCAGCCGGGAGAAAGCAGCCACATCATGTTCGGTGACCAGGGACGGGTGATCGCGTCGATCACGCTGCGGGCGGTCATGGGCCGCAAGCGCGCCCTGCTGTTCGCGATCCCGCCAGCGATCCTGCTGCTTGTGACCGTGCTGATCAAGCTGGCGCACCCGCACGACGCGGCCTGGCCCAGCGAGGTGCTCGGCGTCTTCGGCTTCACCGTGGTGCTGCCGCTGACCGCGCTGATCATCGGCACCAGCGTGCTCGGTGCGGAGGTGGACGAGGGGAGCATCGTGCACCTGCTCGCTACGCCGGTGCCCCGGTCGGTGGTCATCTGGAGCAAGTACCTTGTCGCGGTCGCGCTAACCGCGACGTTCGTCGCCGTGCCCGAACTGCTGGCCGGGCTGATCGCCACCGGTGGCGTGACCAAGCTGGCTGTCGGGCTGTTCGTCGGCGCGCTGGCCGGCAGTGTCATGTACAACGCGATCTTCGTCATGGTTTCCGTGCTGACCACGCGGGCCATCGCGGTCGGCCTGGCCTACGTGCTGATCTGGGAGTTCCTGCTGGCCAACTTCGTCAGTGGCGCCCGGCTGCTCTCGGTCGGGCATTACGCGCTCGGCGTGGCGAACGGCATCGCCCACGACGGTAACGCACTGCACGCGGGCCTGAACCTGGGCACGTCGGTCGTCATGGGCGCGATCGTGACCGCCGTCGCGCTCGTCATCGGGGTCCGCGCCCTGTCCTCGTTCTCGCTGAAGGGGGACGCGGTCTAGAGTGCTGGCCCGGGGGAGCGACCCCCGGGGCGCCGATGGCGCCTGGCCGGCAAGCCGGCAGGCCCCGTCGCGCGTGCTGGCCCGGGGAGCGACCCCCGGACCCCCGGGAGCGCTTGCTACCTCGGCGTGTCCGGACCGGGGCGGAAGGCGGGGCCGTGGCCGGGGATGATCACGGTCGCGGCGGCGAGGATCCGCTCCCTGCTGGCCCGCAACTCTGGTGCGGCGGTGGCCAGTGGGTCCTCCGCCGGGCCGTCCGGCCCCCACCAGGCGTGGGTGCACGCGTAGACGCCCTCGGGCGTGGCCGCCAGCGTGGCGATGTCCTCCGGCGTGTGGCCGGGCGCGGGCACCAGCCGGACCGACGGCGTGAGGCCGAACTCGCCGGGTTCCCGTCCGATCCACAGGTCACCGGAGTAGCTCGCCCAGTGGTCGTGAATGGTTGCACCGCGGAACAGCGCCGCGTTGACGGTGTGGTCGGGGTGGTGGTGGCTGAACACCAGGTCGGTGACGTCACCGGGAGCCTGGCCGTGCCCGGCGAGCGCGGCGATCAGTGCGTCCCGGTCGGCCACCATGCCCGGGTCGACCACGATCACCCGCCCGGCGTCCAGGATCAGTGTGACGCTGGAGCCCACCCGGTCCCCGGCCGGGTCGTCGCGTACATAGCCCTCGTGCAGGATGTGCACGGCGGCCGAGCCGGCCTGCGGGAACGGTGCGTCGGTCATGCTGGCAGACCCTACCGTCCCCGCGAGCTGAACCCGGCGGGCGGCTAGGCGTTCTCGCGGACGAAGGCGCGGCCGGCGATCCACAGGCACGCGACCGCCAGGCCGAGCGCCACCAGGATGCCTTCCAGCATGACCGTGGTGAGGTAGTGCCCGGCGAAGGCGCCGCGCATCGCGTCGATGATGTAGCGGAACGGGGTGGCCCGGGCGACGCCCTGCAGCCAGCCGGGCCCGAGCGTCATCGGCAGCATGATGCCCGACAGGAGCATCAGCGGCACCACCACCATGTTGGTGGCGGGCGCGAGCACGTCCTCGCTCTTGGTGAGCAGGCCCACCGTGTAGGAGATGGCGGACAGGCTGATCGCCACCGCCCCGATGAACCAGAGGCTGACCAGCACCCCGCCCAGCGGCGCGCGCATGCCGAACGCGACTCCGGCGAGGATCAGCACGATGCCCTGGACCAGGAGAGTGACCACGTCCCGCAGCACCCGCCCGGCCAGGATGGCCAGCCGGCTCACCGGGGTGACCCGCAGCCGTTCGATCACCCCGTAGCGCCAGTCCGCGATGATCGTGAATCCGACGAACGCGGCGCCGAACAGGCCGAGCTGGATGAGCAGGCCGGGCACGAAGAAGCTGTAGGAGTTGCCGGCCGGGAAGCCGGCCACGGCCCCCGCGGCCACCTTGGACAGCAGCGGGCCGAAGAACGCGAGGTAGAGGATCGGCTGGATCAGGCCGATGATGACCCAGGCCGGGTTGCGCAGCGACAGCTTCATCTGCCGCCGGAAGATCAGCATTGTGTCGCGGGCGAAGGACATGTCAGGTGCTCCAGAGTGAACGAGTCGGTGCGGTCCGCGGGGCAGGGCTCACGCCGCAGGGACCGGGGTCCGGGAGGCCGATTCCGGCGTGTCCTCGCGCAGCGAGCGGCCGGTCACGGTGAGGAAGACATCATCGAGCGTCGGACGGGCGAGCTGGATGGACTGCAGGCTGAGCCCGGCCGCGTCCAGTTCCCGCAGCAGGCCCGGCAGGGCCTCCTCGCCATGGTCAACGGTGAGCCGCAACGACCGCCCGCTGACCGTGAAGTCGCGGATCCCCTCGTGCGCGGCGAGAACGCCCTTGGCGGCATCGGGGCCGCCGTTCACGCTGAGCGTGATCACATCGCCGGAGATACGGCGCTTGAGCTCGTCGGGTGTGCCCTCGGCCACGATCTTGCCGTAGTCGATCACCAGGATCCGGTCGCACAGGGCGTCCGCCTCGTCGAGGTAGTGCGTGGTGAGGAACACCGTGGTGCCCAGGTCCTCGCGGAGCCTGCGGATGTGGTCCCACAGGTTGCTGCGGCTCTGCGGGTCCAGGCCGGTGGTGGGCTCGTCGAGGAAGACCAGCCGGGGGGAGTGGACCAGGCCGAGCGCGATGTCCAGCCGCCGCCGCTGGCCGCCGGACAGCGACTTGACCAGCCGGTCGTCCAGGCCCCTGAGGTCGAGCTGGCGGGTGAGCTGCGCGGTGCGCTCGGCGATCTCGGCACGCGGCACCCGGTAGAGCTCGGCCTGCAGGGTGATCTCCTCGCCGACCGTCGCGTTCGGGTCCGAGCCGCCCCCGGTGGCGCCGATGGCCTGGGCCACGTAGCCGATCCTGCGCCGCACCCCGACAGGGTCGGCGAGCAGGTCGGCGCCCGCCACGGTGGCGGTGCCTGCGGTCGGCCGCAGCAGCGTGGTCAGCATCCGCAGCGTGGTGGTCTTGCCGGCCCCGTTGGGGCCGAGGAAGCCGACGATCTCTCCGTCGGCGACCGTGAGATCGACCCCGCGCACGGCCTCCACGGTGCGCTTGCGGCTGGTGAACGTGCGGGCGAGCCCGCGCGCCTCAATGATCGCCATGCGAGTCTGGTATCCCTTCAGGATGTTCGCCTGGTAGTTCAGACGCCTGGCCGCCGTTTTTCCTCATCGGGCGGCAATCCGGCCAGGACCTTGGCAAATTCGTCGTGCCAGCGCACGTCGGTTTCCGCGTGCAACTGGCCCCGGTACATCACGGCGGCCTGCAACGGGCCCAGCTGGCCGCGCGCCACCATGTGCAGCCGCTCCTCCGCCAACTGGGTGGCGGCCAGGGCGCAACTGTCCCGGCGGGCCCGCAGCCAGCTGGCAAGCTCCTCCCGGTCGGCCCCATCACCGGCGAAGGACAGCGAGACGCCGAGCGGATCGGGCCCCAGGTGGACGGTGCGCGTGGCCTGCTCCCTGAGTATCGCCAGCTCCAGGCGGCCCTCATCGGTGATCGCGTAGACGGTGCGGGCCGGACGGCGCCCCACCCGCTCGGTCCTGACCGCCTCCACCAGGCTCTCGATCTCCATCAGGCGCAGTTCCCGGTACAGGGCGCCCACGCTCACCCCGCCCCACTCGCCGACGTTGGTCAGCTCGGCGAGACGCCGGATCTCATGCCCGTGCCGTGGCCCGTGCTGTGCCAGCGTGCCGAGCACCATGAGGCGCGTTAGATTCATGCGATTAGTATCACGAGACTAATCTCATGTTGTCAAACGGCGAGCCGTCCCGGACGCCCAGTTCGGCCAGATCTTCGGCGGCTCCCAGGCAGGCGCGCTATACGGGGGATGCGCCGTCTCCCGGTTCTGGGATTTCGTCCGGCCGGACCGGGCCGTCGGGGACCGGCGGCGGCGTGCCGCCGAACGCGGGGCAGATCGCCTGATGCGCGCACCAGTCGCAGATCCGCCCCGGGCGGGGGCGCCAGTCCCGGTTCAGCCTGGCCCGCTCTATCGCGAGCCACAGCGCCTCGATCTTGCGCTCGGTGGCGAGAAGGTCCGCCTCGTCCGGCTCGTACCGCACGATCTCGCCGTTGCCGAGGTACATCAGCTGGAGCAGCTTGGGCACCTGGCCCTGAGCCCGCCACAGCGTCAGCGCGTAGAAGCGCATCTGGAACAGGGCCCGCTGCTCGAACTCCTCGGGGGGCGCGCCGCCGGTCTTGTAGTCCACGATCCGCATCTGACCGCTGGGAGCGATGTCGAGGCGGTCGATATAGCCGCGCAGCCGCAGGCCGGAGGCAAGCTCCGCCTCCACGCACAGCTCCCGGTGGGCAGGCTCGATCCGGCGCGGATCCTCCAGGGTGAAGTACCGGTCCAGCATGCCCATGACCTCGTCCAGCCACGCGGCGCGCTGGGCGTCGTCGTCGAACAGGCCGGCCAGATCCGGCTCGGTCTCCTGCAACCGGGACCATTCCGGCTCCACCAGCGCCCGTGCGGCGTCCGGCGTCCGGTCGGGAGCCGCGGCGTCGAAGAGCCGCTCGAGAACCGAGTGCACCAGCGTGCCGCGCACCGCGGCACGGCTCGGCGGCTCGGGCAGCCGGTCGATCACCCGGTACCGGTACAGCAGTGGGCAGGTGAGGAAGTCGCCGGCGCGGGAGGGGGACAGCGACGGGCCGGACGGCCTGTCGGCGCGCTCCGGGGTGACGCCGTCGCCCGCACCGGACGCCGCCGGCTCGGGCGACGGCGGGGGAACGGCGGTCACGATCGCGCTCTTATCACCCATGCCTGGGAGGGTAGGGGAGCCCTAGGACAGTTGCCCGCCCATTCCGGGCGTGTCTTCGAAGACGAAGGCCCCTCTGGAAGCGTACGGCGTGTCTTCGGCGAGGAAACAGCACACGCGCATCACGCGACACGCCCCCACGCGTTCCAGGACATAGCATCGGCGTGTGGCAGGCAATGAGCCGGAGGGCCAGGAGACCCGGGAGACCCGGGAGCGGGGGCCCGGCGTGAGGATCGCGCGTCCCTTCGGCATCCCCGTGTACGTCTCGCCGTACTGGTTCCTGATCGCGGGCGTGTTCGTCGTCCTCTACGCCCGTGGCCTGGACCACGCCGTCCGTCAGGACCTGCGGTACGTCGTCGCCGCTGCGTTCGTGGTGCTGCTTTACGGGTCGGTGCTGGTGCACGAGCTCAGCCACTCCGTCGTAGCCCGCGGGTTCGGGCTGCCGGTGCGCCGAATCCTGCTGTACCCGCTCGGCGGCTTCTCCGAGATCGAGCGCGAGCCGCCCACGCCGGGCCGCGAGTTCCTCGTCTCCGCCGCCGGGCCGCTGATCTCCCTGGTGCTGGCCGCCATCGGGTTCGGGCTGGCCCGCGCGTTCCACCCCACCGGCATACCCGGGGTCCTGCTGAGCCAGCTTGTGGTGGCGAACCTGCTGGTCGGGCTCTTCAACATGCTCCCTGGCTTGCCGCTGGACGGTGGCCGGATGCTCCGGGCCGGTGTGTGGAAGCTGACCGGCCGGCCGAGTACCGCCACGGTGGCGGCCGCCTGGGCAGGCCGTGGCCTGGCGGTGGCGGTGCTGATCATCCCGCTGGTCCTGTTCCTGCGCACCGGCAGCCAGGTGCAGGTCTTTGACGCGCTGTGGCTGGCGGTCATCGCCGCGTTCATGTGGACCGGCGCCACCCAGTCGCTGCGCGCCTCGCGGGTGCGGGAACGGCTGCCAGCGGTGCAGGCACGGTTGCTCGCCAGGCGGGCCATCCCGGTGCCGTCGAGCCTGCCGCTGGCCGAGGCCATCCGCCGGGCGGACGCGGCGCAGGCACGCGCGCTGGTGATCGTGGACCACGAGGACCGGCCGATCGCCATCGTCAGCGAGGCGGCGGTGATGGCCACCCCGGTGCAGCGGCGGCCCTGGGTCGATGCCGGGTCGCTGGCCCGCACCCTCGATCCAGGCCTCGTGCTGAGTGCCGACCTGTCCGGCATGGCGCTCGTCGATGCGGTGCGCCGCTCGCCGGCCAGCGAGTACCTTCTGGTCGAGCCGTCCGGCCAGGTGTTCGGCGTGCTCGCAGCCGCCGACCTGGATCACGCGTTCGCCGGGGTCTAGCTGGTACCGCCCCGGGGAGCGCCCCCCCGGACCCCCCGAGGCCTGTCGGGCCGGGGGAGCGACCCCCCGAATCCCCCGATGGCCCGGGGAGCGACCCCCCGAACCCCCCGATGGCCTGCGGCCCCGTTCCTTCGTCACGGGGCCTTGGCCGTAGCCTGTCGGCGTGATATCTCGCCGCGGACCGTTCGCCCCTGGTGACCAGGCCCAGCTCACCGATCCCAAGGGGCGCCAGCACCTTGCTGTGCTGCAGCCGGGCAAGGTGTTCCACACCCACCGGGGCTCCATCGTCCTCGACGACCTCATCGGCAGCCCGGAAGGCAGCGTAGTGCGGTCGTCGGCAGGGACCCCCTACGTCGCGCTGCGGCCGCTGCTCGCGGACTTCACCCTGTCCATGACCAGGGGAGCGGCGGTCGTCTACCCCAAGGACGCCGCGCAGATCCTGGCCATGGCCGACATCTGGCCCGGCGCCAGGGTCCTGGAGGCCGGCGCCGGCTCCGGCGCGCTGTCCTGCTGGCTGCTGCGCGCCGTCGGCCCGGACGGGCTGCTGGTCTCCTACGAGCGCCGCAGTGACTTCGCCGACATCGCACGGGCGAACGTCGAGCGGTTCTTCGGCAGCCCGCCGCCACACTGGGACTTGCGGGTCGGTGACTTCGGCCGGGATCAGGGCACCGCGGACGAGGAGGAGGGGCGCGAGGAAGCCGGGAACGAGGGCACCGGGGACGAGCCGTTCGACCGGGTGGTGCTGGACATGCTGGCGCCCTGGGAGTGCGTCACCACCGTGGCGCGGGTGCTGCTGCCCGGCGGCGTCCTGGCGTGTTATGTGGCTACAGTGACCCAACTCTCATCGATCGTTGAGGCTATTCGCGGGCACGGGGGTTTCGATGAGCCTTCCGCGTGGGAATCCCTCACTCGCGGCTGGCACGCCGACGGACTCGCGGTACGCCCCGAGCACCGGATGGTGGGCCACACCGGCTTCCTGATCACCGCACGGCGGCTCGCCGAGGGAGTCATCGCACCTCCGCGGCGGCGGCGCCCCGCCAAGGCGGCGCATGACCCGCAGGCGAGCGGGTGACCTGCGCCGGTGTCGCCGCAAG
>DASXKD010000525.1:0-3838 GCA_036497045.1 Streptosporangiaceae bacterium | reverse complement strand
GCCGCGCTGCTGGAGCGGTTCGGGCTTGCCGACTACGCCAACGACTACGCGGGGGACCTGTCCGGCGGGCAGCGGCGATTGGTGGAGATCATGCGCGCGCTGATGGCCGAGCCCCGGATGCTGCTGCTCGACGAGCCAATGGCCGGCGTGCACCCGCACCTGGCGCGGCGGATCGGCAACGAGCTCGTCGCGCTGTGCGCCGAGGGGATGACGATCCTCATGGTCGAGCACGAGCTGGCCATCATGGACGAGTTCTGCGATCCGGTGGTGGTGATGGCCGAGGGCGCGGTGCTCGCCGAGGGCACCATGCAGCAGCTCCGTGGGCGCCAGGAGGTCGTGGAGGCCTACCTTGTCGGGTGAGCGGCCGCGCGGCGGCTTGCCCGGCGCGCGCGCTCCGGCAAGCACTGACGTCACGCTGCGGGGGCTGTCGCTGCGCGCCGAGGGCATCACGGCCGGCTACGGCGGCGACCCGGTGATCCGCGGCATCACCGTCAGCGCCGACCCCGGTCAGGTGGTCTCGCTGGTCGGGCCCAACGGCTCCGGCAAGAGCACGCTGCTCAAGAGCCTGGTCGGCATCGTGCGCGTCTCGTCGGGCACGGTGACCGTCGGCGGCAGGCAGGTCACCAATATGGCGCCGGAGGAGATCGCGCGCGCCTCGGTGGGTTACGTACCGCAGGTCGACGACGTGTTTGGCCCGCTGACCGTGCGGGAGAACCTGGAGATGGGCGGGTACCTGCTGCCGCGCGGTGAGGTGGCCGGCCAGGTCGACAAGGTGCTCACGGTGTTCCCGCGGCTGGCCGGGATGATCGGCCGCAGCGCCGGCAAACTGAGCGGTGGCGAGCGGAAGATGCTCGCCATGGGCCGCGTGCTCATGCTCGACCCGGGGCTGTTCCTGCTCGACGAGCCGACCGCGAACCTCGCGCCCGCCATCGCTATCTCCCTGCTCGAAGAGCACGTGCGCGGCCTGGCCGCCAGCGGCGCGGCAGTGCTCATTGTGGAACAGCGGGCCAAAGCGGTGCTGGCCGTCTCCGACCACACCTACGTGCTTGGCGGCGGCGAGGTGCGGATGGAAGGGACGCCGGCGGAGCTGTCGGCCAGCCCCGAGTTCATCGAGTCGTTCCTCGGCGGCCGCGCGCGCCCGGTCGGCTCGGCGGAGAGCTGACCTTCGGCCGGCAGCCGGCTCAGCCTCCGGCCGCCTCCTGCGGCGCCGGCCCGGCCAGCACCCGTACCGCGCCGGGAAGGGCTCTTATGCACAACGGAACGTCCGTGGCCAGCGGGGACGCGCACGGCAGCGGCTCGCCATCGGCACCGGCGAGCATGGCACGATCCGCGCTCACCGTGACGCTGGCCGCCCGCGTGATTGCGACCTGAGCCAGCCGGGTGTGTCTGGCCCGGGCCGCGGCCAGCATCACCCGCACGAAGGAGAACTTCGAGCCGTCGCTGACCGTGACCACATCCAGCAGGCCATCGGTGACATCGGCGTCCGGTGCGGCGGGCGTGCCGGCGGCGAAGTAGGCCGAGTTGGCCACCACGACACAGAAACCGGGAAAGGCGCCCCCCGCCGGGAGACCGGCCTCCGTGCCCACCGTGAAGCTGGCCGGCTGCCAGGCCAGCAGGGCGCGCAGCCCGGCGATCTGGTAGGCCAGGCCGCCCGGTGGCAGGCGGCTGGCGGCGGCAATCCGTGCGGCCTCCGACGGGATGCCCAGGTAGACGCTGCCCGCCACCACCTGCTCCGGCCCGTCGCCCGCACGGACGCCGATCAGGTCCACCTCCCGGTGCCTGCCGCGCAGCAGGACCGCGGCCGCCCGGGCCGGGTCGGCGGGGATGCCGAGCGTGCGGGCGAAATCATTGCCCCGGCCCGCCGGGATGATGCCGAGCACCCCGCCGGCGGCGGCCACGGCGGCGGCCATCCGGCCGACCGTGCCATCGCCGCCCACCGCCACGACGATCTCGCCCCGGCCCGCGGCCGCGGCGGCCAGTGTGGCGGCATGGCCGAGGCTGGAACTTTCCTCGACACGGACGGTGCCGCCGGCCGCCGAGAGCGGCCCGAGCACCGCTGGCATGCGCCGGATGCCCCGGCCGTGGCAGGCGGCCGGGTTCACCACGAAGCAGTAAGTATCGCCGGTCACGTTGGTGCCTCCCTCGCCTGCATCCGTGATCATCCCGCGCCGCGGGGCGCCGCGCCACAAGCCGCGGCGTCCGCGTGCAGGGAGCCGCGGCGCGAGGGGCGTACGATCGGGTGCCATGTCGGGTGACGACGAGCCGGCCGAGACCGGGCTGTCCCAGGTGAGCGGGCGTTTCCTGCAGGTGCAGACCACCACGGACTCACGCGCCGAGGCGGTGGAGCTTGCCCGCGAGGCGGTACAGGCCCGCCTTGCCGCGTGTGCCCAAGTCAGCGGCCCGGTGGCCAGCACGTACTGGTGGGAGGGCACGCTGGAGCGGGCTGAGGAATGGTTGCTCACCCTCAAGCTGCCCGCAAGCGGCTACCAGGCGCTCGCCGATTTCATCGCCCGCAGCCACAGCTACGACGAGCCGGAGATCGTCGCGACGCCCATCGTCGCGGGTTCGGAGGGCTTCCTGAGCTGGATCGAGGAGGAGACCCTCAGGTCCTGACCGGGGCGGGCCACCGGCCCCGAGAAAGGCGCCGCAAGACGGCATGCCGTGGTCAGATGGTGGTCCATTCGGTCAGGAAGCGGTCGCTGCCGCGCTGACAATCCAGGCGCATCGGCCCGCGTGGGGGGGCGGGAAGGGTGAAGCAGCCGATCTCGTCCGCGTCCGCGGCTGCCTGCGGGCCGTCGGGGGTCACCAAGGTGACCCGCGCCGGTCCCGGCGGTGTCAGCTGCCCCACGATGCCGTCGTCGTCGATTTCGATCTCCACGCTCAGCCGCTCGCCATGGAAGGCGAACATGCGCGGTGAGCCCTGCCCGGTGCCGCGTACCCGGGCGGTATCGCTCACCGCCAGCTCGGTCTCCAGGCTGAGGATCTCCAGATCGGCATCCACGGTCCGCCACGTGAACGCCGCCTGGGCGGCCCGAATCAATTTCTCGTCCACGGGTGGCTCCCGCAGTGCGGCACGCAGCTCGCGCAGGAGCTCGTCGTCGGTCCAGCGGGGGGAGCTGACGCTGATCACCGCCCTTCTGATCCTCGGCGGCTGGCCGGGTGCCGAGGTACAGGCGCGGGGTACGAGTCTGCCGCAGCCGCGTCAACTTGGCGAAATCGAGACACTAAATGCCCTTGAGTATCTGTACCGCCTGCCCGAAGCCGGGAATAGGTACGGCTACCTGCAGCAACTGATCCAGCGCGCTATGTAGCGTAACACCGGGGGCCTGGTACAGCCGGGCGATGGCGCCCGTGATCTGCGGGGCGGCGAACGAGGTGCCGCTCCATACGGCGAAGGGATTCGGCGCACTTCCCATTGCACGTCCTCCGCCGTGCCCCCTGGTGTGTCACTGTGCCAATCCGGAAAGTCACCGGGGAACGGAACGCCACGGTTTCGCTGGTCAGAATCCATCTGATTCACCGATCCTTTATGCATGGCAGGCAGTGTCGGCGCGGGAGAGCCGTTGCGGCCGGTCAGGGAACAGGTGCGCGCGCTACTGTTCGCGTTGCGCCGGCTCGCGCGACTCGGGAACCCAGCCGGGCACGCCGCCGCCCGGGCCAGCGCCGACCTGTGCCTGCGACGGCTGACTGAACTGCTCGTGGCCCCACTGAACGTGGGCAAGGACGACGAACTGGTTGTCATCCCCGTGCCCGGCCTCGACGGCGTCCCATGGGCGGCGGTACATGCCGGCCCCGTTGCCGTGGCACCGTCCGCGACCATCTGGGCGCGCACGGCGGC
>DASXKD010000524.1:0-4755 GCA_036497045.1 Streptosporangiaceae bacterium | reverse complement strand
CACCTGGGCAAGGTTTTCGCCAAGCTCGACGTGACCTCGCGCAACCAGCTCAGCCGTGTCCTGTCTGGCCGTTTAGACCCTGCGTTCCCCGCCAGCCTTCCACCGGAGCTGCTGCTAGCCATCAAGGCTGGCCGGTTAGCGCGGATTTCCGCACCGGTACTTCGGCCCTTGGGTCAGGCGAATTCGAAGTGGAGCTGGCGTCCGCCCCACCAGGGGACGGCGGTGTCGGCGGGCAGGTCGGCGTGGCGGAGGACCGGCGAGTAGGCACGACGGTTGATCTTGACCGTGATGCCGGTGCCGGTATTGATGATCTCGCCTGGGGTGTCCAGGAAGCGGCGCTGAAGGGTGTCGGGGGTGGCGTGGTCGTAGTTGCCGGGCAGCCGCAGCCGGAAGGCGGCGGTGAGGGCCTGGGCCAGGACGCATAGGACGACGTCGAGGTCGACGTTGAGGTTGACAGCGGAAGATAGGGTGTCGGCGCGGAACGCCTGGATGATCTCGGCGAGGCGCTGCTCGATGGTCATGCGGCGGGCGTACTGCTCGATCAGCGCCTTGGTCTTGATTGCGTAGTCGTTGGTGATGATCACGGTGGGGGCCTCGCGGCCCAGGCCGGTGACGACCAGCTGGCGGACGGTGCCGGGGTAGCTGGTGAGCTTGACGCCGGCGGACTCGTGCACGCTGGGCTTGTTGTGGCGGCCGGGCCGGCCCAGGGTGATCTGCTTGAAGTCCTTGCTGGTGAGGGCGTTGATCTGGCGGACGAGGCTGGGTGAGCGCATGCGCAGGGTGGCGAATTTCACGCCGCGGTCGTCGAGCTCGCCGAGGATCGGCTGGGTGGTGACCTTCTGGTCCATGATCAGCATGCGCGGGTCTGATCCGGATACCTGCTTCCAGTGGTCGCAGAACGCGATCACCTCGCGGTTCTGGCTGGCCTTGGTGAGGTCGGCGTTGGCGTAGACCAGGTTATGGGTGCCGGTGTCCTGGGCGAAGAAGGTCAGCACGGACCGGGACCGCTGAGACCGGGCAGGCACGTAGTGCTTTTCCAGGGCGGGGTCGCCACCCCAGTGCATCACAGCGTGAAAATCCAGGTCGAAAATTGCCTCGTCGCCGGTGGCGAGCCCGCCGGAGATCATCCTGGCGTCCAGCGCGGCCAGGAACGCGCGCTGGTGGTCGTGGGACAGCCGGTAGCTGTAGTCGGTGAGCGCGGTCTTCTTCGGCAGGACCGATAGTCCGGCCAGGAGCGCGGGGGCGGGGTCGCAGAGCAGGTCATCGACGTGGCTGACGCGCCGGGTGGCGGTGAGCTTGAGTGCCAGCAGGGACAGCAGGTAGCTGGCGGCGGGGATCGTCTTGGTGGCGGGGTAGCCGGCCGCGGTGACCATCGCGGGCAAGTCGAGGGTGACCAGGTCAGGGATGGTCAGCAGCAGCCCGGCCATGGTGGTGTGCGCGCGCCCGGGCAGGGCGGTGAAGTCGGCGACGGCGGCGGCCGGCAGCCTGGTGTCGCGGCCGGAGGTGGCCGGGCTGGTGCTGGCCTCGGGCTCGGGGCCGCGCAGCAGCCGGCCGAATCCTTCCTCCCGCAGGATGTCGCTGACCGCGGTGCGGCCCAGGGGGGTTCCTTCCTGGGTGAGCCGGGTGCTGATCTCGTAGATGGACAGGCCCTCGCGGCGCAGGTCGATGACGCGGCCGCGGGCGGCGTCTTTCTTCGGGGCGCTTTTGCGTCCGGGGACGCCCGGGGGCGCGAACACGGTGAGCTTGCCTGCCCGCAGGTCGCGGACCAGGGAGGCGAGCGCGGCGCGGGTGTAGCCGGTGGCGTCGGCGGCTTGCTGCAGCGATGCGCCCCGGTACAGGTAGGCGCGCAGTGCCTCGTAGCGGCGCTGGTTCACCTGGCCGGCGAGCAGGTCCCATCCTGGACGTGGGGCCGGTATCGCGGTCATTCCGTTGATTTACCACAGGGGCCTGCCGGTCCGCCGAAACCCGATCACGTCCGGTAACGGGTTTCTCGTGCTTGTTTGCTGCTGTATGGGGTGTCTGGAATCGGACGTTTCACCCATGAACACCCTGTGTCTCGCCTAGATAACGATCGTCACACAGTTAGATGTATCCTGTGTTCTGGCCCTGATACCGGTGCTGGTTCCCAGGCAGACTCCGGTGAGATCGCAGGTCCGTGGCCTGATCCTGGCCACTGGTCCGTTGAGGACTATGGCCAAAGTGGGGCTGATCTAGCGGTGCGGAAATCCGCGCTAACCGAAACCGTTTGGCGGCCCGGCTGGCGGGAAGCGGACGCGGGTGACCGGACCGGAGATCGCCGCGCTGGACGCGGCCGTGTACGTCATCCCGACCGACGCCCCGGAGGCGGACGGGACCCTGACGTGGGACAAGACCACGATGGTGCTGGTGACGGCGCGAGCTGGCGGGGAGCTGGGCATCGGCTGGAGCTACGCCGCCGCGGCGGCGGCGACCGTGGTGACCGAGCTGCTCACGGCCACGGTGACGGGGCGGGACGCCTTCGACGTGGCCGGTGCGGCCGAGGCCATGGCGCGGCAGGTGCGTAATGTGGGCCGGCCCGGTATCGCGGCGATGGCCATCTCCGCGGTGGACATCGCGCTGTGGGACCTCAAGGCGCGACTGCTCGGCGTGGCACTGTCCAGCCTGCTCGGCCGGGCCAGCGATGCCGTTCCGGTGTACGGCAGCGGCGGGTTCACCAGCTACCCCGACGAGCGCACCCGGGACCAGCTCAGCGGGTGGGCGGATAAACAGCAGATCCCGCGGGTGAAGATCAAGATCGGCGAGTCGTGGGGCGGCGACGAGCGCCGCGACCTGGCTCGCGTCCGGCTCGCGCGCGAGGTGATCGGCCCGGACGCCGAGCTGTACGTCGACGCCAACGGCGGTTACACCACGGGGCAGGCGGTACGGGTCGCCGCCGAGCTGGACGCCTTTGACGTGACCTGGTTCGAGGAGCCGGTGTCCTCGCAGGACCTCGCCGGGCTGGCCGCGATCCGGCGGCAGGTCCGGCCGGACGTGGCGGCCGGCGAGTACAGCTGGTCGCTGGCCGATTCGGCCGCGCTCATCACGGCGGGTGCCGTGGACTGCCTGCAGCTCGACGTGACCCGATGCGGCGGGATCACCGACTTCCTCCGCGGCGCCGCGCTCGCCGCGGCTCACAACCTGCAGGTCTCCGGGCACTGCGCGCCGAACCTGCACGCGCACGTGGCCGCCGCGGTGCCGAACCTGCGGCACGTGGAGTACTTCCACGACCATCAGCGGATCGAACGGATGCTGTTCGACGGGACCCTGGACCCGCACGGCGGCACCATGCGCCCGGACCCCGACCGCCCGGGACACGGGATGGTCCTGCGTGAGACCGACGCCGAACCCTTCCGGCAGAGGTGAGGCCGGGGCTCACCCGCCCAGGGATGCGCCTGCGGCCATCTGGTCCGCCGTCCGGGCGGCCACGGCCATGATCGTCAAGGCGGGGTTCGCGCTGCCCTGGGTGGGAAGCACGCTGCCGTCGGCGATGTACAGGTTGGGGACCGCGAAGCTGCGTCCGTGCCGGTCGACGACACCGTGCCGCTCGTCCGCGGCCATCCGGGCGCCGCCGACCAGGTGCGCGTAGCGCTGGATGGTGACGATCTCGTCCGCGCCGGCCGCGCCCAGGATGTCCTCCATGACCGACTGCGCCGCGCGGGCCAGCGCCCGGTCGTTGTCGCACTGGGAGTAGGAGATGCGGGCCACCGGCAGGCCGTAGGAGTCCTTCTCCTCGGCCAGCGTCACCCGGTTCTCCGGCCGGGGCAGGAATTCGCACAGCGCCCCGAGGCAGGACCAGTGCACGTAGTCGCTCATGTACTCGCGCAGGGCCTGGCCCCAATGCCCCTGGGCGGCGATGTGCTCGGCCCAGGTGATCGGCAGCGGCGAGACGGTCTGGATGGAGAATCCGCGCTTGGCGCCGCGGGCCGGGTCGGTCTCGTAGAACTGCTCGGTGCTCACCTCGGGCGGCGGGGCCTTGTACATTCGTACCTCGGCATCGAAACGGCCCGCGGTCTGCGGCGCGCCTTGCACCATGAGGTAGCGGCCCACCTGGTCGAAGTCATTGCACAGGCCATCGGGGAACCGGCTGGACGCCGAGTTCAGCAGCAGCCGGGGCGTCTCGATCGAGTACCCGGCCACCGCCACCATCCGGGCTCGCTGGAATCGCTCGCGGCCGCCGGTGACGTAGTGCACCCCGAGCGCGCGGCCGGTGAGCTTGTCTACGGCGATCTGCGTCACCATCGCGTCGGGGCGCACCTCCGCGCCGTGCGCCAGCGCGTCGGGGACGTGCGTGATCAGCGGCGATGCCTTCGCATTGACCTTGCAGCCCTGCAGGCAGAAGCCGCGGTAGATGCAGTGCGGCCGGTTCCCGAACCGGCCGTTGGCGATCGCTACCGGCCCGACCTTGGCCATGATCCCGAGCTTGTCCGCCCCGCGCAGGAATACCTCGCCGTTCCCGCCGACCGGGTGCGGCCGGTGCGGGTAGCCGTGCGGGTCTCCCCACGGCCAGCGCTCGCCGGCCACCGGGAGTTCCTGCTCGATCTGCTCGTAGTACGGGCGCAGCTCGGGGTAGCTCAGCGGCCAGTCGGCGCCCACCCCGTCCCGGGTCCAGGTGGCGAAGTCGCTCGGGTGGAAGCGCGGGGTGTAGCCCGCGTAGTGGATCATCGAGCCGCCGACGCCGCGCCCGGAGTTGTTCGAGCCCATCGGCACCGGGTCGGACCCGGCGATCACCCGCGGGTC
>DASXKD010000523.1:0-5715 GCA_036497045.1 Streptosporangiaceae bacterium | reverse complement strand
GCTCACCCGCCCCGCGCCGCCCGGGGCCGTGTTCGCCGTCCGCGAGCTGCGGTTCTGGCTGACCGACTACCGGCGGACCTGGCGCGGCTCCATTTACTCCAGCCTGCTGAACCCGCTGCTGTTCCTCGGCGCCATGGGCCTGGGCCTGGGCAGCCTGGTCAACGCGCACGGGGACACCTCGATCGGCGGGGTCAGCTACCTGACCTTCCTCGCGCCGGGGCTGCTGGCCGCGACCGCGATGACCACGGCCGTGGGGGAGTCGACCTACCCGGTGCTCGCCTCGGTCAAGTGGGTCAAGACCTACCAGGCCGCCACCGCCTCGCCGCTGCGCCCGGCCGACATCTTCCACGGTCACATGCTGTTCGTGGCGCTGCGGCTGACCATGAACTGCGCGATCTTCCTCGCCGTGGCGGCCGCACTGGGCGCGGTGCAGTCACCCTGGGCGCTGGCGGCCCTCCCGGTCGCCGTGCTGACCGGGATCACGTTCAATGCGGTGCTCGAGGCGTGGGCGATCACCCGCAACAGGGACACCTCGTTCGCGGTGATCTTCCGGTTCGGCATGATCCCGCTGTTCCTGTTCTCCGGGACCTTCTTTCCCATCACCCAGCTCCCCGCCTGGCTCCGGCCGGTCGCCTACCTCACCCCGCTGTGGCACGGGGTGGCGCTGTGCCGGTCGCTCAGCCTGGGTATCACGACCCTCGGCGGCGCGCTGATCCACGTGGGGTACCTGGCCGGCCTGGCCGCCATCGGCGTGGCCGTCGGCAACCGCACCTACCGGCGGCGGCTGTATGTCTGACCTCGGTGTCCGGCAGGAGCCGCTGCGCATCGTGCCCACCGCCGTGGCGACCCGGCCCTGGCAGGCGCTCGGCGGTAAGGGCAGCCTGCGCCTGGTGGAGCGGCACGCCCGCGTCGGCCGGCACCTGTGGCTGATGCTGCTGTCGGGCATCGGGGAGCCGCTGTTCTACCTGCTGTCGATCGGGGTCGGGCTCGGGCACCTGGTCGGCACCGTCGGCGGGGTCAGCTACACCGCCTACGTGGCGCCGGCCCTGCTGGCGACCTCGTCCATGAACGGGGCCATCTACGACTCCACGTTCAACGTGTTCTTCCTGATCAAATACGCCAAGACCTACGACGCCGCGCTGGCCACGCCGATGCGGGCCCCGGACCTGGCCCTGGGGCAGGTGCTGTGGGCGCTGATCCGCGGCACCATATACGCGTTCGCGTTCACCTGCGTCATGCTGGCGATGGGCCTGTTCCACTCGTACTGGGCGATCTGCGTGCTCCCCGCAGCCGTGCTCACCGGGTTCGCGTTCGCGGCCGCCGGCATGGCCGCGACGACGTTCATGCGGAGCTGGCAGGACTTCGAGTACGTGACCCTGGCCATCGTGCCGATGTTCCTGTTCTCCACCACGTTCTACCCGCTGAGCGTGTACCCGCGGCCGGTGGCGGTCCTGGTCGAATGCACCCCGCTCTACCAGGCGGTCACGCTGATGCGCGGGCTCGCGCTCGGCATGGTCGGCCCCGGCCTGCTCTGGCGCGTGGCCTACCTCGCGATCATGGGCCTGGCCGGCCTGTACCTGGCTGGCCGCCGCGTCGGCCGGCTGCTGCTCACCTAGCAACGCGGCACACCCCGGCTAGGCTGGCAGCACGGGCGCGCATAACCCCGGCGCCCGCGAAGGGAGAGCCATGGCGGGGACAGGCACCCTCGCGGAAATCTCATCCGCCGCCGAGCTGCGGGAACTGCTCGGCACCCCAGCGCCGCGCACGCTCACCAAGGAGCGCACCCGGCTGCACGCACGGGACGTCGAATGGCTCGCCGCTTCCCCGTTCTGCCTGGTCGCGACCTGTGCCGCGGACGGCAGCTGCGACGTCTCACCGAAGGGGGACCCGCCCGGCTTCGTCCTGGTGCTCGACGACCAGACCATCGCCATCCCCGAGCGCCCCGGCAACCGGCGTGCCGACGGATTCCGCAACATCCTGGAAAACCCGCACGTCGGCCTGGTGTTCCTGATCCCAGGGCGCAAGGAGACGCTACGCATCAACGGGCGTGCCCGGCTGATCCGTGACGCCCCGTGGTTCGACGACATGATCGTCAAGGGGCACCGGCCGCAGCTCACGGTGCTCGTGGAGATCGAGCAGATCTTCTTCCATTGCATGTAAGCGTTCATGCGCTCCCGGCTATGGGAGCCGGAGTCCTGGAACCCGGACGCGGTGCTGCCGCACGCGCAGATCGTCAAAAGCGTCCAGCCCTGTGAGGAGACCCTGGAGGAACTGGAACGCCACTACGGCCCGCACTACGAATCGCTGCTTTACGGATAGCCGTTGATACCGGGAGACGAGCGGTCACCGCCGCCGGTGGCCGGCGGGCAGGCACCGGCGGCCACCGGCCGGCGGGATGCCGGTAGTGACCCTGGTCCCGTGGCTGGCCAGCACCCCGGGATGGACCCGGTCACCTGGGTGATCGCGCTGGCCACGTTCATCGCCTACGACACGATCTCGGTGTTCAAGTACCTGCGCCTTGACCCCGGCTCCTGGGACCTGGGCATCTTCACCGAGTACGTCAAGCAGCTCGCCCACCTGCACTCGCCGGTGGTGCCGATCAGGGGCGCCGGGTTCAACCTGCTCGGTGATCACTTCCAGCCCATCGTGGGCCTGCTCGCCCCGTTCTTCCGGGTCTTCCCGAGCGCCGAGACGCTGCTCGTCGCCCAGGCCCTGCTCACCGCGGCCTCGGTGATCCCGGTCTGCCGCGCCGCGCAGGAACTGCTTGGCACCTGGGCCAGCCGGGGGATCGGCATTGCCTACGGCTTCTCCTGGGGCCTGCAGCAGATGGTCAACTTCGACTTCCACGAGATCGCGTTCGCCGTCCCGCTGCTGGCGTTCTCACTGTCCGCGCTGGTGCGCCGCAGGCTGTGGCCGGCCGTGGCGTGGGCGCTGCCGCTGGTGTTCGTCAAGGAGGACCAGGGATTCACGGTCGCCGCGATCGGCCTGGTCATGGCCGGGATGGGCCTGGCAGTGCTAGCCCGGGGAAGCGACCCCCCGGAACACCCCGATGGCCTCAGGCCGCGTTCCTTCGTCACGCGGCCTGGGCCGCTAGCCCGGGGGAGCGACCCCCCTGGAACCCCCCGGTGGCCTGCGGCCCGGTTCCTTCGTCACCGGGCCGTGGCCGTGCTGGCCCGAGGGGGCGACCCCCGTGGCTATACGGAGGAGCCCGCGGCCTGGATCCGGGCCGGGGTGCTGCTGGCCGTCTGGGGCCTGGCCTGGTCGGTGCTGGCGATCGCGGTCATCATCCCGCACTTCAACCCGGGGCATCAGTACCCGTACTGGAACGACGGGGGGGTGGTCGGCCCCGGCGGCCACCCATCGGTGAGCGCGCTGGCGCACCAGCTCGTCCAGGCCGGCCACGAGAAGCTGTGGACCACGTTCCTGATCCTGCTGCCCGTGGCGTTCCTCGCGCTCCGGTCCCCGATCGCGCTGATCGCGCTGCCCAGCCTGGCGCTGCGGTTCGTCTCCACCAACAGCTACTTCTGGGGCACCAACTGGCACTACGACGCGACCGTCATGCCGATCGTGTTCCTGGCCGCAGTGGATGGCATGGCCAGGTTCCGGGCAAGCTCGCAGCGGCGCGCCGGGGCAGCCCGGCGCCGTGAGCGATCCTGGCTGCCCGCCCCCGGCGAGGCCGTGGCCAGATACGGGGCCGTGGCGATGGTCGTCATCGCCGGGTGGCTGGCCTACCGGTTCCCGCTCGACACGCTGTGGAACTCGCAGACCTACGACATCAGCTCGCACGTCAGGGCCGAGGACGCGGCGATGGCGCGGGTGCCCGGCGGCGTGACGGTGGAGGCGACGCTGGCCATGCTGGCTCCGCTGGCGGCACGGGACGACACCTACTGGATCGGCACCTATCCCAACCCCGCGCCGGACTACGTCGTGTTCGACACCGACAACAGCGGCTGGAGCCCGCCGCCGGCCAACGTGCTGGCGTTCATCGAGCAGCGCCACCCCGGCTGGTCCTACCTGCGCGTCTTCGCCGACGACGGGGTTGACGTGTTCCGCCGAGCCGGCCGTACTGGCGGGTAGCCCGGGGCAGCCAGGGGGAAACATCCCCGATAGGATCTTTGCGGGCAACGCCGGGAGGAAAACATGGACTTCGGGCACGACGAACGCACCCGCGAGCTCTGCGCGCAGCTCCAGTCGTTCATGGACAGCCACATCTACCCGGCGGAGCCGGTCTACCACGAACAGGCGGCCAAGGCCGCGCAGGAAGGCGACCCGTGGCGGCGGCCGCCCGTGGTCGCCGAACTCAAGGCGGCGGCCCGCGAGCACGGGCTGTGGAACCTGTTCCTGCCCGGGCACTCCGGCGGTGCCGGGCTGACCAACCTGCAGTACGCGCCGCTGGCGGAGATCACCGGGCACAGCCCGGCGCTGGCCCCGGAGGCACTGAACTGCTCCGCGCCCGACACCGGCAACATGGAGGTGCTGGCCGAGTTCGGCTCACCGGAGCAGCAGGCCCGCTGGCTCAAGCCGCTACTTGACGGCGCGATCAGGTCCGCGTTCTGCATGACCGAGCCGGACGTCGCCTCCTCCGACGCCGCCAACATCGCCACCCGGATCCGGCGGGACGGCGACTCGTACGTGATCAACGGCACCAAGTGGTGGTCGTCGGGGGCGATGGACCCGGCCTGCGAGATCTTCATCGTGATGGGCAAGACCTCAGCCGAAGCAGAACGGCACCGGCAGCAGTCGATGATCCTGGTGCCCAGGGACACCCCCGGCATCAGCATCCGCCGTGGCATGCACCTGTTCGGCTACGACGACGCACCGCACGGCGGCCACGCCGAGGTCCGCTTCGAGGGTGTCCGGGTGCCCGCCGCCAACCTCATCAGCGAGGAGGGCAGCGGGTTCGCCATTGCCCAGGCCAGGCTCGGCCCGGGCCGGATCCACCACTGCATGCGGCTGATCGGCGGCGCCGAGCGGGCCCTGGAACTGCTGTGCCGGCGGGTCACCGGCCGGACCGCGTTCGGGCGGCCGCTCGCCGAGCAGGGCGTGATCCAGGACTGGATCGCTGAGGCGCGGGTCAGGATCGAGCAGGCCCGGCTGCTGGTCCTCAAGACCGCCTGGCTCATGGACACCGTGGGGAACAAGGGCGCGCACACCGAGATCCAGGCGATCAAGGTCGCCACACCGGCGATGGCCGAGTGGGTGATCGACAAGGCGATACAGGCGCACGGCGCGGCCGGGGTCAGCCAGGACACCCCGCTCGCTCACCTGTGGGCCTCGGCCAGGTCGCTACGGTTCGCCGACGGCCCCGACGAGGTGCACAAGCGCTCGCTGGCGCGCCGCGAACTGCGCCGGTACGGGCCCCGGCCGGGTGACGGAGGAACCGGGCCGTAGGCCAGCGGGGATTCCGGGGGGTCGTCCCCGGGCCAGCAGGGACCTCTAGCAGCTAAGGAGAAGCAGCAGATGCCAACCGACTCATCGCGAGTCGCCATCGTCACGGGCGCGGCCCGTGGCATCGGCGCGGCGACCGCCAAGCGGCTCGCCTCCGACGGCATGGCGGTCGGGGTCCTCGACCTGGATGCCGGTGCCTGCGCGCCGACCGTAGACGCGATTACCGAGGCCGGCGGGCGCGCCGTCGCGGTGGGTGCCGACGTGAGCGACGCCGAGCAGGTGGCGACCGCGGTCGGCAAGGTCGCCGCGGAACTCGGCCCGCCGGTG
>DASXKD010000522.1:0-4771 GCA_036497045.1 Streptosporangiaceae bacterium | reverse complement strand
CCGACAAGGTCGAACTGCTGAAGCAGTGGAGTTCGGGGCTGCTGGCGCACGAGCGGATCGCCCACGTGGACGCGATGCTGCTCCAGGCCCGTGAGTGCAAGTTCTACTGCGACGGGGCCACCACGGCCCTGCAGCAACGGGTCAGGATCGCCCCGGAGGTCAACTGCGTCGCGATCGAGCCGGACGGGCGCTTTGAGACGATGCGGACGCTGGCCCCGTCGGCCGGGCGCGGCCTTGAGTATCTGGGAGGCAGCCCGTGGAGCGGCGCGGGCGCCTGGGATTTCCCGGCCGAACTGGCGACCCTGCCCGGCCTGCTGGCGGAGAAGCTGGCCGCGCCGAGCGTCACGCCGGGCCGCTACGACCTGGTCATCGACCCCAGCAACCTGTGGCTCACCATTCACGAGTCGATCGGCCACGCCACCGAACTGGACCGGGCGCTCGGGTATGAAGCCGCGTTCGCCGGCACCTCCTTCGCCACCCCGGACAAGCTCGGGAGCCTGCGCTACGGCTCCCCGATCATGCACGTCACCGGGGACCGGACTGCCAGGCACGGCCTGGCCAGCGTCGGTTATGACGACGAGGGGGTCGCCGCACAGTCCTGGGATCTGATCACCGGCGGCATCCTCACCGGATACCAGGTGGACCGGCGGATGGCGCTGATGCGCGGCCTGGACCAGTCCCGCGGCTGCGCGTTCGCCGACTCCCCCCAGCACATGCCGATCCAGCGGATGGCCAATGTCTGTCTCCAGCCCGCAGCCGGTGGCCCGGCCACCGAGGAGCTGATCGCGGGCGTGGACGAGGGCATCTACATCGTCGGTGACAAGAGCTGGTCCATCGACATGCAGCGATACAACTTCCAGTTCACCGGGCAGCGTTTCTACCGGATCACGCGCGGCCGGCTGGCCGGGCAGCTACGCGATGCCGCCTACCAGTCCGTCACCACGGACTTCTGGAACAGCATGGAAGCGGTCGGCGGGCCGCAGACCTACGTGCTCGGCGGTGCCTTCAACTGCGGCAAGGGCCAGCCCATGCAAGTCGCACCGGTCAGTCACGGCTGCCCCGCGGCCGTGTTCCGCGGCATCAGGATCCTCAACACCGCGCAGGAAGGAGCATGACTCCGCAGGAAACCGTGGAGCGCGCGCTGGCCGCCGCCCGGCGCGGCGACTGCATTGTGATCGCCGATGAGACCTCCACGGCGAACCTGCGCTGGGCGGCGAACTCGCTGACCACCAACGGGGTGACCCGGTCCCGCCGGCTTACCGTCATCGCGATCACTCGCGGCGGCGGCCCGCAGGCCGGCGTGGTATCCCGGGCCGGGGTGCGCGCGGACCAGGTGGCGGACGTCGTTGCCGCGGCCGAGTCGGCTGCGAGCCAAAGCTCCCCGGCCGAGGATGCGCAGCCGCTGCTACGGCCGGGCGACCCGGAGGCGTTCGGCGTCAAGGAAGGCCCGGAGCCAGGCCAGCCCGGCTGGGACGACGAGCCGGGCAGCACCGGCATCGGCGTGTTCACGGCCTTCTCGCCCGCGCTCGGCGAGGCGTTCGGGGCGGCGGCAGCGGCCGGGCGGAAGCTGTACGGGTATGCCGAGCACTCGCTGACCAGCACGTTCCTCGGCACCTCCACCGGGCTGCGGCTGCGCCACGACCAGCCCACCGGTAAGGCCGACATCAACGCCAAGTCGGCCGAGCCCGGTGGCTCTGCCTGGGCAGGCCAGGCCACCCGCGACTTCACCGACGTGGACGTCGCGGCGATCACCGCCGGCCTGGGCCAGCGGCTCGACTGGGCCCGGCGGCAGATCGACCTGCCCGCGGGCAGGTACCAGACGCTGCTGTCCCCGAGCGCCATGGCCGACCTGTTCATCTACCTTTACTGGTCCGCCGTGGCGAAGGACGCGCTGGACGGCCGGACGGTGTTCAGCAAGCCAGGCGGCGGGACCCGGATCGGCGAGCGGCTAGCCAGCCTGCCGGTGACGCTGCGCAGCGACCCAGGGGACGCAGGGCTGCGGTGCGCCCCGTTCGTGATCGCGCGTACCTCCCGGCGGGAGGCGTCTGTGTTCGACAACGGCCTGGCCATCCCCCCGGTCACCTGGGTGGACAAGGGTGTGCTCAGCGCCCTGGCGCAGACCAGGTGGACCGCCGGGCTGTCCGGGATGCCGGCCACGCCCGACACCGACAATCTGATTCTCGAGGGCGCCGGGGCCAACGGGGCGTCCCTGGATGAACTGATCGCCGGGACCCGGCGGGGCCTGCTGGTCACCTGCCTGTGGTACGTCCGTGAGGTCGATCCGCAGACGCTGCTGCTCACCGGCCTCACCAGGGACGGGGTCTACCTGGTGGAGGACGGCGAGGTCACCGGCGCGGTCAACAATTTCAGGTTCAACGAGAGCCCGGTCAGCCTGCTCGGGCGCCTTGCCGAGGTCGGCAGCACCGTCCCGGCCCTGCCGCGCGAGTGGGGTGACTACTTCACCCGGTCGGCAATGCCCCCCGCGCGCTTCGAGGACTTCAACATGTCCTCGGTCAGCCAAGCGAGCTGACGTGCTGGCCCGGGGTGACGACCCCCCGGAACCCCCCGCTGACCTGCGGTCCCCGTGACTCCGTCACGGGGACCTTGGTCCTGGCAGCCCGGGGGACGACCCCCGGAGCCCCCCACTGGCCTGCGGCCCCGTTCCTCCGTCACGGGCCTTGGCCCTGTCAGCTGGGCGAGTCCTCCGTTATGGGGCCTTGGCCCTGGCGGCTGGGCTAGGTTCAGCCGTCCTCTAGGCGGAAGCCGACCTTCATGCCCACCTGGTAGTGCGCCACCTCGCCATCCCTGATCTGGCCGCGAATCTCGGTGACCTCGAACCAGTCAAGGTGCCGCAGGGTCTGGGCGGCTCGCCGCACCCCGTTGCCGATCGCGGTCTCGATACCGTCTGGCGAGGTGCCGACAATCTCGGTCACCCGGTACGTTCGATCAGTCATGATCCCTCCAGGCTTTGGGGAGCGCCTGTGGCCGTGGACATCGCGGAACTGGAGCGGCGGGCCAGGCGCCTGCTCACCCCCGAGATCTATGACTACTACGCCGGCGGCTCCGGAAGCGAGCGGACACTGCGGGCCAGCGTGTCCGCGTGGCAGCAGCACTGGCTGATGCCCCGGGTGCTGCGCGACGTGTCCACGGTTGACACTAGCGTCCGGCTGCCCGGCCTGCCCGAGACTGTCGCCCGGACCCCCGTCGGCGTGGCGCCTACCGGGTTCCAGGGCCTGGCCAGCCCCGACGGTGAGCTGGCCACCGCCCGCGGTGCCGCGGCGGCGGGCGCGCTCATGATCGTGTCCAGCAGGAGCAGCCGGCGCCTCGAGGACATCGGCAAGATCACTGCGGACGGCGGGGGCGCCTGGTGGTTCCAGGTCTACGTGATGCGCGACCGGGATCTCACGGCGCGCCTGGCCGGCCGTGCGGTCGCGGCGGGCGCCCGGGCGCTGGTGCTCACCGCGGACACCCCGGTGGTCGGCCGCAAGCGGCGCGACCGCAGCGCGGGCGTGGTCACCGAGGCCGAGTTCACCGTCAACACCGGGCCGCTTGCCGACCTTTCTCTTGCCGAGCAGGCGGCCGACCTGACCTTCGCCGACATCGGCTGGCTGGCCCGGCTGGGCGGTGTGCCCGTGCTGGTCAAGGGAGTGCTGCGTGCCGACGACGCACGCGCGTGCATGACCGCGGGCGCGGCAGGGGTGATCGTGTCCAACCACGGCGGGCGCCAGCTCGACCGGGCGGTGCCGACCGCGCTGGCGCTGCCCGCCGTGGCCGCGGAACTGGACAGTTCCGCCCGGGTGTTCGCGGACGGCGGGCTGCGCACCGGCGAGGACGTGCTCGCGGCCCTCGGCCTCGGTGCGAGGGCCGTGTTCCTCGGCCGCCCGGTGCTGTGGGCCCTGGCGTGCGGCGGCGCCGACGGTGTCCGGGACCTTCTCACCGGGCTCACCAGCGACCTGGCCCACGCGATGGCACTCGCCGGGGCAGCAGCGCTGGCAGACCTCGCGGGGGTGACGCGGCCCCCCGGCAGCGCATAGCTTGTAAACGTGAGGGTGCTGCCCAAGAGCCGGCGCGACACCGCGGTCCTGGTGACCGAGGCGCGCAAGTCGCGTTCGGAGGACATCGCGTACCGGGAGCGCCGCTACCTGATCATGATGGCCTTCCGGGTGGCTTGTTTCGTGCTGACCATCGTGCTGTTCGCTTCGGGCGCGGGCTGGTTCGCGGCCATTCCCGCGGTCGGCGCCATCGCGATTCCGTACTTCGCCGTCGTGTTCGCCAACGGTGGACGCGAGCCGACGAGCACGCGGGGTTTCCACGCTTACGAACCGAAACTACCGGAGCGATACTCTGGCCCCGGCCAGGACGCCCCCGGCGGTCCCTCCGTCCCAGGTCAGCCAGGTGACGGCGGGGCGCCAGGCCCCGGCCAAGAATGACAGCCGAAAGCGGACCCCGCCTAGTAGTTACAGTGTGCACACATCGGGCGTTCTGACTACGTTCTGCAACGCCCGCTGAGTAGCCACATACAACCCGTAATGTGTTCCGGGTTGTATGCATCACGGGCGGAATCGTAGTAGCATTCAAACCGGTGCTCTGGTCCCCCGTCGGAGCACCTGCCGGCGTTCCGGGCCCCCGTCGGAACGCCGATGATGCGACGCCGGGTGGTTTGCCCCCGTAGCCACCCGGCGTCGCCCATCTTCGGCGCCTTTCAGGCGCCTTCGCCAAAGGCTCGCAGTCCCCCCGGGGGGACGACCCCCCAGAACCCCCCGATAGGCCG
>DASXKD010000521.1:0-15086 GCA_036497045.1 Streptosporangiaceae bacterium | reverse complement strand
CGAGCACCGCCGCGGATCGCCGCAGCTTGTCCGGCGCATAGCCGCCAGGAATGACAAGCGCGTCGAAATCGTTTGCAGACAGCGCGTCCACCGTGGTGTCCACGGCGACCGGCCCGTGGCCTTTCTTTCCTGTCACCGGCTGGCCATCGAGGCCGGCCACGGTCACCGTGACCTCCTCCTCGCGCAACCGGTACAGCGGGTACAGCAACTCCATGTCCTCGAACTCGCTGGCGGCGAGCAGGAGGACCTTCCGTCCTGCCAGGGTCATGCCACCGACCCTACGCTCCGCGTGCCGACACCGGAGCGAGCACGTGGTGGCCGTCCGAACGGTGGCTTAGCAGGGGATATCCGCCAGGAGTATCCCGGGGCGCCAGTCCGGCAGCCGCGCGGTCACGCCGCCGTCCGGCCCGACCAGCGCCGCCAGGCCGGGGAAGTCTTCATCGACCGTGGAGCCGGCCTGGCCCGCCAGGGCGATCCATAGCCCCCGGCGGCGCGCGTGGCGGCGCGCGTCGCCCAGGGCCGAGCCCTCCCACCAGTCAAAACCCCGCCGCCACGAGGCTTCGCCGGTGCGCCGCCCGGACAGGCCTGGGGCGGCGGGGAACAGCACAAGGCGGGCACCGCCCGCGGCGGCCGCGTCGAACGGGCCGTCGAACCCGGCCTCGGCGCAGATGGCCACCCCGAACCTGGCGCCCGCGTGGTCGAAGACCACCGCCTCGGTGGCCGGGGTGAACGCCTCTTCCCCCTCGCCCAGGTGCCGTTTGCGCTGCACGCCGGCCACCCGCCCGGCCGCCGCGAACACCTGGGCGATGTGTGGGGTGCCGTCCGGCGAGCGCTCGGCCACGCCGAAACAGGCGCCGGTCCCGGTCTCGCCCGTCGCCTTGGCGAGCGCGGCGACGGCCGGGTGGTCCAGGCCGATCAACTGCTCCGGGTGAGCCGCCGGGTCGGCCGACCCGGTCAGCGACATCTCCGGGAACAGCGCAAGCTCGCAGCCCTCCGCCCTGGCCTGCGCCAGCACCCCCAGATGGGCGGCGAGGTTCTGCTCGACATCGCCCTTGTGGCACAACATCGCCGCCAGCAGCGCGCGCATGGGTACTCAGTCCGCCACTGTGGTCAGGCGGCAGTAGCACGAGGACCTGATCGGCACGTCCGCTCTCGCGGCGGCGACCTTGAGTTGCTGCTTTACGATGCCCGCTTGCTCATGTTTTCCCAGCCGAGTCAGGCATTCGTGGTACCCGTGCAGGCTCCAGACGTTGCCTGGGTGCTGGCAGGCCCGGGCCAGCGTGCCGTCCAGGCCGAGATCGGCGCGGTAGACCGCCTCCGCCTCGGTCACCAGTCCCCGCTCGAGCAGCAGGGCGCCATAGGCGTGCCGGGCCGGCTGCATCCAGCCCCATGGCTCGTCGTAGGGGAGGCCGTCGTCGAGTTCGACGGCGCGGCGCAGCAGGCGGAAGGCCTCGTCGTAGTTGCCGCGCCGGTACTCAACCTCACCGTCAAGCATGGCCCCGGCCACCGCGAGGATGTCCTGGCAGGTGTTGTTGAAGATGGTCCGCGTCTGCGGTACCCGGGCGACCGCCGCGGCGAACCGCGCCTGCTCCCCAGCGGCCTGCGCGACCTGCCCGGTGGCCGCATGCGCGACGCCCTTCGCATAGTGGGCCATGGCCGTGGTGACCAGGTACAGGTCCGGGTCGGCGGGCAGCGGTGCAGCGAGGACCTCCGGCCAGCGCCCGAACCGGATCAGTACGTGCAGCCGCATCGCCACGAATCCTTCGAGCCAGTCCGCCATGGGCGGGTGCTGCACCCGGAGCAGGTCGCCGGGGATCGCCGCGGCAAGCTGGTCCGCCGCCTCCAGGGCCGTCCGCTCCTGGCCGAGGAACATCGCCCCATAGACCTTGAAGTGGTAGTTGTGCGCGCGGTACAGCGTGTAGAAGTTCATCGGGCCCCGCTGCGCGCGGAACTTCTCGTCCGCCACGATCGCGGCCGAGTTGCCGACCACCACGCTGCGGTAGTCGCCGCACAGCACGTCGAGATGGGTCGGCATGTGCCGCAGGTGCCCCGCGTCGGGGACCAGGTCGCGCAGCAGGTCACCGGCTGCCAGCGCGTCCTGCGGCCGGGCGGACATCTCCATCAGGTGTATGTACATATGCAGGACGCCGGGGTGCGCCTGGCCTTGCGGGCTGGCCAGGGCCTGCTCAAGCACGGTCTTGGCCTCCAGGGTGGCCGCTCCATCGGCCGGGTCCCCGGTGGCGATGTCCCACAGCGCCCACGGCGTCAGGTTCATCAGCGCGTCGGCGAACAGCGCGGCCACATCCAGGTCGCCGGGGTGGGACCGGTACACCTCGCGCATGGCGGCGGCGTATCTCGCATTCTGCGCTCCGCCCGCCGCGGGGTCCCAGGCGCCGTCGCTGGCCGGCGGCGTCGCGGGGTAGCGCGCGGCCAGCGCCCGCAGCAGCGCGCGCTCCACCGGGGACGCCGACCGGGCCGGGCCCGTGGCATCGCTCAGCGCGCCCAGCGCGCGGGAGATCGCCGCGGATGCCTCGTCCTGGCCGAACGCCTCCCACGGCTTGTTGTAGTTCGGGCCAAGCGCGTAGGCCAGGCCCCAGTACGCCATCGCGCAGCCGGGGTCGGCCCCGGCGGCAAGCTCGAAGCACGCCGCCGCCTCCTCGTGGTTGAACGCGTAGGCCCACACCAGACCGCGATCGAACCAGATCTGTGCCCGGGACGAACCGGTCACCTCTCGGCCGTAGGAGCCGAGGTCGAAATAGGCAGACATCAGGGGATACGGTACGCGGGCCAGGGCGGTGCGGCCGGTAGTCCAGCCGAGCGAGAGGAGTTTGCCATGTCCGGCGACAGTGGATATGTGATCACACCGGCGGGCCGGACCACGTTGCTGGAGGGCCAGGTCGGCGCGCAGATCGGCGCGCAGACCGTCGTGGCCGGCCCGGGCGACGTGCTGGTCGAGCCCCGCGCCGTGCCGCACGGCCTGCGCGTGCCCGGACCGGCATGACCGCGCCCGGGGCGCCCGGCCATGCCACGGCATGGGTGGTGGCCGGGCCACCCGGCGCCGGGAAGAGCACGGTCGCCCGGCTGCTGCTGGCCCGCCTCCGGCCGGTCCCGGCGCTGCTCGACAAGGACACGATGTACGGCTCGTTCGTGGCCGCGGCCCTGGCCACGGCCGGGCGCCCGCCGGGGGAACGCGAGGGCTTCTGGTACGACGAGCACGTCAAGGTGCACGAGTACGCCGGGATGGCCGCGACCGCGCGGGAGATCCGGGCGTACGGCTGCCCGGCACTGCTGTGCGCGCCGTTCACCCAGCAGATCCACGACCTGGGCCGGTGGTGGTCCTGGGTTGCGGATCTCGGCGGTGGCACGGTGCGCCTGGTCTGGGTGCGCACGGACGCGGCGACGCTGCATCGCCGGCTCACCGCCCGTGATTCCGGCCGGGACACCGCGAAGCTCGCGGACTTCGCGGCGTTCACCGCCAGCATGCGGCTCGGCGCCGAGCCCGCGGCCCCGCACGTCACGATCGACAACCGCGCGGATCCGCCCGCCACACTGGAGGCCCAGATCACCGCCCTGACGCGGGGCCTGTCCGGCCGGTGAGGCCGCCCGGCCGGTGACGCCGCCCGGCCGGTGACGCCACCCGGCCGGTGACGCCACCCGGCCAGTGAGGCCGCCCGGCCGGCCCGGTGTCAGGTCAGGGTGCCTGCGGTGACGGGTGGCGCGGCTGATAGATCGGGAATTCAGTGCCGTCGGGGAGGCGGATCGCGGCAAGCAGGCCCCAGCCCTGGTCGGCGACCTCCCGCGCGACCTCGGCGCCCTTGGCCCGGAGCCCGGCGAGCGTCTCGTGGATGTCGTCGCACATCAGGTACAGCTCATGGCGGCCCACGTCGGCCGGATGCACGGCAAGCTCCGCCGGTGGCATGGCGAAGATGAGCCACCCGCCGCCCGCGTCCACGGAGGACAGCCCGAGCGTATCGGCGAAGAATGCCCTGACCTTGTCGGCTTCGGGGGAGAACACGATCGCATGCAGGCCGGTGATCATGCCCAGATCGTAGCCCGGGGCAGGGGCCAAAGCTATTATCTTGATGTCAAGATAATAAGAAGAAGCGGCGCCATGATCGCCAGGGCAGCTAGGCCTGGCGGGCCGCACCCGGGTCGCGCTTGTCGGCGGCCCATGCCGCGATCTGCGCGCGGGAATTGAATCCCAGCTTGGCCATGATGTTGGCGACATGCCGGGCGGCGGTCGCCGGGCTGATGAACAGTTCCTCGGCGATGGCCTTGTTGCTGTAGCCGCTCGCCACCAGCTCGACCACTTGGCGTTCCCTCGGGGTCAGCGCACCTGGCGGTGCCGTCGCCGCGTGGTCGGTTCCCAGTGCGGTCAGGGCCACGGTGTCCCCGCCGCCGAAGCTGTGCGGTCCCTGGCTGGTATCCAGCGCCAGCGCGACCGCCTCGTCGCTGCTCATGGCGAGCCCCTGCGCCCAGAGCCTGGCGATGGTGTTCTCGCCGAGGTGGCGGGCGGAGGCCAGGTACCGCTCGGTGCGGGCGCCCGACAGCGCGGGCAGCCCGGCCACCTCGCGCAGCGCCGCGGCCGCGGCAGTCAGGCGCACCGCCAGTTCCGGCCGGTCCTCGCGAACGGCCAGCGCCGCGAAGGCCTCGAGCCCGCGGGCCACGCCGATACGTGAGCCGGTGGTGTGGCTCAGCCCCAGGCTCTCGGACAGGTGCTGCCGCGCCAGTGCCAGCGCGCCCAGGTCCATGGCCACCCGCCCCAGGCCCGCTAGGCACCTGGCGATCTCCGGGCGGGCGTCGATCTCCCGCAGGATGACCAGAGCCTCCAGGTACTGGCGGCGCGCGTCGCCGGGATCCCTGCGCACCCTGGCCAGATCGCCCAGGCCAAGCAGCGCCCGCGCCGTGCCCCATTCCTGGTCGATACGGCGCATCACCGCGATCGAGGCCCTGGCCAGTTGCTGTGCCTCGCGCAGGTTACCCTTCACCCCGGCGATCGCGGCCCGGATGCCCAGCGCGTACCCCTCGTTCCAGCCGTCGCCGGACGCCTGGGCGATGGACAGCGCCTCGTCGGCCTGCGCCGCCGCATCGTCGCCCTGCCCGGTGTGCAGGGCGACCTCGGCCAGCAGGTTGAGCCCGGACGCGGTCCAGAACTCATCCCCGGCCTCCCGGCACAGCGCCAGCCCCTCCTGCGCCTGGGACCTGGCCTGGGCCGGGTCGCTGGGCAGGGTGAGCTGTGCCCGCCCGATCAGGCCAGCGCCGCGGACCTCCGGCGGCACGTTCGGCGCGTCGACGGCGAGGAAGGAGGCCAGCCATTCGCTGCCCTCGGCGAAGGTGCCGCGGACGATCCAGCACGGCCGGACCGCGGTGCAGATCCGCAGCCCGGTCTCCGCGTCACCGTCGGCCAGGCAGCCGCTCAGCACCAGCCACACGTTGCCGATCTCCACGTCATACCGGCGGAACACGTCCACCCGCGCCGACCAGGGAGCCTCGATCCAGGCCAGCCCGATCGCCAGGTTCCGCTCGGCCACGCCGAGGGTGTAGTCGCGCAGCCGGAGCTGGAACGTTTTGGTCTCGCCCGCCGCCTCCAGGCGTGCCGCGGCGTACTCCCTGATGCTGTCCAGCAACCGGTAGCGGGCCTGCCCGAGCACCTCGGACTCGACCACCACGAGTGACTTGTCCACCAGGGCGGCGATCAGGTCGAGCACGGCGGCCGGCGTGATGTCCTCATCGATGCAGACCTGCTCGGCCATCTCCAGCGACCAGCCGGCGAACACCGAAAGCCGCCGCAGCAGCACCTGCTCGTACGGCGTGAGCAGGTCGTGGCTCCAGTCGATGGTGGCGCGCAAGGTCCTGTGCCGCGGCGGGGCGGTCCGGTTGCCGGTGGTGAGCAGTCCGAACCGGTCGGCCAGCCGCTCGGCGATCTGCTCCACCGACAGCGCGCGCACCCGCGCGGCCGCCAGTTCGATCGCCAGCGGCACGCCATCAAGCGCCCGGCACAGCGCGGCTACCGGGTCGGCGTTGGCCGGGCCGATGGTGAAACCGGGCAGGGATGCCGCCGCCCGGTCGGCGAACAGCCGGATCGCCTCGTAACGGTTCGCGTCCTCGGCGCTTTTCAGTGGGCCGGCCGGCGCGACCGACAGCGGCGGTACCTGCCACACCGTTTCCGCGGCGACCCGCAGCGGCTCACGGCTCGTGGTGATCAGGATCAGCCCGGGCGAGGTGTCCAGCAGCCGCTGGCACAGCGCGGCGCACGCGTCGATCAGGTGCTCGCAGTTGTCCAGCACCAGCAGCAGCCGGCGCGCGGACACCGCATCGGCAAGCGTGTCGAGCAACGGCCGGCCGGGCTCTTCACCGACGCCCAGCGCCGACGCCACCCGGGAGACCACCAGGTCGGGCTGCCACAGGTCACCCAGGTCGACGAAGCAGCCGCCGTCGGGGAACGCCCCCGCCACGGTGAGCAGGACCCGCTGGGCCAGCCTGGTCTTCCCGATACCGCCAGGGCCGCAGAGCGTGAGCGCCCGGGTCACGCCCAGCAGCTCGTACAACTCGGTGAGCTCGCCTTCGCGGCCCACGAAGTTGTTCGGTTCCTGGGGTACCTGGATCCGGATCTTGGTTACCTCGCTACCGTGTCGCCTGCTTTGCCCCTGCCGGGCGGCCAGCCAAGTCAGGCGCCCCGCGGGGGTATGTGTACGTATGCAGCAGGTTTCCCCCAGGATAACCACGGCCATGTCCGTACGGGGCGTTACTTAGCGTCCTTGGCCAGGCATCCGACGGCGTGCAAATACATATCTACGTACATAGTTCTGCCGATGCCGCAGCCCGGCCGCTGCGCCTAATCTGCTGACATCACGGTGGGCGACCGGCCGTCAGGGGAGGGCGGCGGGAGGCCCCGGCGGCTCTGGGGCGGCTGCCGATGTGCTCCGGCCGCCGTGGGCTCATCGTGTTGGGGGGCGGGACGGCTTGTGGTTCGATCCGCGCGACGATGGGCCCACGGCGGCCGGCTTTTGCCCCGTTATCTCCTGCTCATCCCCACATGCGCGCGCCGCCTTCCGGGCTGCCGTACTGTAGGTGGCTACCCGTTGACGCAATCGGGGCGGTTTGTTCGTTGAGGTACCGGGGGCGGCTCAGGGCCGCTCCGGTCGCCGCAGGGTTGCTGGCGAAGTCGGGTAAGTCACCGGTTCCGGTAACTTCCATCCGGAGGTCAGTTTGCGTGCCAGTAGGGGTGCCCGCCGCCGGGTGCCTGGCTTCTGGGATCGGGGGACCAGTTCGTGAGGGGAGCCAGGCGCGCCCGGCTCCGTGCGTATTGCATGTTGTCTGCCGCAGCGCTGGGGATGGCGCTACTGGCCGCGTGCACCACCGACCCTGGGCACACCGAGACGGTGGCGGGCGGTGCCCTGGGCAGCTACGTGGTGCCGTCGGGCATTCACAAGATCAAGCACGTGATCATCATCATGCAGGAGAACCGGTCGTTCGACAGTTACTTCGGGACCTACCCCGGGGCGGCCGGCATCCCGATGCACGACGGCGTGCCGACCGTCTGCGTGCCCAACCCGGCGGGCGGCTGCGACCGTCCCTACCACGACACCCGCGACATCAACGGCGGCGGGCCGCACGGCGAGGTGAATTCGGTCGCCGACGTGAACCACGGCAAGATGGACGGTTTCATCGAGCAGCAGGCCCAAGCGAAGTCGCACTGCCGCGTACCCGACGACCCGGCCTGCGCCGGCAGTTCCGGCATCCCCGACGTCATGGGCTACCACACCGCCGCGGAGATACCGAATTACTGGGCCTACGCCAGGAACTTCGTGCTGCAGGACCACATGTTAGAGCCGGTGAAATCGTGGTCGCTGCCCGAGCACCTGGACCTGGTCTCCGCCTGGTCGGCGAAGTGCAAGAACCGCTCGCCGATGAGCTGTGTCAACGACATCGCCGGGCCGTACACGGTCTACAAGTTCGGGAAGGCGGTGCACCAGGAACTGGCCACCGGCCAGACGTCGATCGACCTGGCCTGGACCGACATCACCTGGTTGCTCCACGCCCACCAGGTGAGCTGGGCGTACTACGTGCAGTCCGGGTCGCAGCCGGACTGCCCCAACGACCAGGCCGAGACCTGCGTCACGGTCCGGCAGAACGCCTCCACGCCGGGGATCTGGAACCCGCTCCCGCTGTTCGGCGACGTGCAGGCCAACCACCAGTTGCACAACATCAAGCCGCTCGGTGACTTCTTCCAGGCCGCCAGCGCGGGCAGCCTGCCGGCGGTGAGCTGGATCACCCCGTCCGGCCCGGACAGCGAGCACCCGCCGGCCAGCGTGCACCAGGGCCAGGCCTACGTGACGTCGCTGATCAACGCCGTCATGAAGAGCCCCGACTGGAAGTCCAGTGCGATCTTCCTGAGCTGGGACGACTGGGGCGGGTTCTATGACAACGTGGTCCCTCCGGGCGTCGACCAGAACGGCTACGGCCTGCGGGTTCCCGGCCTCGTGATCTCGCCCTACGCCAAGAAGGGTTACATCGACCGGCAGACGCTCAGCAGCGACGCCTATCTCAAGTTCATCGAGGACGACTTCCTGGGCGGCGCCCGGCTCAACCCGAAGACCGACGGGCGGCCCGACCGGCGCCCCGACGTCCGCGAGGCCCTGCCGATCCTCGGCAACCTAACCCAGGACTTCAACTTCAACCAGGCCCCGCGCCCGCCGTTGCTGCTGCCCACCAACCCGCTGACGGACTCACCGTCGATCCCGCTGTACTTCATCGGCAAGCCCGCCTGCTGGGGATGCACCACACCGCCACCGGCGGCCCGCCACACCGGCCGCGCCCAGGTGCCGTACCAGCCCAGGGCGCACGCGAAGACCCGCAAGAGACACTGACACGCCGGCTCGGCGGTCAGGTCAAAGCTCCGTGGCTGGCCGCGTGGCCTGGCGCCTGACGGTGCGCCGCTCGCGAAGGGAGGCCAGCGCTCGCCAGCACCCTGCTACTCCGCGAGGGAGGCAAATGAACCAGTTCAGGCCCGGTAAAGCTCCGCGACGCGGAAGGCCAGGTCGAGCGACTGGCTGCGGTTGAGGCGCGGGTCGCACGCGGTCTCGTACCTGCCGGTGAGGTCGTCCTCGGTGAGGCCGTGGCTGCCGCCGAGGCACTCGGTCACGTCGTCGCCGGTGAATTCGATGTGGATCCCCCCGGGATGGGTGCCGAGCGCGTGGTGGACCTCGAAGAAGCCGGTGACCTCCGCAAGGATGTCCTCTACGTGCCGCGTCTTGCGCCCGCCCGGCGTCTCGGTCGTGTTCCCGTGCATGGGATCGCACACCCAGGCCACCTGGGCGCCGCTGGCCGTGACCTTCTCCACGACCGGGGGCAGGATAGTGCGGATCGCCGGCGCGCCCATCCGGGTGATGAAGGTAAGCCGCCCTGGCTCGTTGTCCGGGTTGAGCCGGCCGGAGAGCGCCAGCGCATCCTGCGGCGTGGTGGACGGCCCCAGCTTGACGCCGACCGGGTTGCGGACATGGCGGAAGAACTCGACATGCGCCCCGTCCAGCGCCCTGGTGCGCTCGCCGATCCACGGGAAGTGAGCCGAGGTGTCGTAGGGGAGCCCGGTGCGCGAGTCGATCCGGGTCATGGCCCGCTCGTACTCAAGCAGCAGGGCCTCGTGGCTGGAGTAGAACTCGACCGTGCGGAACTCGGCCGGGTTGGTCCCGCTGGCATGCATGAACGTCAGCGCGCGGTCGATCTCGCCGGCCAGGGCCTCATACCGCTGCCCCGCCGGGCTGGCCGCCACGAAGTCGGTGTTCCAGGTGTGCACCTGGCGCAGGTCGGCATAGCCGCCCTGGGTGAACGCCCGGCACAGGTTGAGCGTGGCCGCCGAGTAGTGGCAGGCGCGCAGCATCCGCTGCGGGTCCGGCGCCCGTGCCTCGGCGGTGAACTCAAGACCGTTGACCGCGTCGCCGCGATAGGCAGGCAGCGCGGTGCCGTCGCGGGTCTCTGTGCCGGACGAGCGCGGCTTGGCGAACTGGCCGGCCAGCCGGCCGATCTTGACCACCGGCACGCTGCCGGCGTAGGTGAGGATGACCGCCATCTGGAGCAGGGTCCGCAGCTTCCCGCGGATCGCGTCGGCCGTGGATCCGGCGAAGGTCTCCGCGCAGTCGCCGCCCTGCAGCACGAAGGCCTCGCCGCGGGCCACGGCCGCCAGCCGTTCCTTCAGGCTGTCGCATTCGCCGGCGAACACCAGCGGCGGGATCCTGGCGATCTCGCGGGTGACCGCCTCGACCGCCGCCGGGTCCGGCCAGTCGGGCTGCTGCGCCACGGGCCGGTCCCGCCAGGCATCGAGCGCTGCCGCGTCCATGTCCTACCTGGCCTTCCTGGCCAGCCGCACCGGATCAAGCGGCGGGGCGGCCAGCGGCGCGCCGTGGTAGCCCGCCACCGTCCCGAACCGCTGGCCGCCGGCCCAGTCGCGCGCCGCCGCGGCGATGTCGTCCGGGGTCCGTCCCACGAAGTTCCACCACATCAGCAAGGTCTCCCCCAATGGCTCGCCGCCGAGCAGGAAGAGCTGCGCGCCCTCCCGTGCGGCGATGTCCACGGATTCGCGCCCGGGTGGCAGGTAGAGCAGGCTGCCTGGCCGCAGGCCGGTCCCGTCCGCGGCAGCCGTTCCGAACGCGGCGAACAGCACGTGCTCGTGGTGCGGAGCCAGCGGCAGGGCGCCGCGCGCTGCTGCCGGGGCGCTGATCTCCGCGCCCACCACGCCGGAGAACATCCGGGCCGGGCTGGTGACGCCGGCCAGCGAGCCGGCGAACACGGTGGCGTCGAGACCGCCGAGCCGCAGCGCGGGCAGTTCCGCGTGGTGCTCGAAGTCCGGCGCCACCTGGCGGTCCGTGTCGGGCAGCGCCAGCCAGAGCTGGACCCCGTGCAGCCACGGGTCGTGGTCCTGCGGCGATTCCTCGGAGTGGGCGATGCCGCGCCCGGCGGTCATCAGGTTGAGCTGGCCGGGCCGGATGAGCTGCTCGCTGCCCAGGCTGTCCCTGTGCAGCACGGTACCCGCGATGAGCCAGGTCACCGTCTGCAGCCCGATGTGCGGGTGCGGCGGCACCTGCATGCCGGCCACCCCGTCGACCGACGCCGGGCCGTAGTGGTCCACGAAGCACCACGCGCCCACGCTGCGCCGCTGCCGCAGCGGCAGCAGGCGGCGCACGTCGAGGTCGCCGACCCGGGCGAGGCGCGCCGTGGTGACCTCGGTGCCAGGTGCGCTTGCCTCCCCTGCGGCGCCCGGGACTTCCAGATCTGAATCGACGGTGCTCACCGCTGCTGCTTTCGTTGGCCGTTGGCGCGGATTGTGGCGTTCAATGATCCCGGACCGACCATAACCCAGCGAGGGTGCACGACCGCCAGAGGAGGCCCGGGTGAGCGCAGCCCGCGAGATCCAGGACGAGCTGAAGGAGTCCGGGCGCCGCCTGCGCGCCGCCATCCCCGAGGTGTACGCGGGGTACGCCGCGCTGCACGGGGCGGCCATGGGTGACGGCGCGCTGCCGGCCCGGGTGAAGGAACTGATCGCGCTGGCCATCGCCGCCACCAGGGAATGTGACGGCTGTGTGGCCGCGCATGCCCGGTCGGCCGTCCGGCAGGGCGTCACCGCCGCTGAGGTGGCCGAGGCCATGGGCGTGGTGATCCTGATGAACGGCGGCCCTGGCACGGTCTGGGGCCCGCGGTCCCTTGCCGCGTTCGAGGAGTTCGCCGCGCGGGACAAGGCCGCCGGGGCCGGTGAGGTCAGCCCACCAGGGTCTTGACCGAGGCGATCAGGTCGGTCAGCGCGGACTTGGCGTCGGCGAACAGCATGCTCGTCTTCGGGTTCACGTACAGCTCGTTGTCGATGCCCGCGTAACCGTGGCCCATCGACCGCTTGATCACGATGATGCTCTTGGCGTGGTCCACGTCGAGGATGGGCATGCCCGAGATGGCGGTGCCTGGCCGGCGCGCGGCCGGGTTGGTCACGTCGTTCGCCCCGATCACCAGGGCCACGTCGGCACGCGGGAATTCGGGGTTGATCTCTTCCATCTCCTTGAGCTGCGGGTAAGGCACGTTGGCCTCGGCCAGCAGCACGTTCATGTGCCCCGGCATCCGGCCCGCGACCGGATGGATGGCGTAGCTCACCTCGGCACCGCGCTCCTCGAGCAGCGCGGCCAGCTCGGCGACCTGGTGCTGCGCCTGGGCGGCGGCCAGGCCGTACCCAGGCACGATGATGACCTTCTGCGCGTAGGCGAGCTGGATGGCCGCGTCGTCGGCGGCCACGGACCGTACGTCACCACCGGGCCCGGCCACCGCGGGCGCGCTGTCGCCGGTGCCGAAGCCGCCAATCATGATGTTGCGCAGCGAGCGGTTCATCGCATCGGCCATGAGCTTGGTCAGGATGCTGCCGGACGCGCCGACCAGGGCGCCGGCGATGATCAGCGCCCAGTTCCCGATGACGAACCCGGCCATCGCGACCGCGGTGCCGGTGAACGCGTTGAGCAGCGAGATCACCACCGGCATGTCGGCACCGCCGATCGGCATCACCATGGTCACGCCGAACGTCAGCGCCGCCAGGATGATGATGATCATGACGGGCACGCTCGGCGTGGCGATCATGTAGATGCCGCCGCCCACCCCGATCACGGCCGCGGCGATGTTGATGGCGCGCGAGCCCGGGAAGGTCACCGGCGCCCCGTTGATCAGGCCCTGCAGCTTCCCGGCGGCGATGATCGACCCGGAGAAGGTGATCGCGCCGATGAGCACGTCCAGGACCGTGGTGATCGTGGTCGCCTCGGGCACGCCGGTGGTGGCACCGGCCAGCCTGACGTAGTCATGGATCGCCACCAGCGCCGCCGCGCCGCCGCCCACCGCGTTGAACAGGCTGACCAGCTGGGGCATGGCGGTCATCTGCACGGTGCGCGCCGAGTACAGCCCGGCTCCGGCGCCGACCAGCGCGCCAGCGATCATCACGGCCCAGCCGGTAGCGGTGACCGTGCCCGCGTGCACCACGAGGGCGAACGTGGTGGCGATCGCGAGGGCCATGCCGGCCGTGGATACCTGGTTGCCGCGCCGTGCCGAGGCGGGGGAGTTCATCAGGTGCAGGCCGAACACGAAACAGACCGCCGAGGTGACGTACAGGAGCTGGGTGATCCAGTCGAAGGCGCTCATGCCTGGCCGCCGTTGCTGCGGCCGTTGACCGCGGCTGGCCTGTCCGGCGGGGGAACCGGCGCGCGGGTGCGGTGGAACATCTTGAGCATCCGGCCGGTGACGACGTACCCGCCGACCACGTTCATGGCGGCGAACGCGGCCGCCACGAACGCCAGGATGTAGCCAAGCGCGTTGTTCGCGGTCACCGCGATGAGCATGGCCCCCGCCAGGACGATGCCGTGGATCGAGTTCGCCGCGGACATCAGCGGGGTGTGCAGGGTCGCGGGCACCTTGCTGATCACCTCGAACCCGACGAGCAGCGCGAGCACAAAGATGGTGATGTCGGTGAGCAGCGCGGTACTCACTGCGCGGTACCTCCGGTAGGATTCTCGGCGAGCAGGGCCGCGGTGGCCGGCTGGACCACGGTCCCGTCGTGCGTGATGACGACTCCGGCCTGGATTTCGTCGGACAGGTCGATGGCAAGCTCGCCATCGGCGACCAGGTGCAGCAGCAGCGCGCTGACGTTGCGCGCGAAGGCGCTCGACGCCGCGGTCGGCACGCTGGCCGCCAGGCCGCCCGCGCCGATCACCGTCACGCCGTTCTCGGTCACGGTCTGCGCGTCGGGGACAGAACCCGCGACGTTGCCTCCGAACGGGCCTGCCGCCATGTCCACGATCACCGAGCCGGCCGCCATGGCCTTGATCGCATCCTCGGTGACCAGCAGCGGCGGGCGGCGGCCGGGCACCTGGGCGGTGGTGATGATCACGTCGTGCCGGGCGATATGGCCGGTCAGCTCGGCCTGCTGTGCCTGCCGCTCGTCCTCCGACAGTGCCCGGGCGTACCCGCCCTCTCCGGCCGCCGGCCCCACCGAGGTCAGCTCGATGAAGGTGGCACCCAGCGACTCGACCTCGGTCTTGGTCTGCGGGCGCACGTCATAGGCGGAGACCACCGCACCGAGCCGCTTGGCCGTCCCGATGGCCTGCAGGCCCGCCACCCCGGTGCCGAGCACGAGCACCTTGGCCGGCCTTGCGGTGCCCGCTGCGGTGATGAGCAGCGGGAAGAACCTGCCGAACGCGGCCGCCCCGGCCAGCGCCGCCTTGTAGCCGGCCACGTTCGCCTGGGAGGTCAGCGCGTCCATTCCCTGCGCCCTGGGCAGCGTGCGGGGGAGCCCGTCCATGCTGATCGCGGTCACGCCCTTGGCGGCCAGGGCGGCGGCGAAGGCCGGGTCGACCAGCGGGTTCAGCATGCCGACCAAAGCCTGGCCCGGCCGCAGCGCGGCGATGACGGGCTCGTCCGGCCGGTTGATGCCCACCACGATGTCCGCCTCGGACAGCAGCTCGCCGCGGGACACGATCGAGGCACCGGCGTCGGCGTAGGCGCTGTCGGCGAACCAGGCGCCGTCTCCCGCGCCGGACTGGATCACAACGTCGAGCCCGGCCCCACGCAGCCGCGCGACCATCTCGGGGACGAGTGCCACCCGGTGCTCGCCGGGCGTGGTCTCTTTGAGTACCCCTACCTTCATGCGCGTGACCTCATGGTTTCAGGGTTGATGGGCGTGCCGGACAGACCGGCCCACGGCAGGAGGACACCCCGGGCCCTCCCTCATGCGGTGGCGTCCGGACATGATGGTACTGCTCCAGTATGGCTGCCAGGCGATACTGGCCGGTCCAAGGCCGCCGCCGGCTGGCATGTGCCGAGGTCATCGGCACCAGCCGAGCAGGCCCCACGCGCCGCTGCCATCCCCCTGGCGGGTGGCCCTGCCGGTGAATCAGGCGCCGCGGCGCAGAGTGGTGCTGATCTTGTCTCCGGCCGCGACCACGGCGGCGGCGTGCAGCCTGCCCGGCGACCGGGTCAGCCGCTCGATCGGGCCGGACACCGACGCCGCGGCGATCACCTTCCCGCCCTGCCCGCGCACCGGGGCCGACACCGAGGCCACCCCGGGCTCG
>DASXKD010000520.1:0-16698 GCA_036497045.1 Streptosporangiaceae bacterium | reverse complement strand
GGCGGGCATGACCATCGATGACATCGACCTGGTCGAGATCAACGAGGCGTTCGCCGCCCAGGTGATCCCGTCCTACCAGGAGCTGGGCATCGACATCGACAAGCTGAACGTCAACGGGGGTGCGATCGCGGTCGGGCACCCGTTCGGCATGACCGGGGCGCGGATCACCTCCACGCTGCTGAACAGCCTGCAGTTCCACGACAAGACATTCGGCCTGGAGACGATGTGCGTGGGCGGCGGCCAGGGCATGGCCATGATCTTCGAGCGGCTGTCCTGAATCAGAAGCCATCAGCCTGGGTGCCCGGCAGGTTTGCCGGCACCCTGGTCACCGTGGGGTAACCGGCGAGCTTCCCCCGTAACTACTCCTGGTCTCCGCCAGGCGGATGGCTGGATCCCGTAAGGCTCCTCCACGTTTACTCGAAGTCGGCTCTGAGGGGTTGCCAGGAACGCAGCCGTGATGCAGTCTCGACAGAAGCAGGCGTCCGCCCACTGGAGGTGCCAGTTGACTCTGAACCACTCCCCGGAAACGCATAAGAACCTGATCGCGCGCATCCCGTCCGTCACCGGACGCGAACTCCCGGAGTGGTTCGCAAGCCTCGAATCCGGTCCTGCCTTCCTGCGCTGCGAAGAGCGCGCGCACTGGCTGTCCGACGAGCATGGGCTGACACACGGCTACGCCAGCGCCATCGTGCACGAGTACGAGTTGCGCAGGCGCACCCGGCTCAACAGCGCCTGACGTGGACACTGAGCGGGCCGCCGACTTTCTGCGCGCCCATCACCGGGCAGTGCTGGCCACCTCACGGTCCGACGGCATGCCGCAGTTGTCCCCCGTGACGTGCACGGTGGACGACGCGGGCCGGGTGCTGGTCAGCACCAGGGAGACCGCGGTCAAGACGAAGAACCTGCGGCAGCGCCCACGCGCTTCGCTGTGCGTTTTCACCGACACCTTCTTCGGCGAGTGGGTCCAGGTCGAGGGGAACGTGGAGGTTATCTCCCTGCCCGACGCAATGGACCTGCTGTTTGAGTATTACCGGCGCGTGTCCGGTGAACATCCGGACTGGGACGACTACCGGGCCGCGATGATCCGCGACCGGCGCGTCATCGTGCGGATCACCATCACCCGCGCGGGCCCGGATGTGAGCGGCTGACCACACCGCCGCGCGTGCCTTTTATGCACGGGCAAGGCGCCCTTCGGGCCGAAGTGCGGCCCTCAGAACGCGCGCGCCGCACGCTCTTATTGTCCGTTCAGTCAGCCCGACGGTCCGTCGCCCTGGCCGGATCGAGAAGACCATCCGCGCCCGTTCTACCACAGATCCGTGCGCCTGTTCGCCCATCATGATCCGCTCGCCTGTCCGGAATAAGTGATCAACTACCGGATGGCCGGAATGGTGAAGTCAGCGCGCGCCTGGGTCGCAGGCGAGCGGCCCGTACACCCCCCAGCAGTTGCCTTGCGCACCAGGCATGCAGCAGTGCCGGAGGCTTGGGGGGGTCGTTGCAGGTACGAGGGGCGTGCCCCCGGTCGGAGTCGAACCGACACTGGGGACCCTTTTAGGGGGCCGGCCTCTTCCCTTGGGCTACGGGGGCTGGGTCATGATACCCCGGTGGGTCCGAACCATTCTTGCTCGGGCGAATGGGGGGAGAAAAATTCGCCCGGGTGCACATATTCAATTCATACGCTCCGATCCGTGAATGCGAAGCGTTACCAATTTGCCTGGGTTCGCAGGAATTGCGCACACAGCGTAGCGGGCTTGGCGGCGGCTAGGACGCCGCGCGGCTGGCGTGGCCAAACACCTCGTCGAGCATCGCCGGGGTGACCCGGCCGGTGAAGGTGTTCTGCTGGCTCGGGTGGTAACAGCCGAGCAGCAGGACCTGGCTGCCCGTCCCGGCCGGAGCGGCCAGCGTGACCTCGCTACCGTGACCGAACTTCGGCCGCGGCCTGGGCACCGCGAATCCGGCGGACCGCAGCATCGGCCATGCCGCCTGCCAGGCGAATCCGCCCAGGCAGACGATGACCCTGACTGAGTGCGCGACCAGCCCGAACTCCGCTGCCAGCCAGGGCGCACAGGTGTCCCGCTCGGTCACCGAGGGCTTGTTGACCGGTGGGGCACACCGGACCGCTGCGACCATCCTGGCCCCGATCAGGCGCTGGCCGTCCCCGGCCGCCGTCGAGGTCGGCAGCGCGGCCAGCCCACAGCGGTGCAGCGAGGCGAACAGGACGTCGCCGCTGCGGTCGCCGGTGAAGATCCGCCCGGTCCGGTTGCCGCCGTGTGCCGCCGGGGCAAGCCCGAGGATGAGCACGCGGGCGTCCTCGTCTCCCCAGCCGGGCACCGCCCGGCCCCAGTACTGCTGGGTGCGCGACGACGCGCGTTTGACCGCCGCCACCTGCTCGCGCCATTCGACCAAGCGGGAGCAGGCGCGGCACACGGACTGCCGCGCGGTCAGCTCGTCCAGGCGGCCGGCCCGCGCGGCCTCGGCGGCAAGCGTGCGAACCTGCGCGGCGCCGGTGGCTACCGGGGTGGCAGGCGTGGCCGGATCCTCCGGCCAGCCGCTTCCCGGCGGCACCGGCCGGCCCTCCGGCATCACCGTGCCGCGCCCGTCGCCAGGGACCAGGCCAGGCCGTCGAGAATGTCGTGCTCGCTCACCAGCACCTCATCGAAGCCGAACCGCTCCATGATCCGGGTCAGCACCAGCGCGCCGCCGCCGATCACGTCCACCCGGCCCGGGTGCATCACGGCCAGCCGCGCCCGCTCCGCCCGGGTCTGCCGCAGCAGGCTCGCGGCCGCCTCCCGTACCGCTGCGGCGCTGACCCGGGCGTGATGGATCCGCTCGGCCTGATAGCTGTCCAGCCCGATCACCAGTGCGGCCACGGTGGTCACCGAACCGGCCAGGCCGACCAGGGTGCGCGCGGCGGACACCGGGATCTTGCCGGCGACCACGTCGAGGGCGGCATCGATGTCGGCGCGTGCCGCCGCGATCTCGTCGTCGCCGGGCGGGTCGTGGTGCAGGTGCCGCTCGGTCATCCGGACGCAGCCGATGTTCACGCTCACGGCGGCGGTCACCGCGCCCGGATCGCCGAGCACGAACTCGGTCGAGCCGCCGCCGATGTCGGTGACCAGGTAAGGGGCGGCCGCGTCACCGGCCAGTTCGGCGGTCGCACCGATAAACGACAGCCGCGCCTCGTCCTCACCGCTGAGCACCTCCGGTTCGATCGCGAGGATGTCGCGAACGCCGGCGACGAACTCGCCGGAGTTGGCCGCGTCCCTGGTGGCGCTGGTGGCCACCATGCGCACGGCCGACGCCGACGCCTCGGCGATGATCTGCCGGTAGGATCGCAGCACCCGCAGGGTCCTGGCCAGCGGCTCGGCACCGAGCCGCCCGGTGGCATCCACGCCCTGGCCGAGCCGCACGATCTCAAGCCGCCGGTCCACGTCCGACAACCGGCCCGCGGCCCGGTCCACGTCGGCCACCAGCAGCCGCACCGAGTTCGTGCCACAGTCGATCGCCGCCACGCGGACAACGGCATCGCCATTCACCAAGCCCTGCCTCTCACCCCGCGCGCCGCCACCCATGCGGCTCCACGCTCGCGGCTTCCCCGCTCACGCGGCTCCCTGCTCGCGCGGAGCCGCCATTCACGCGGGCCCACCGTCCTCGGCCGGGACGCACGGGCCTGCCTGCCACCACGGCCCCGCCTGTGCCGCGGCCTCCCGGCCCAGCGGGTTGGCCCCCGGCACGGCAAGCTCGTGGGCGGTGAGCGCGTGCAGGCATTTGACCCGGGCGGGCATGCCGCCCGCGCTCTGCGTGCCAGGTGGCAGTGGCGCCACGCCCGCGGCGCGCGCTGCCTCGTCCCTGCGGGCCAGGTAGTCGCGGTGGGCGGCCTGGTATGCCGCGCGCATCTCCGGGTCGGTGGCCAGCCGCTGCTGCATCTGCCGCATGACGCCCGCGGCTTCCAGCCTGGCCACGGCCGCGGCCGCCCGCGGGCAGGTCAGGTAGTAGAGGGTGGGAAACGGCGTGCCGTCGGCCAGGCGCGGCGCGGTCTCCACCACGTCGGGCAGCCCGCAAGGGCAGCGGTGCGCCACGCGCTGCAGCCCTCGTGGTGGCCGGCCAAGCTGTAGCGCGACCACGTCGGCGTCGGCGGTCACCGGACGGCGCCCCGGTTCGCCTGCTGTACCGATTGCCACAGCCGCTCGTACCAGGGCGTGAGGCTGGCCGCGGTGGATGCCGCGCCGCCCTGGGCCGGGTAACCGCCGATGACGACGTAACAGGTCTGGCCCTTCAGGCACATGTGCAGCCTGTTCCTGGCCAGTTGTTCGACGTAAGCGGGGTCGGTCAGGCGCTGTTGCTCGTGCTGCAGCGACTGCAACTGGCCGTTGAGCATCTGCCGCTCGGCCTGCAGTTGGTCGATCTGCCGGCGCTGGGCGATGTACTCGCGCACCGGGTAGGCGAGGCTGAGCGCGATCGCACAGATCACCACGGCGAGCACCGCGGCCCGGCTGGTGAGCCTGGCCCGGTCCCCGCCCGGCGGGCGGCCCAGCGTGGGGATCACGGCCCTGCGGGCGTCCTGGGGAAGGCCGCCTGCCCGGCGAAGGCGGCGGCGTCATCGAGCAGTTCCTCGATCCGCAGGAGCTGGTTGTACTTGGCCACGCGTTCCGAGCGCGCCGGGGCCCCGGTCTTCATCTGCCCGCAGTTCGTGGCGACCGCGAGGTCGGCGATGGTGGTGTCCTCGGTCTCGCCAGAACGGTGACTGATCATGCAGGCGAAACCGCTGCGGTGGGCGAGCGACACCGCCTCCAGGGTTTCGGTGATGGTGCCGATCTGATTGACCTTGACCAGCAGGGCGTTCGCACTGCGCTCAGCGATCCCGCGGCGCAGCCGTTCTGGATTGGTAACGAACAGATCGTCGCCGACAATCTGCACCTTGTCGCCGAGCGCGGCGGTGAGTGCCTGCCAGCCCGACCAGTCATCCTCGGCGAGGGGGTCCTCCAGGGACACGATCGGGTAGGCATCGAGCCATTCCGCGTACAGTTCCCTCATCTCCGCGGAGGAACGCGCGCGGCCCTCGAAGAGGTAGGCGCCGTCGCGGTAGAACTCGGTGGCGGCCGCGTCGACCGCGAGGGCGACGTCGCGGCCGGGCTGGAAGCCCGCCTTGCCGATGGCCTCGACGAGGAGGTCGAGGGCGGCCCTGTTGTGGGCCAGGTCGGGCGCGAACCCGCCCTCGTCACCGACCCCGGTGGACAGCTTGTGCTGGTTCAGCACGGCCTTGAGGGCGTGGTAGGTCTCGGCGCCCCAGCGGAGCGCCTCGCTGAACGTGGCCGCTCCGACCGGCGCGATCATGAACTCCTGGATGTCCACGCTGTTGTCCGCGTGCGCGCCGCCGTTCAGCACATTCATCATCGGTACCGGCAGCAGGTGCGCGTTCGGGCCGCCCAGGTAGCGGAACAGCGGCAGCCCGGCGGACTCGGCCGCGGCCTTGGCGACGGCCATGCTGACGGCCGTGATCGCGTTGGCGCCCAGCCGTGACTTGTCCGGCGTGCCGTCCAGGTCGATCATCGCCTGGTCGATGAGGCGCTGGTCGTCGGCGTCGTAGCCGAGCAGGTCCGGCTCGATCTCCTCGGTCACCGACAGGAGGGCCTTGGTGACGCCCTTGCCGCCGTAGGCGTCGCCCTTGTCCCTCAGTTCCACCGCCTCGAACGCGCCCGTGGAGGCGCCGCTCGGGGCAGCGGCACGGGCCTGCGTACCGTCATCGAGCGCCACCTCGGCCTCGACCGTCGGGTTGCCCCGCGAGTCCAGGATCTGCCTGGCGTGGATGGCGTCGATGGTGGCCAAGGCGGTTCTCCGGGGTATGTCGGCGGGACGGGTTCCTGGCGTGGTGTCGGTATTGGAGCCTAGCCGAGCAGGTGCGATCCCTCGCAGCGGCCACGCCGCCGCGCCCCGCGCGCCACCACCGCGGCCTCCCCAGCACCTCCGCGGCCCGCCCGCCACCGCCGCGGCCCGCCCGGCACCACCGCAGCACGTCGGCACCGCCGCGGTTGCGCCCGCCCGTGCACCGTCAGGTGCGGTCGCGGCTCTGGTCCTCCGCCCACTGCCTGACCCGCTCGCGGTAGCTCCGCGCGGCGGCCCGCAGTTCCAGTTCGGGGTCGACACCGGCCGCGCGCGCCCGGGCCACGAGGGAGAACAGCGCCGCCCCGATCTCGCTCACCCCGTCCGGCTCCCGGCCGTCGGCGGGCGGGAGGTCAGCGGCCGGGCCGGCCGGGCCGACGGGCAGGTCGGTGAGCTCCCCAGGAGCACCTGCCCGCTCCGCCCGCCGCTGCAACTGGGCGGCGAGGGCCAGCGCTGGCTGCCCGAAGGGCACCGAGCCGAGCGCCGCGGGCAGCGCGCCCTCCTGGCCGCCGCGTTCCGCTGCCTTGATCGCGTCCCAGTTGCGCTTGACGTCTTCGGCACCGGACACCTTCACGTCGCTGAACACGTGCGGGTGCCGGCGGATCAGCTTCTCCACGATCCCGTCGGCCACGTCGTCGATGGTGAACCCGGTGCCGTCGGTGCGCTCTGCCGCGACCCTGGCGTGAAACACGACCTGCAGCAGCACGTCGCCGAGTTCGTCGCGCAGCGCGGCCGGATCGCCGTCTTCGAGCGCCTCCAGCGCCTCGTAGCACTCCTCGAGCAGATACGGGGCGAGCGACTCATGCGTCTGCTGGGCGTCCCACGGGCAGTTCACCCGCAGGGTGTCCATCACCTCCACCAGGCGCAGCAAGCCAGCGCCCGGTATCGCGCCGTCCGGCACCGGGCTCTCGGTCACCCGGTCGCCGTGCGTCCCCGCCACCCTTCAACCGCCAACCGTCAGCAGGTGGGCGTGAGCTGCGGCTTGGCCGTTGGCGACGGCGCGGGCGCGGTCGGCTCCGACAGCGGCGAGTTGGCCGGGATCACCGAGTACGAGGCGTAGTCAAGCTGGCCGAACTGCGGGTTCACCTGGATGTTCAGGCTCTTCGCCGCCACGCACTCACGGCGGCTGAACTCCGGGCTGAGCGCCTGGATCCGGGCCTGGGTGCGTGGCAGCGTGCCGCCGTTCAGCCGGGTGAACATGACATTCTGGATGGCCTCGTACCTGCCCAGGTCCGGCAGCATGTCCGGGGCCAGGCCATTAGCCACGGCAAGCTGGACGAACGCGGGCCCGGTCCGCCCGGTCTGGCGGGCGAGCATGCTGAGCGCCCGCTGGCTGTCCCCGGTGGTCACCACCAGGTGGTTGCGTGCGGCCAGCTCGTCCCTGATCTGGAACCGGAGCAGCCAGCTCAGCACCTCCTGCGGCGCCCGCGCCTGCGGGAACTGAAGCTGGACGCCCTTGCCCACCTGGGCAGCCTGCTCCAGATTGCTCACCTGGTCGCTCAGGGTGGTGGTCTTGATCCGCTCCCCGCCGCTGATCGCGGCCGCGCCCATCCGGACCGGGCCACAGGCGGACAGGGCGCACGTGGCCGCGGCCGCCGCGGCGATCACGAAGATGGAGGTGCGAGGCACGACTGCATCCCTTCCTATGCGGGCGAGACGTTCGGCGTGACCGGGCCGCTCTCGCCGAACACCGCCTCGATGAGCTGCCCGCACCAGGCGAGCAGCTCCCTGTCACGCAGGAGCGGAGTGCCCGGCGGTACGGGCGCTCCGGGGCGGGCGCCAGGTAGATCCCTGGGCACCGGTACGAGCATCGTACGCACCGCCGGCTTCAGGACCGTCTTCGGGTAGAGCCGCTGCGCCCGAACCTGCCTGGATTCCGGGAGATCCACCGGCGAGAACCTGATGTGCGTGCCCTGCTGGGTGATATCGGTCAGCCCGGCCTTGCGGGCCTGCGCACGCAGGCCGGCCACGGCAAGCAGGCCGAGCACCGGGTCGGGCAGCGGGCCGTAGCGGTCGGTCAGTTCCTCGGTGACGGCCGTGATGTCCGCACCGGAGACGATGGCGGCGATGCGGGTGTAGGCCTCGAGCCGCAGCCGCTCCCCCGGCACGTAGGAGTGCGGGATGTGCGCGTTGACCGGCAGCTCCACCCGGACCTCCGCCCGCTCGGCCGGCCCGGCGTCGCGCAGTTCGCCCACTGCCTCGCCGATCATCCGCACGTAGAGGTCGAAGCCCACCCCGGCGATGTGGCCGGACTGCTCCCCGCCGAGCAGGTTGCCCGCTCCGCGGATCTCCAGGTCCTTCAGTGCCACGTACATGCCCGCGCCCATCTCGGTGTGCTGAGCGATGGTGGCCAGCCGCTCGTGCGCCGTCTCGGTCAGAGGCTTTTCCGGCGGGAACAGGAAGTAGGCGTAGGCCCGCTCGCTGGCCCGGCCGACCCGGCCGCGCAACTGGTGCAACTGGGCCAGCCCGTACACGTCGGCACGGTCCACGATCAGCGTGTTGGCGTTGGGGATGTCCAGGCCGGACTCGACGATCGTGGTGGACACGAGCACGTCGTGTTTGCGATCGAGGAACTCCAGCATGATCCGTTCGAGCATGTGCTCGTTCATCTGGCCGTGCGCGGCCACGACCCGGGCCTCCGGCACCATCTCCGCGACCCTGGCAGCGACCTTGTTGATCGAGGAGACGCGGTTGTGCACGAAGAACACCTGGCCGTCGCGGAGCAGTTCGCGCCGGATGGCGGCGGCGATCTGCTTCTCCTCGTACGGGCCGACCATGGTCAGCACCGGGTGCCGCTCCTCGGGCGGGGTCAAGATCGTGGACATCTCCCGGATCCCTGCGACGCCCATCTCCAGCGTGCGCGGGATCGGGGTGGCCGACATGGACAACACGTCCACCTCGGTCCGCAGCCGCTTGAGGTACTCCTTGTGCTCCACCCCGAACCGCTGTTCCTCATCGAGGATGACCAGGCCGAGGCGGGCGAACCTGCTGTCCGGCGACAGCAGCCGGTGGGTGCCGATCACCACGTCCACCGTGCCGTCGGCCAGCCCGCGGAGCGTCTCGGCCACCTCGGCCTCGCTCTGGAACCGGCTCACCGTGCGCACCACCACGGGGAACGGAGCGTACCGCTCACCGAACGTGGCCTGATGCTGCTGGGCCAGTAGCGTGGTGGGCACCAGGACGGCCACCTGGCTCCCGTCCTGCACCGCCTTGAACGCCGCGCGGACCGCGATCTCGGTCTTGCCGTAACCGACGTCCCCGCAGATCAGCCGGTCCATCGGCACCGGCCGCTCCATGTCCCGCTTCACCTCGTCGATGGCCGCGAGCTGGTCGGCCGTCTCGACGTAGGGGAACGCATCCTCCAGCTCCCGCTGCCAGGGGGAGTCGGCGCCGAACGCGTGCCCCGGCGAGGCCATCCGCGCCGAGTACAGCCTGATCAGTTCCGACGCGATCTGGCGGACCGCCTTGCGGGCGCGGCCCTTGGTCTTGGCCCAGTCGCCGCCGCCAAGCCGGTGCAGGCTGGGCATCTCGCCGCCGACGTACCTGGTGACCTGGTCGAGCTGGTCGGTCGGCACGTACAGCTTGTCGGGCGGCTGGCCCCGCTTGCCCGGCGCGTACTCGATCACCAGGTATTCCCTGACCGCGCCCTGGATGCTGCGGCTGGTCATCTCCTGGTACCGGCCGACGCCATGCTGCTCGTGCACCACGTAGTCACCGGGGGTGAGCTGGAGCGGGTCGATGCCACCGCGCCGGCGGCTGGGCATCCGCCGCCCCTCGCGCGATCCCGTGTGCTGGCCGATCAGGTCGGCCTCGGTGAGCACGGCCAGCCGCACGGACTCCCAGGTGAACCCGTTCTGGATCAGCGCCGTCGTCACGCTCGGCACTCCCGGCTCAGGCGGGTCCGTCAGGTCACCGAGCCGCGCGCCGAAACCCTCACCGCGGAGCATCTCAGCCAGGCGCTGCGCCGGGCCGTGACCCTCGGTGACAAGCACCACCCGCCAGCCCTCGCCAAGCCAGCCCCGCACGTCGGTCAGTGCCCGGCTGGTGTCGCCGCGGTAGGCAGGGGCCGGGGCCCCGCCGAGGCGCACCGAAAGGCGCTCCGCGCTGCCCGGATCACTGTCAAGATCCTGGCCATACGCAGCCCCGGGGCCGGTCTCGCCCGCTCCGCCATCCGTGGCGCCGTGGCTGGCCGCCACCGGACCGGCGCCGGGGTCGGCGACGTCGAACGGCGCAATGGTCCACCAGGGCAGCCCCCGGTTGTCCGCGGCGGCGCGCACCTGGGTGATCGACTGGAACGCGGACGCCCCGAGGTCGATCGGCGCCTGGCCGCCCGCCGCCGCGTTCACCCAGGACGCCTCAAGGAACTCCTGGCTGGTGCGGACAAGGTCGGCAGCCCGCGCGCGGATCCGCTCGGGGTCGCAGGCGAGCACCGCCCCGCCGGCGGGCACGTAATTGACCAGTAGTTCCATCCGGGGGGCGAGCACCGGCGCGAGCGCCTCCATGCCCTCCACGGTTATGCCGTCGGCCAGCTTGCCGAGCACGTCAGCAAGCCCGGGGTGATCGTTGGCGAGGTGCTTGGCGCGGTCCCTGACGTCCGGCGTCAGCAGGAGCTCGCGGCACGGCGGTGCCCACAGGCCCGGGGCAGGCCCCAGGCTGCGCTGGTCGGCCACCCGGAAGAAGCGGGTCTCCTCGACGGTGTCGCCGAACAACTCGACCCGCACCGGGTGCTCCTCCACGGGCGGGAAGACGTCGATGATGCCACCGCGGACCGCCACCTCACCGCGCCGCTCGACCAGGTCCGTCCGCACATACCCGATGTCGATGAGCCTGGCCAGCATCTCGTCCAGGTCGCAGGTGTCACCTTCGGCCACCGAGACCGGCTCCACGTCGGCCAGACCGCTGACGATCGGCTGGAGCAGGGCGCGCACCGGAGCGACCAGGACGGTGACCGCGGCAGTACGGGAGCTGGCGGGATCGGGGTGGGCAAGCCGGCGCAGCACCGCCAGGCGCTTGCCGGAGGTGTCCGAGCGGGGGGAGAGCCGTTCGTGCGGGAGCGTCTCCCAGGCGGGGAAGTAAGCCACCTTGTCGGCGGGCAGCAGGGAGCCGAGCGCCCCGGCCAGTTCCTCGGCTTCCCTCGCGGTCGCGGTGACCGCGAGCAGGAACCGGCTGGCTGTCCCCGGCAGGCCGGTCAGGGCCGCGGCGAGCAGCGGACGGAGCGCGGACGGCGCGGTCACGTCCGCGCCGTCGCCCGGGTAACCTCCGTCGGAGTCGGCCGCGGCCTGCCTGGAGACCTGGCGAAACTGGGGGTCGTCCGTGATGACGCTGAGGAGGCCGGCGAGGCTCATGGTGTCCCTGGGTAGGCAGCACGAAAGGCCCGCACTGACGCCAGCGAAGGCATGACGTGGATGCGGGATACCTCCACCTTATTGCCTCTCGCGGGGCTGCCGGCCCGGTCCCGGCAGGCCTCTGCATCCCGGGCGGCAGAACCTTCTTTGCCTCTCTCCCACGAGTTCGCAAAAGCCTCAGGCTACGCTATGGTGCCGTGACTTCGGAGAACGGGACCCCCGGGGATGGTTCGACGGGAAGGGGAACCGGTCCCGCCCCAAGGCGCGCCGCCAAAAGGCAGCCCGCTGGCACACTGAGCCAGCCACAGGCAGCCGACCGGCCACGTGCCGCCAAGGCGGCCTCAGCCGACCGTGACCAGGGCAGCGCGCTTGCCACCGAGCCAGAGGCCCGGTCGGCCGCGGCCGACGCCGCGGGCCCGGCCGCGACCGCTACGGGGTTGCCCGCAGCCGGAGCCCGGCCGGCCGGATCCGGGCCTGGTGCGCGGTCGGCTACAACGCCGGCTACCTCCCGGTCCGGGACAACGGCCAGCGCCCAGGCGAAGACTGCGGCATCCCGTGCCCGGGCCAAGACGGCGGCGAGTGCCGACGCGAGCGCAGCCGCATCCAGCCCAGCGCCGGCCACAACCGCAGCCAGCCCCGGGCCGGACACAGCAGCGCCCACCGCGACGCCGGCCACAACCGCGACCACCCCCGGGCCCGACACAGCAGCGCCCACCACGACGCCGGACCAAGGCGCAGCCGACACCGTGCCGAACCCGGCACCTCACGCCCATCCCGAAGGTGCGACGCCCGGTGCTGCCGCGAAGCCGTTGACCACAGACACCGCAACGGCGAGCGCCGAACCAGAGACGGCGGCCGCCCCCGCGGCATCGGCGGCCAGCAAGCGGCCGGCGGCACCCCCGGCCAGCCGAACGGCGGCCCCACCTACGGCGAGCGCCGTGTCAGAGTCGCCTGCCACCGCCACGCCCGCGGCACCTGAGCCCGCGGCGCCCGAGCCTGCCGCATCGGCGGACGACGAGGCCGAAGGCTTCCGGCTGCTGGCCCAGCCCGCGGCCAGCCGGCGCGAGGCACGCCCGGCCACCCCCCGGCCGGTAACCCCTGCCTCCAGCGCACCAGACCAGGCACCTGCGGACGGGCCGGAGGAGGCCACGGACTGGTATCAGCCGGCGGTGCCGAGCGCGATGCCGTACGAGTTCCCCAGCACGGGCAGCGTCCGGCTCATCCCGTCCGCCGGGCGCGGCACGGATGCCCGGCCCGTGCCCAGGCCATCCGTGCCCAGGCCATCCGTGCCCAGGCCATCCGCGCCCAGGCCATCCGCGCCCAGGCCATCCATGCCCGGCCGGGCCGCAGTTTCACCTACGCCGCCGGGATCGGTCAGGCCACCGTCCGGGCCCGCGGGTACCGCGACTCCTCCGGCTGACGCCGCAGCGGAGCGCGCCGCTCCGCGCTACGTCATTCCGGGCCCTCCCGGCCCCGCTCCCACGGCCGCCACGGATCGCGCCGCCACAACTTCCGCCCACACAAGCAGCGCCACCACGGACCGCGCCACCACGGACCGCGCCACTACGGACCGCGCCACTACGGACCGCGCCGCTACGGACCGCGCCGCTACGGAGAGCCCCATCATGATCCCCGCCGCCGCGGACCGTGCCGGTCCGGCTAGTGCTGCTGGCCGTACTGGGGCGCCTTTGGCGGTGGTGCCGCGCCTGGCCGGCGGAGACCTGTTCGGCCGCCACACCCGGTCATATGCCGCGGAGAACTCAGGCCAGCGGATCACGATCCTGCAGGCCGGCTGCACCACCGCGGAGGACCTGGACACCGGCCCGCTGCGCGCCGCCGGCGCACGGCTGAGCGTCAGCATGATCGACGAGGACACCGAGGTCACCCGCGCGGCCGTGGCCCACCACCAGAGCATGGGCGAGGCCATCCTCGGCGATCTGCGCACGGTGACGCTGCCGCCCCGGGCCTACGACATCGTTCAGTGCTCCTCGCTGCTTGGCCGGATCGAGAATGCCGAACTGGTCCTGGACCGGCTGAGCGCGGCTGTCAAGCCGGGCGGACTGCTACTGCTGCGCATCCGGGACCGCGACAGCGCCGCAGGCTTCCTGGACCGGGTGCTGCCCGTGCCGTTCCGGCGGGCCATCTGGCGCAAGCGCCAGCCCGGTGAGCCAGGGCCGCATGTGGCCGTGTACGAACGGCTTGCCTCCGGACGCGGGGTGCAGGCATATGTGCTGATGCACGGCCTGGTGATCGCGGAGCGTGGGGCGCTTGGCGGGCTGGCCGGCGGGCTGCGCAGGGGACCGCGCGGATACCTCACCGCGCAGATGCTCGTTGCCCGGCTGTCCCGGGGGCGGCTGACTTCAGCCCACGAGGACCTGCTCTATGTCATCCGCAAGCCGGAGGACAGATTCGCCCGGATAATCTGAGCCCGAGGGCAGCGGGCGGGACCGCGCGGCCTGAACCTCCGTGTTGCGGCTCACAACGCACGCAGCGCCGACCGGCTCCGTGCCTACGGCACCGGCGGGCGCCGCGGAACCGCCTGGCCCGGTAGTTACTGTCCGTGTACCCTCAGGCCTCGCCTGGCGGTACCCGGAGCCAAGCGGCGGCCCAGTGGAGTGGGCCGGCCCATACGGAGGTGGATGTGACCGCTGAGGCGGCGCCCGGGCCGGCCATGGACATCACGGGCCTTCCCTCCTGGACCCTCGACGAAGGCCAGCTCGGCGACCTCGAGCTGCTGCTGATGGGCGTATTCGCGCCCCTGACCGGATTCCTGAACGCGGCCGACGTGGCGTGCGTGGCCGAACGCGGCACGCTCGAGGACGGCACGCCGTGGCCGGTCCCCGTGGTCCTCGATGTCCCCGAGGACGCCGTCCCGGCCTCGGCGGGCAAGCTCACACTCAACGACCCGGAAGGCACGCCACTCGCGATCCTGGAGATCATCGAGCGATCAGCGGCGCAACCGCTCGGGCAGACCGGGCAATACGGGCAGGCCGGGCGGCACGCGCGCCCCGACGAAGCGGGCCCGGCCATGGTTCGGCTCGCCGGGCCGGTGACCGCGTTCCGCGATCCCGAGCACGGCCCGTTCCGGCAGTTGCGGCAGACCCCGGCGCAGGTGCGCGCGGTACTGGGTGAAGGCCCGGTACTCGCGTTCGCGACCAGGCGCCCGCTCAGCGGCCGGCAGATCGGGCAGCTGCGGCATTTCGCCGGCCAGCTCAGGGCCAGGCTGCTGCTCCTGCCGCTGATCAGCGGCCCGGCCGACGTGGTGGTGCGGCCGGAGGCGCTGGTACGGGCGGTCGCGGCGGCGTCCAAGCACCTGCCGCCCGGCACCGTGATGGTGCCGGTGCCGCTCGCGCCGAGGGACACCACCGTGGCGCGGGAGGCCGCGATCCGCACGGTGGTCGCCGCGGCCTACGGCGCCACCCACCTGCTTTTGGACGAACGGGATGCCGACCGTGGCGGCCGGCCAGCGAACGACGATGCCCCCATACGAACCCCGATCCCGGTGATGCCGGGCGATGAATGGGCTTATGACCGTGCCGCCGAGGTGTGGCGCCCGCTGGCGCTCATCGAGCCGGGCACCGAGCAGTCCGACCTGGCCGCGGGCGAGCTTGAGGATCTGCTCGACCGTGGTGAGGACGTGCCTGGCTGGTACGCGCCGCCCGGGGTGACCGCCGAGCTGCGCCGGGCCCGCCCGCCGCGCCGGGAGCGCGGCGTGGTCGTGTTCTTCACCGGGCTGTCCGGCTCCGGCAAGTCGACGATCGCCCGGGCGCTGCGCGACGCGCTGGCCGAACGGGGCGACCGGACGGTATCGCTGCTCGACGGTGACCTGGTCCGCCAGCTGCTGTCGGCAGGGCTCACCTTCTCCAGGGCCGACCGCGATCTGAACATCGCCCGGATCGGCTATGTGGCCACCGAGGTCGCACGGCACGGCGGCATCGCGATCTGCGCGCCGATCGCCCCGTACGAGGCGGCCCGCGCACAGGTGCGCCGGATGGTCAGCGAGGTGGGCGACTTCCTGCTCATTCACGTCGCCACGCCGGTGGCGGTCTGCGAGGCCAGGGACCGCAAGGGCCTGTACGCCAAGGCGCGCGCGGGGCTCATCGACCACTTCACCGGGGTCTCCGACCCGTACGAGGAGCCAAAGAACGCCGACCTGACCGTCGACACGTCGGTGATGAGCAGGCAGGAAGCGGTCCAGGCGGTGCTCGCGCTGCTCACCAGCGGCGGCTGGCTGAAGAACGCCCCGGCAGGCTGAAGGTCCGTGAATGTGAGCTTGGTGCCCCTAGCGGGGCCTCGTTGTCACGTTCATGCCCTCACGGTGGACGGGGACTGCGGGTAACCCGGTCCTAGTCCTTGTCCTCCGCCTGGGCGCCGGCATCGAGCCTGGACCGGAAGGAGCCAAGCCGCCGGCTCAGCGCGCCCGCCATGGCATCCCGCTGGCGGGACAGGAGGATGTAGCTGGCGGCGCCGCTCACCACCAGGGCCAGCCCGAGGAGCAGCAGCCCGCGCGCGCCGGCCAGGTAGATCAGGCCGGTAGCCGCGACGAACAGCAGGATCCGCGCGGTGGTGTAGGCAAAGGTTGCGCGCATAACGAGCCCAGCCTAGAGCAAGAGTTCCTCGCCAGGACCCAGGCCGCCAGGCTTAATGGTGCTCAGCCAGGCGGGTGCAGCAAGGCACGGCACTGCCCTGTGGCTGGCCCGGGGGTGTCTCAGCCGGGGACCGGGCGCGGCGCATCCTGGACCGCGGTGCCTGGCCGGGGCGCCGGCCCGGCCGGGCCGGCGAGGATCTCGGCCAGCAGGTCAGGGGCGATGTTGCCGCCGGACAGGACCGCGACGGGGGCCCGCGCGGCGGGCAGGTCCCGGCGGAACAGCCAGGCGGCCACGGCCACCACACCGCCGGGCTCCGCGACCAGCCGGGCCCGGGTCGCGGTCAGCCGGACCGCCTCGCGGATCTCGTCCTCGGTCACGGTGACGATGTCGTGCACCAAGCCGAGTATGTGCCGCAGGGGCAGGGCACCGATCTGCTCCACTCGCAGCGCGTCCGCGATGGTCCGCCCGGTGGTACTGGGCGGCCACGCGACCCGTTCGCCGCGGCGCAGCGAGTCCCTGGCGTCGGCGGCGAGTTCCGGCTCGACCCCGATCACCTTCGCTCCCGGGCATACCGCGCAGACGGCCGCCGCAATGCCTGAGATCAGGCCACCGCCGCTGACGGGGACCAGCACCAGGTCGGCGTCCGGGCGGTCGGCCGCGATCTCCAGGCCGATCGTGCCCTGGCCCGCGATCACGTCACGGTGATCGAAGGGCGGGATGAGCGTGTAACCGTGCCGGTCGACGAGTTCCTGCGCGCCCGCGATCCGGGCTTCGAGCGTGGGCTCGACGGTCACGATCCGCGCCCCGTGCCGGGCTGCGGCGGCGACCTTGACCTCGGCTGCGTTGTGCGGCACGACCACGACAGCCCGGACGCCCAGCGCTTGGGC